>NZ_JBKFTO010000002.1:0-440884 GCF_050432925.1 Pseudomonas sp. 18175 | reverse complement strand
GGCGCAGCCGTCGAGGTACTTCTGCCAGGCCCAGTCGTACTTGAAGGGCACGAGTTGGTTGAGGTCGGCGCGGCAGTTGATCATGCGCTTTTCGTCAACGGCGACGCGGGCGGCGGAGCCTTCGAGCTCGGCGAGGCCTTCGGCGACGTCGAGTTTGTCCAGGGCAGCCTTGGCGCGGATGATCGCGGCCGAGTCACTGGCGGTCACGTTGCGTGCCTCCAGCGCGGCGGCAGCGCCGGCGCCGTCGAGGCGGTCCATGTTGGCTTCGCTTGCATGGCCGGCGTTGGCGCCCCTGATCACCGCTGCACCGGTGTCTTCGTTGTCGACTTCATCCCAACTCAGCATCGAAATACTCCTTTCTGATCTGTTCTGACGGTGTGTGAACCCGTCCATAAATAGGCAATTTGCAGGCTTCAAGGCATTGAAATATTGCCCATAGTGTGGTCGGTAAATACCGATACTGCACACTATGTAGTGGTCTGTTCTGTTTGTGGGCACACTATATGGTGTGTAACAAGGCTGGTCAACGCACAAGATGTGCGGTCATGGGTCGCGGCCAGCCCGTCACAACGTCAGAACGCAGGGCTAGAAATCAGCAATGAATTGCACGCCGCCCACCACCGCGCCACGGGTTTGCGTGAGCCCGCCGGGGTATTTCACGTATTGCAGGTTGGGCCGCACCATCAGCCATTGGGTGGCCTGCACGCCGTAGTTGATCTCGTAGCTGTACTCGCGGCGTTGCTCGGGCACGTACAGCGGGTCGTCGATGGACGTCACACCGTTGGCGGCGTTGAGCATTTGGGTATTGCGGGTGTAGCGGTCACTGACCTGCAATTTCGATGCGCCAACACCGAAGGTGTCGTCGGGGCGTGCATCGAACGGCCCACGGTAGATCAAGCCGACCTGGATCAAATTTTTGATCACGCTCTTGTCGGGATCGTTGACCGTCAGGTTGGCGAACACATTCAACCCACGCTTGTTATTGCCATCTACCGTGGTCAGTTGTTGTTGGCCCGACAGCCACCAGCCGCTGTTGCTGGAATACATCCGATAAGGCTTCTGGGAGCTGGCGGCGTAGTTGCCGTCGGCGTCCTTGAGCATGTCCTTGGTGTCGGCGTTGGCGTAGTAGTAACCGGCGTGGTACTCGGATTTAAGGCCGTTGATTTGCGCTTTCCAGATCGCTTCGATGGGAAAGCTGGTGCCTTGGGAACCACTGATAAACGGCTTGAAGCCATTGCTGGCCTCGGCGTTGCCGGGGTTTTTGTCATAGGCGCCGACCTGCATCGCGAACTCATCGGTGAACTGGTACTTGGCGCGCACCGCCCACTGGCTGATGGGGAAGCTGTTCCACACGCCGTTCCAGTTGCCTTCCTGGGAGCCGCACAGGGTCACGTTCTGGAATTCGCAGGGGAATTGGTCGAAGTCTTCGCCATGGCCGAAGCGGCCGAGTTTCAGGGCGAATTTTCTATCGAAGAACTTTTGCTCGTACCAGAACTGCGACAGCCGCCAGGCATTGCCGCCGCCGAACACTTCCATGGTGGAGGTCAGCCCGGTGGCGTTGGGTTGGTGCACGCGGTCGTTGGTGATGTCCTTGCCATGACGCTCGCCGATGCCGATACGAAAAATCGCGTCTTGCCAGCCCAGCAGCTTTTGCAGGTCCATGTCCACGCCCAGGATCAGTTGGTCGCTCCAGCGTGCGGTGGTGTGTGAGTTGTAGCCGCCGCCGAGGTTGGAGCCGACTTCGCCGACGTATTTGAGGGTGAAGTCGTAGCCTTGTTCGGCCAACTGTGGGCGCAGGCCGTTCCAGTCGCCGAGCATGGCGGGGGCGCTGTCGGCGCAGGTGGACATGGCGCTGCAAAGCAGGGCCAGGGGGAGAGTGGTGCGCATGGAAATGCTCCTTGGATTGTTGTTTTTATTGGGTCTTGCACAAAANGGGCGCTGTCGGCGCAGGTGGACATGGCGCTGCAAAGCAGGGCCAGGGGGAGAGTGGTGCGCATGGAAATGCTCCTTGGATTGTTGTTTTTATTGGGTCTTGCACAAAACTGAGGCACACAGAGACCCCTTGTGGGAGGGGGCTTGCTCCCGATAGCAGTGGTTCAGTCGGTACATGTCTGACTGATACACCGCCATCGGGAGCAAGCCCCCTCCCACATTGGAACTGTGGTGTTAGGAAGAGAGCAGGGTGTTACTGGAGATTCACGTAGAGGCCGCCATCCACCAGCAGCGACGCGCCCGTCACGTAGCGCGCCATGTCGGAGGCAAGGAATACGATGGGCCCGGCGATGTCATCCGGCTCACCCAGGCGCCCCAGCGGCGTGCGCGAGGTCATATAGGCAAGCTTCTCCTCATCCGCCAAATCCTCCTTGTTGATATCGGTGGCAATGGTCCCCGGCAGCACCGAGTTGCAGCGAATGCCATACGGCCCCAGGGCAATTGCACAGGATTGCATCAACGAATGCAGCCCGGCCTTGGTCGGCGTGTAGTGGGTTTGCATGCCGCCGCCCACCAGGGCGCTGATGGAGCTGACCGCGATAATCGCGCCGCCACGGCCTTGGTTTTTCATCCGGTTGGCCGCCGCCTGCACGGCGAAGTAGGCGCCGTTGAGGTTGGTGTTGACGGTCTTGAGGTACACCTCGCGGGGCATATCGAGGAACGAGTGGAACGGGCAGATGCCGGCGTTGTTGACGAACACGTCGACGCTGCCGAAGGCTTTTACCGCGCCGGCCACCAGCTTGTCGCCGGTGTCTGGGTCGGCGGCATCCCCGCCCACTTCAACGGCCTGGCCGCCGAACGCCTTGATCTCTTCGATCAACGAATACGCCGCCTCGGTGCCCTGGCCGCTGCCACTGTGGCCGATCACCACACGGGCGCCCTGGCGCGCGCATTCACGAGCGGCGGCGCGGCCAATGCCACGGGAGGCACCGGTGATGATCACGGTTTTGTCTGCAAGCAACATAAAAACACTCCTTCAAAAATAAGCGGCATCAGCCGAGGTAATTGCCGTAGCCAACCATCGCGATCGCACCGAGGATCACGGCGATACCCGCCACCAGCACGCCCTTGTTGGCCGCGCTGGTGCCGTGCCATTCACGGAAATACAGGCCCCAGCAGTTGGACACGATGATGATGAATGACATGTGCAGCACCCAGGAACTGGCGTCGTTCTGCAGGCGGCTTTCGCCCATGCCATAGAAAAAGAACTGCAGGAACCACAGGGTGCCGGCGATGGCCACCAGCAGGTAGTTGCCCAGCAGCGGGGTGCTGCGGTCGGTGTAGTTACGGAAGGTGCGATTGCGCCAGTTCAACCACAGGCACCAGAGGCCGTTGGTGGTCAGGCCGCCCCACATGATCACCATAAAAGTCACGTTGTTCTGGAACAGGCTGTTGGCACCATGCTCCACCGCAGCGGCGGCCAGCGGGCGACCAGCGGAAATGCCGTAGCTGAAACACGCGCTCAACACGCCGGAGATCACCGCCACCAACATGCCCTTGCCCAGGGAAAACTCGCTGACACTGGCGAACTTCACCGCCTGGGACACTTCCCGTTCCTTGATCAACCCGGCCTTGCCGCACACCGCGATACCGATCAACGACACTGCCACACCCCACAGCACCCAATGCCCGCCCTGGGAGGCCAACATCGAGGTCAGGGTGCCTTCGGTTTCGGTGGTGAACAGGTCGCGGTACAGCGCTGGCATCAACGCGCCGAGCGCCGAGGTCAGGCCCATGATCAGCGACATGCCCAGGGACAGGCCGAGGTAGCGCATGGTCAGGCCGAAGGTCAGCCCGCCGATGCCCCACAACACGCCGAACATATACGTCCACAGCAACGTGCTGGTGTCGGCGTTGCGCAGGATGTCCACCCAACCCGGCACCGTCAGTTGCGCGGCAATCAGCGGCACGATCAACCAGGACACCAGGCCACCGGTGATCCAATAACTTTCCCAGGCCCAGCCGCGGACCTTCTTGTAAGGGATGTAGAAGCTGCCGGAAGCGAAGCCGCCGATAAAGTGCAGAATCACACCAAGGAGAATGATTTCCACGTAGTCGAATCCTTTTTATTGTTGTTGTGGGGCTATTGGTTCAAGGGCGTGTGAGTTGGAACATCGGCAGCAGGTCGACACTGATCGGCGAGGCATCCGCGTGGCTGGGCATGATGTCTTGCATGTAGTTCCACCAGCGTTGCATCAGGGCGGTGCCGGGCAGTTCATCCAGGCCGTGGGTGTCCTCGTGGGTGAGCACGGCGAACAACGCGTTGGCGGGCTCATCCAGGAAAATCCGGTAATCCACCACGCCTGCGTCGAGCAGTGCAGTGGCCAACTCGGGCCAGATCTCATCGTGGCGCCGCCGGTATTCATCGGCCTGGCCGGGGTTGAGGTGCATGCGAAAGGCGCGGGTCTGCATCATTGCGCTCCGTGGGTTGGCGTGTAGATACGCACGGCGTTGTGCAGGAAGAACTTGGCTTGCACCGCCTCGGGGTTATCGGCCATGCACTGCTTGACCAAGCCCAGGGTGGTGGCGAAATCTGCCAGGTGATCGCTGTTGGGCCAGTCGCTGCCGAAGAAGCAGCGGTCTTCGCCAAAGGCTTCCCACAGCACGGCCAAGCGGTCGTTGTAGAACGCGGTGTCGGTGATCAGGCCTTGCGGGCCGACCTGGGGGATTTCCGCCAGCTTGGCGAACACATTCGGCCGCTCGGCCAGGCGCACCAGGTCGGCGTGATAGGCCGCTTCTTCACTTTCTGGCACCTGGGCGTTGGGCAAGTGATCGACGATGATGCGCAGTTCAGGCACGGCATCGCTTAAGTGCAGCAGCGCCTTGATCAAGCGCGGGTTGGGGTTGGCGCTGTCCAGGCTACGGCCGGTGGCGGCGAGCTGGCGCAGGCCGTCGATGAAACCGGGGCGCGTCTGGTCTTCCAATAAATCGCGGTCCCACAGGTTGCCGTAGCGCAGGCCCAGGAACAGCGGTTCATCGGCCAGGGCATCAAGGTCGGCAGCGAAGCTTTCATGCAACGGGTTGAGGTTGCCGACAAAACCCAGCATGCGCGGCTCGCTGCGCAAGGTCTCCAGCAGCCAGCGGTTGTCGTCACGCCACGGGCTGGCTTCTACCGCAATCGCACCGACCACGTTGTGTTGGCTGGCCAGCGCCCAGTAATCCGTCGGTAAATGCGCGGCATACAACCGGTTGCCCGGCTCCGGCCATGGGATGCCTTGGGGGCGACGAGGGTCGAACAGATGCAGGTGGCTGTCGATGATCGGGCCGCTATAGGCGATCAGGGGCATGGGGGCAGTCCTTATCAGAGGCACATTCGCAAGGGCCCGCACGCTACCGTGCCCAGGCCCGTTTAACCAGATCAGCTCTGCAGGTACACCACGTGGGTGTGGGTGTATTCGTACAGGCCGTGCTTGCCGTCGGCGCCGCCAATACCCGATTTGCGCACACCGGCATGGAAGCCTTGCATGGCCTCGAAGTTTTCGCGGTTGACGTAGGTTTCGCCAAAATCGATCTCGCGCACGGCGTGCATGGCCTTGCCCAAATCGCGGGTGTAGATCGATGAAGTCAGGCCATAGTCGCAGTCATTGGCCATGGCGATGGCTTCGTCGAGGTCGTCGACGATCTGGATAGGCAGCACCGGGCCGAAGATCTCTTCGCGCATGATCTCCATGTCGGCGCGGCAGCCGGCCAAGACGGTTGGTTGGAAGTGAAAGCCCGCACCCAGGTCGGCAATCTGCCCGCCGCTGACCAAGGTGGCGCCCTGGCTCAATGCGGTGCGCACTTTGCGGTTGACGTTGTCCAGGCCCTGGCGGTTGATCAGCGGGCCCATTTCCACATCGGCCTGGGCAATCGGGTCGCCGTAGCGGGTGGCCGACATTGCTGCGCTGATACGCTCGATAAATTGGTCGGCGACCTTGCGCTCCACGTACACCCGTTCGGCACAGTTGCACACCTGGCCGGTGTTGATGATGCGCGAGTCGCGGATGGCTTTGACTGCCAGATCGAGGTCGGCATCGGCCAGCACGATGGCCGGCGCCTTGCCACCCAGTTCCAGGTTGAGCTTAGTGATGTTGGGCGCGGCGGCGGCCATGATCCGCGAACCTGTGGCCACGCTGCCGGTGAAGCTGATCATGTCCACACCTTTGTGGGACGTGAGTGCGCCGCCGACCTGGCCGTCACCGCAGACCACGTTGAACACGCCAGCGGGCAGGTCGGTTTCGGCGACGAGCTTGGCGAATTCAAAGCAGTTGTTCGGGGTTTCTTCGCTGGGTTTGATCACGATGGTGTTGCCGGTGAGCAGCGCCGGCGCCATTTTGCGCGCGATCAAAAAGAACGGGAAATTCCACGGCAGGATGCCCGCCACCACGCCCAAGGGTTTGCGGAACAGGAAGATGTTTTCGTTGGGGCGGTCGCTGGTGATGATCTCGCCTTCGATACGGCGTGCCCATTCGGCCATGTAGTCGAGGTAGTCGGCGGTGAAGTTGACTTCCACTTCGGCCAAGCCGCTGACCTTGCCTTGTTCGAGGGTAATGGTGCGCGCCAAGTGCGCCACGTTCTCGCGCAGTTTGGCGGCAATGCGGCGCAGGTGTCCGGCGCGTTCGATGGCGGGTTTACGCCCCCAGTCTTTTTGCGCATGGCGGGCGGCGGCGAGGGCTTGGTCGACATCGGCGGCGGTGGAGGCGGGCACCTTGGACAGCAGCGCGCCAGTGGCCGGGTTGAGCACGTCGATGTGGGCTTCGCTGGGTACGAAGCGGCCGTTGATGAAGTTTTGGTACACGGGAACAGATGACATGGGCAGCTCCTTAGTAAGTACGCGACGGGGCTTTGCTTTCGGCAAGCGGGCGGTAACGGGCGAGGGTGGCCAGGGCGCTCTGGCGCAACAGGCTGATGTCGATGGCCACCGCGATAAAGCGGCAACCCCAGGCCTGGTAGCGACGGGCGTCGTCTTCATTAGGGGCGAGGATGCCGCTGACCTTGCCGGCGGCGAGGGTGGCGTCCACCGCGTGCTTGATGCGCTCCTGCACTTCGGGGTGGCCGGGGTTGCCGGCGTGACCGAGGCCGATAGACAGGTCGGCCGGGCCGATGAATACCGCGTGCACACCTTCTACGGCGGCAATCGCTTCGACGTTTTCCACGCCCAGGCGCGACTCCACCTGCACGATCAGGCACAGCTCTTCATGGGCGGTGTTGAGGTAGTTGTCCACGCCGTCCCAGCGCGTGGCGCGGGTCAATCCGCCACCGACGCCCCGGATGCCGTGGGGCGGATAACGCATGGCGCGCACTAGGTCTTGGGCCTGCTCGGCGGTTTCCACCATCGGGATCATCAGCGTTTGCGCGCCGACGTCGAGCAGTTGCTTGATCAGACTGGCATCGCCATTCACGGCACGCACCACCGGCGCGGTGGCGTAGGGCGCCACCGTCTGCAACTGGTTGAGCACGCTGGGCACGGTGTTCGGCGCGTGTTCGCCGTCGATCAGCATCCAGTCGTAACCCAGGCTGGCGACGATCTCGGCGGCATAGCCAGTGGCGAAACCGGCCCAGATGCCGTACTGGGTGGCGTCCTGGGCGAGGGCGGCCTTGAAGCGGTTGCGGGGCATGTTCATGGCAGGTTCCCTCAGCGGTTGTATGGACGGTGCAGTTGGCAATCCGGGTTCAGGTCAACGCCGAAACCGGGCTTGTCCAGCGCCGACAAACGCATGCGGCCATTCACGGGTACTGGCTCGCCGAGCAGTTGCGGGTGGAACATTGGCACCACTTCATCGGCCTTGGGCGCCATCATCAGGAACTCGGCGAACGGGCTGTTGTGGCGGGTGGCAACGAAGTGGTAGCTGTAGACCGACGAGCCGTGGGGCACTACCAGCGCATTGTGGGCATCGGCCAGCGCCGAGATTTTCACCAATTCGGTGAGGCCGCCGCACCAGCCCACATCCGGTTGGATAATGTCGCAGCAGCCCATTTCCAGCAGCATGCGGAAACCCCAGCGGGTGGCTTCGTGCTCGCCAGTGGTGACCAGCATGCCTTTGGGTACGTTGTTGCGCAGGGCGGCGTAGCCCCAGTAATCGTCCGGCGACAGCGCTTCTTCGATCCACTTGAGCCCGTGCTCATGGGCGCCAATGGCCAACTTGGTGGCGTAGTTCAAGTCCAGGCTCATCCAGCAATCGAGCATCAGCCAGAAGTCCGGGCCGACCCGTTCGCGCATGTCGGCCAATTGTTCGAGGTTTTTGCGCAGGCCTTCTTCGCCTTCACTCGGGCCGTGGTGCAGGGGCATCTTGCCTCCGATAAAACCCATCTTCTGCGCCAGGTCCGGGCGGGCGCCGGTGGCGTAGAACTGCAATTCGTCACGCACGGCGCCGCCAAGCAATTGGTGCACCGGTTCCTGGCGGATCTTGCCGAGCAGGTCCCACAGCGCCAGGTCGACGCCGGAGATCGTATTGATCACCAGGCCCTTGCGGCCGTAGTAAAGGGTGGACTGGTACATCTGGTCCCAGATCTTTTCGATATCAGTGACGCGGGCGCCTTCGATAAAGCGCGCCAGGTGTTTCTCGACGATGTAGGCCGCCGGCTCACCGCCTGTAGTCACGGCAAAGCCCACGGTGCCGTCGCTGGCTTCGATCTCGACCACCAGGGTGCCGAGCACGTTGATGCCGAAGCTGCGGCGGCTCTGGCGGTACTCCGGGTATTTGCTCATGGGCGTTGCGATGTGGTCGTCGATCCAGTGGCCGTCGGCCTGGTCGTGGTAATCGGCGCCGCCGCCTCGCAGAACAAAGGCGCGCACGTGTTTGATGGTGAGATGACCCATGGTATGACTCCTGGATTTAAACAGTGGCCGGCGTGTTCGACGCGTTGCGGCCGGGTGAATGGATGCCCAGTACCAGTAATGCAGCCAGTACCGTGGTGGCGGACAGCAGGTACAGGCCGGCTGCCGGGGAGTGGAAGGCGCCTTCGGCCCAGTGCTTGAGCACCGGGGCGATAAACCCGCCAAGGGCGCCGAAGGAGTTGATCAATGCAATGCCGGCTGCCGCAGCGCTGCCGGCCAGGTAGCTGGAAGGGAAGGTCCAGAACACCGGCTGCACCGCGATAAACCCCGACGCGGCAAAACACAGGGCAAGCATGCCCAGCAGCGGGTTGGCGAAAGTGACTGAACAGGCAATGCCGGCGGCGGCCATCAGCAGGGTCAGGCAAGCGGTTTGACGGCGCAGGCCGGTGCGGTCGGAATAGGCCGGAATCCACCAGGCGGCGAACAGCGCACACAGCCACGGCACCGCCGAGACCAGCCCGACCATCAGGCCGACCTTGGTGCCCAGTAAGCCACCGACCTGGGTCGGCAGGTAAAACACCACGCCATACACACTGGCCTGGATCAGCAGGTACACCAGGCACAGGTACAGCACCGAGGGCTGGCAGAGCACTTTGAGCAGGCTGTGGCCGTGGGAGGCTTTGTGGTGATCCTCCTGGTCGAGCAGGCTCTGGATTTGCTGGCGTTCATCGGCGCTCAGCCATTTGGCGTCGGCGGGGCGGTTGTCCAGATAGAAGTAGGCCCAGACGCCCACCATCGAGGCCATCAAGCCTTCGACCGCAAACAGCCACTGCCAGCCGTGGATACCGCCCCAGCCGTCCATTTCCAGCAATAGGCCCGACAGCGGGCTGCCGAAGATAAACGCCAGTGGCGCGCCAAAGTAAAAGAAGCCCATGGCCTTGCCGCGCACGGCCTGGGGGAACCAGTAGGTGAGGTAGAGGATCACGCCGGGGAAGAAGCCGGCTTCGGCCACGCCCAGCAGGAAGCGCAGGATGTAGAAGCTGGTTTCGTTGTGGGCAAACACCATCGCTGCCGAGACCAGGCCCCAACTGACCATGATGCGGCACATCCACAAACGGGCGCCGACGCGGTACAGGATCAGGTTGCTGGGGACTTCCAACAGCGCGTAGCCGACGAAGAACACCCCGGCGCCGAACGCGAAGGCGGCATCGCTCAAACCGGTGTCGGCCTGGAAGGCTTGTTTGGCAAACCCGACGTTGGCGCGGTCGAGAAACGCCATGATGTACATCAACAGCAGGAAGGGCAGCAGCCGCCAGGAAATCTTGGCGAGCAGGGGCGCGGGCAGGGTTTTCATAGTGGCAGTCCGATGTTTTGTTCTTATGGGCCGGACTGTACGGCGGGCGAGCAATGCGCTACAAATCGAATCTCGCTTACAAGTGATACCTTCAAGGTATCGATAAAAGGATAAGAAATGCGTAGTCCCAGCTTGTTCAACCGCCTGCGCTACAAGCACCTGCACATGCTGGTTGCGCTCAGTTCCAGCCAGAACCTGCACCGCGCTTCCCAGGCGCTGAACATGTCGCAACCGGCGGCCACGCGCATGCTGCGCGAGATCGAGGACATGTTCGGCTGCGACCTGTTCGAGCGCTTGCCCCGGGGTATGCGCCCGACGGCGCTGGGTGCGGAGCTGATCCGCTTCGCCGAAGCTGCCTTGAGCGGGCTGGACCGTTGCGCCGAAGACCTGATCGCCCGCCAGCAGGGTGGATATGGTTATTTGTCGATTGGCACCATCATGGGCGCCGCACCCGATCTGGTGATGGACTCCATCGCCCAGATCAAGACGCTCAACCCGCAATTGCGTATCCGCATCATGGGCGACACCAGCGACCAGGTGATCCAATTGCTCGAACAGGGCCGTATCGACCTGGGGATTACCCGGCGCAACGCCGCCACCGACAGCGAGCACTACAGCTTCGAACCCCTGGGCAACGAACGCATGCTGGTGGTGGTGCACGCCGGTCATCCGCTGGTGCAGCGCGAACACTTGGAGCTGGCGGAGTTGGTGAGTGACTGGCCGTGGATCCTGCAACCGTTGACCAGCCCGGCGCGCATCGGTTTTGACCAAGCCTTGCAGGACCTGGCGTTGCCCAGCCCGGCGGATGTGATTGAGTGCAGTTCGATCTACTCGATGCAGCAATTGATCCAACTGACCGACGCGGTGATGGTGCTGTCGGAAAGTGCCCTGCGCGACTATCTGAAAATGGGCCTGGTGGTGGCCCTGCCCGTCGCGCTGGATGTACGCCTGGCGCCTTTTGGCCTGTTGCTGCGCAAGGGCGAAGGGGTGAGTCGGGAATTGGGGCTGTTTATCGACTTACTGCGCAGCAAGGCCTCGATGTTGTAAACCAAATGTTGAAAAGGGCATGGTGCGCCGGCACGATATTAAATAGAATGAATCTCATTTGAGACTCAGTCGCGCCGCGCAGGTTGCTTGCCATGAATGATGCTGTTGCTCCGACCCACGGCCCCGAACTGACCCTGTCGAGCCTGTACCGCGACCATCGCAGTTGGCTCGAAAGCTGGCTGCGCCGGCGCCTGGGCAATGCCTGGGATGCGGCGGACTTGAGCCAGGACACCTTCTTGCGGGTGTTGGCCAGTGCCCAGCCGATTGCGCAAATGCAGGAACCGCGTGCGTACCTGGTGACGGTGGGCAAGCGCCTGCTGGTCAACTTCCATCAGCGGCGCAGCCTTGAACACGCCTATCTGAATGCCTTGGCCACTTTGCCTGAGGCGTGCGTACCTTCGCCGGAACAGCGTTGGTTGATGCTCGAAACCCTGCAAGCCCTGGATGAATTGCTTGATGGTCTGCCGGTGTTGGTGCGCCGCGCCTTTTTGTGGAGCCAGCTCGAAGGCCTGGGTTACCGCGAAATTGCCGAGCGCCTGGACGTTTCCGAGCGCACGGTAAAGCGTTACATGGCCCAGGCGTATGAGCATTGCTTGCTGGTGGACCTGTGAGCCGCGACGTCGCCCGGGCGGCTGCTCAGTGGTTGGCGCTGCTGGAGTCCGGCGCGGCCACCGAGCGCGATCACGCGGCGTTGCAGCACTGGCGCGACAGCCATCCCCAGCACGAGCAGACCTGGCAAAAAGCCCAGAGCTTGCGCCAGCGTTTCGGCGGCTTGCCCAAGGCCCTGGCGATGGCCAGCCTCGACCGCCCACAACCGGGGCGACGCGCAGTGCTCAAGCGTGCCCTCGGTTTGGCGGCGCTGGTGCCGACGGCCTGGTTGATCAGCCGCCAACTGCCTATCGACGCCTGGCGCGCCGACCTGCGCACTGTCACGGGTGAGCGCAGGCGCCTGTCATTGGCCGATGGCGCCAGCCTGCAACTCAATACCGCCAGCGCGGTGGACGTGGCACCTCGACGCATTTCCCTGGTGGAGGGCGAACTGGCGCTGAGCGTGCCGGGTACGCAGGCCATCACCGTCCACACCCGTTATGGCGAGCTCAGCGTGAGCCAGGCTGAAGTCTGTGTGCGGCAGTTGGGGAGCGGTTGCCGGGTGTCAGTGCTCAAAGGCGCGGTGCAGGTGCGTGACTTGAATGGGCAACTGGCGACGTTGCAGGGGGGCCAGCAAGCGCCCCTGAACGCCCGCGGGCTCGGTGCCTGGGCGCCGTTTGATGTGCTGCAACTGGGCTGGCGCGATGGCGTGCTGACGGCGCAGAACCAACCGCTGGGGGATTTTTTGCGGGAGTTGGAGCGTTATCGGCCTGGGGTGTTGCGGTGGGATCCGCGTCTGGAACCGCTGCGTGTGACCGGCAGCTTTCGCCTCGACGACACAGACCGAATTCTCAACCTGCTGGCCTCGACATTGGGCTTCGAAGTGCAGGCGCGGACACGTTATTGGGTCACCCTAAGCTGAAATCTCCACAAACCCCCTGTGGGAGCGGGCTTGCTCGCGAAAGCGGTGTGTCAGTCAATATATCCATCACTGACACATTGCCATCGGGAGCAAGCCCCCTCCCACAGTTAGATCACATGCGCCCGCTGCAACTCGGTCAACGCCTGCACCTTGAGCTGCGCCAGCCGCGGATCACGCCGGTCCCTCGGGTGTGGCAAATCCACCCCCAATGCCTGGCGAATACTGCTCGGCCGGTTATCCATCACCAGCACCCGATCACTCAAGTACAACGCCTCGTCCACGTCATGGGTTACCAGCAGCAAGGCGATGGCATGGTGCGCGGCCAGTTGCAGCAACAGGTCTTGCAGCTTCATGCGGGTAAAGGCATCCACTGCGCTGAACGGCTCATCCAGCAACAACACTTGCGGGCGTGAATACAACCCTCGTGCAATCGCCACCCGTTGCGCCATGCCGCCGGACAACGCCTTGGGCAGTGCCTGGGCAAACCCCTTGAGGCCGACTTCCTCGATCAGTTGGGCGACCCAGGCCTTGTCGTAGTGGTTGTCATCGCTGAACCCGATGTTCTGTTCCACCGTAAGCCAGGGCATCAGCCGGGGTTCCTGGAACACAAACGCGACTTCGCCGTCCGGGCTGCGCAGTTCGCCCTGATAGTCCTTTTCCAACCCGGCGACGATGCGCAGCAAGGTGCTTTTGCCGCAACCGCTCGGGCCCAGCAGGCTGACGGCTTCGCGAGGTTGCAGAGTCAGATGAACGTCCTTGAGCACGGTGGTGCTGGCAAAGCTTTTGCGCGCCACGTGAATATCCAACAACGCTTGCGTACTCATTGGTCTGCCCCCTGAAAGGTGTCGCGCCACGCCAGGCAACGTTTCTCCAGTGCGGCCAGCAGGCCATCACTGACCTTGCCCAACAACGCCAACACGATGATGGCTGCCAGTACGATATCGGGCCGCGAAGTTTCACGCCCATCGCTGAGCAAGTAACCCAAGCCCTTGGTGGCCGCTATCAATTCGGCTGCCACCAGAAACATCCACGCCAGGCTCAGGCCGCTGCGCAACCCGGTAAACAGGCCGGGCAGGGCGGCGGGCAGCAGGATGCGGCGCACCAGCCGGCGCCGGCTGAAACCGTACATTTGCCCGACTTCCACCAGCTTGCGGTCGATATCGCGGATGGCGGCGACGCCATTGAGGTACACCGGGAAGAACGCGCCAATGGCGATCAGCACGATCTTGGAGGTTTCGTCGATGCCCAGCCACAGCAGCAACAACGGCACCCAAGCCAGGCTCGGGATCGAGCGCAGCCCGGCGAACATCGGCTCCAGGTACGCCTCGGCCTCACGGCTCAACCCCACCCAGGCGGCAAACACCAGGGCCAGGCTGGCGCCGATGGCAAAGCCCAGCAGCACCCGGCCGAGGCTGGCGCCGATGTGCTTCCACAGTGCGCCTTCGGCCAGTTGGCCCAGGGTCACGGCGATTTCACTGGGCGCCGGCATTTGGTACGACGGCAGCCAACCCACGCGCACTACGCCTTCCAGGATCAGCAGGATCAGCACTGGCAACACCAGGCCCTTGAGTCGGCGTGGCCAGGCACTGCGGTTGATCGCCACGGGCGTGGCAAGGGGTAATGCTTGGGTTTTGCTGGTCATCACGCGCCCCTTATTGTCCGAACGAGGTATCGATCAACTGGTCGATCACTTGGTCCACATTCACCCCACGGCGCACCAGTTCCTCTGACACCAGGATCGGCGCGGCAGCCTTGGAGGCCACCACATCCTTGCTGCTTAGGAACGGTGTGCCGAGGTCGGTGCGCGATAGTTGCAGCTTGGCCACTTCCAGCGGCAGGCCCGATTCATCGGCCAGCAACTTGGCGAATTCATCCGGGTGTTTTACCGCCCAGTCGCGGGCTTTTTCGTAGGCGCCGATGACCTTGGTGATGGTCTGCGGATGCTCCTTGGCGAACTTCTCGGTGACGCTGACCACGCCATAGCTGTTGAAGTCCTTGTTGCGGTACAGCAGGCGTGAACCGGCCTGGATTTCGCTGGCAGCCATGTGCGGGTCGAGGCCGGCCCAGGCGTCTACATCACCTTTCTCCAGGGCGGTGCGGCCGTCCGGGTGCTGCAAGTGCACCAACTCCACATCGTCTTTTTTCAGCCCGGCCTTTTGCAGGCTGCGCAGGGTGAACAGGTACGGGTCGGTGCCTTTGGTGGCGGCGATTTTCTTGCCCTTGAGGTCGGTGACACTGTTGAACGGCGAGTCCTTGCGTACCACCAGGGCCGTCCATTCGGCGCGGCTGTACACGTACACCGATTTGATCGGGCTGCCGTTGGCGCGACTCAATACGGCCGACAGGCTGGCGGAGGACGCAAAGTCGACGCCGCCGCTATTGAGGTATTCCAGGGAGCGGTTGCTGCCCTGGCTCAACACCCAGCCCACCTTGGAGTGGGGCAAGGCCTGCTCCAGCCAACCAAAGTGTTTGAGCACCAGGCTCACGGGCGAATAGTAGGCATAGTCCAGGTTGAGTTGCGCCGGGTCTGTTTCGGCGGCAAACGCCTGGGGTTGCAGGCACAGGGCGAGGGCGCAGGCCCCCAGTAAACGGCGGGTAAAAGGTTTCATGGAACAGCTCCGGCAAGGCGTTGAGAGAAGGCTTTCTTATATTCATAAAAATGAATTCGCACGCTCCATCATGCTTTATAGGAATATGCAGTCTCTGTGCCATCTGCTCAGGCGGCGTGTTTGCGGGAGGTGGAGGGCTTGAGGGTGTGGCGGGAGAGGGCAAATTGCTGAAGTGCTGTTGCTGGGGAAACAGTTTTCATATGTCGTTATGGAATAAATAAAGAGTTATATATTCCTTTTAAGTTTTCACTCGGTGCGGCATCTTGAGGGCCTGCGCATTCGTGCGGATTGACCCAACAGCCAAAAGGAAAGCCGACATGACCATTAAAGCGATCAACGTGCGCAACCAGTTCAAGGGCGTGATCAAGGAAATCCTGCTGGGGGAAGTGGTGTCCGAAATCGACGTGCAAACCGCGTCCGGCATCGTTACCTCAGTGATCACCACCCGCTCGGTGCGTGACCTGGAATTGAAAGTGGGCAGTGAGGTGATTGCCTTTGTGAAATCCACCGAAGTGTCGATTGCCAAGCTGTAAATGATCGCCCCAGCGTACTGCGCTGGGGGCGCCCCTTCAACGCTTGCGCAGTGCGCGCTCCATGCGTTGCAACCCTTCCTCCAGCAATGCCCGCGGGCAGCCGAAGTTCAAGCGTACGAACTGCTGGCTGTCATCGCCAAACTCAATCCCCGCGCTTAAGCCCACCTTGGCCTGCTCCAGGAAAAACTGCTGCGGGTCATCCAGGCCCAGTGCGCTGCAATCGAGCCACGCCAGGAAGGTGCCTTGGGGCGCGCGCATCACCACGCCGGGCAGGCGGGTTTGCACGGCGTCGAGCAGGTAGTCGCGGTTGGCTTGCAGGTAGTGCTTGAGCGCATCCAGCCATTCGCCGCATTGGCTGTAAGCGGCACGGGTGGCTTCCAGGCCCAGGGGGCTGACGCTGTCGACCATGCCGCAGCGAGCGTTGTTGAAGCGCTCACGGATCTCGGCGTTCTGGATCACGGCAAAGCAGGTTTTCAATCCGGCAACGTTGTAGGCCTTGCTCGCCGACATCAGGGTGATGGTGCGCGCGGCAATCTCTGGGCTGAGGCTGGCGGTGGGGATGTGGTGGCGGCCGTCGAAGCATAGCTCGGCGTGGATCTCGTCGCTGATGATCAGCGCGCCCTGTTCCAGGCAGGCATTGGCCACGGCCAGCAATTCTTCGCGGGGGAACACCTTGCCCATGGGGTTATGTGGGTTGCTCAACAGCAGCGCGCCAGCACCAGCCAACGCATCGCGCATGGCCGCGAGAGGGGTGAGGTATTCGCCGTTGACCAGCTCGAAGGGGACTTCAATCTTTGGCAGGTTCCAATTTCCCGGCGCCAGGCGGATCGGCCGGTAGTTGGGGGTTTGCAGCACCACCGGTTGGCCTGGTTGCACAAAGGCATGCAGCGCCATGTTGAAGCCCGGCTCAACGCCAGGCAAAAACAACAGCTCTTCGGGCTGCACGCGCCAGGCGTACTTGGCCCACAGGTCGGCGACGATGGCTTCACGCACATCTGTGCCTGCCACGCTGTAGCCGAGGATCTGCTGGTCGAGGCGCTCGCGCAGGGCTTGCAGTACGGCGGGCGGCGCGGCGATGTCCATGTCGGCGATCCACATCGGCAACACATCGGCCGGGTAACGATTCCATTTGGTGCTGCCGGTGCCTTGGCGGGGGTGGAGCGTGTCGAAATCAAAGCTCATGGAGGGGCTCGTGTCTGGGTGGCGCAGGAATGGCGCTGATTCTAGCGCCATTTAATTTATGGGTCAGGGTTGATTGCGTTGGGCAACTGTCTGCAGGCGCTGCTAAAGACAGCGCCTGCGATGCCGTCAGGCTGTGGGGCGCGGATAAGTATGATCAAACGGCGATTTTGGCTGTTTGATGAGTGCGTCTATCCAGTCCTCGTGCAGAGGACTGGTAGCACCATCGATTTTCACGCCCTCAGACTCCCACTTCACCATTTTTTCTTGCAATTGCTTTATGTACTCGTTGGCTGGGCAGGCAATATCTGCCCATGGGTCGACGATCCAGGCATCTGCCCAATGGGGTTCGCTGAAATCAATAGTTGCAGCTGGCGCTCTCGAGGGGCCGCCCACGACAGTGAAGGCATGCTCGCCGCTTGCGTTCCAATGGTAGGCTCGACCTCCGCTCTTGCGGATGATGTCCTTTGCCAGCAAGCTCATTTCGTAGCAGTTTCCTGCACCGGTCTTGACGACCCTGTCTGCGTCGCCGAGCGCGGATTGGCGTAGCCAACGAATGACAATACTCGCGGCATCTGAACGCAACGCGTCCTGCGGCGAGAGAAGCTTGTTGCCCGCACCCAGGCCGGTAGCGTTGAGAGAATGATCAACCGAAATTTTGGCTTGCTCGGCATAGAACTTGTTTTGCTGTTCAACGCTTCTGTTCGTAAAACCTGCTGGTGTGTCCAGGGCGCTCGCTTGATAGGGTTTTAGCGCCACAGGGATTTGTTTTATTGCACCTTTTTGTTGTAACGCAAAGACGATTTCGCGTTTTTGCTCAGGGCCTAGGCTACTGCACGACTTGCGTAGCGCCTGTATCTGAGTTTTCGAATAACCGGCCGCTTCCAAGTCTCGAAAAGCATCTTGAAGTTTTGGCAGTAATACAAAAGGCGCCTCAATCTGTTTTTTCGCTGCTCGTTGGAAACCGGCAAACTTATTTCGGTATCCATCCACAAGCACTCTCTCGCGAGTGGTGCACTTTTTGAATGTCGCCTTGCCTGCCCTGATATCGTCCAACCGGGCGTAATAAAATTCAGCGGTATCTGCTTCCAATACCAGGAATTTCGTCGAGCCGCCGGGTGTCTGTTGGTCGATCAACAAGGCTCTGAGTTCACGTTGGTCATTGCTGGCGTCGCTGATCCTATCCAGCTTGAACACCATCGACTCCTCCTCCAGCGTGCCGGTGGGAACGCCTTTGATAAAGCCAAAACCCGGGGCTTTTTGAACGGTTGCGGGGATTTGATCGTTGTAGACGATGCGGTCTATGTTGCCCGTCGGCACCAGTCGGTTACCTGCATCGGTCTGGAGCACTTTGTGCAGGCGTCTTTCGTACACGACAAACTGATCCCCGTCGGCGCTTGAGGGCTTACTGGGGAACAATCGCTTGTGCTCCAGGGCCTGTAATTCGCTGCTGTCGGCTAAAGGGGAAACAATCTTGGCGTAGCATTCGTCATTGGCACCGCGCTTTGCCCTTGCGCCGGTAGTGGGCGCAGGGCAAATAGCCTCGAAATCATCCAGCGTCTTGGCGTGACCCGCAGACTCCAGGTCGGTCAGCTGATCGGGTTTGTCCGGGTTGAAGCGGTAGACCTTTTCGCCGTCGACAATGTCGTAACCTTTGCTGCGCGGTAGCGCGTAGGCGTTGTCACTCAACGGGCGATCAAGCAGTAGTGCCTCGGTACCATCTGCGAAAACTTCACGTTGCAAGCCTATAGCGCTATCGGATCGGAAGTTAGGCAGCGCTACTCCATAGGCTTGGCCGCTGACTGAGTCCACGGCATACCATTTATCGACGCCATCAAATTTCGCCAGCACGCTTGTCGCTTCCCCGGTGTCGCCCAGCAATTTGACGGTACCCGTGGCCATGTCATTTGTTGCCGTCTTGAGTAACGCGCCGGCACCGACGCCCTGCGCCGTATTTTTCGCCGCGATGCGAGCGCTGCCACTGGTGAATGTGGGGATCGTGGAGTAGAAGGACTTGGCCGCTTTGCCGCTGGCCATCAACCCGACCAGGTCGTCGGTTGATCGACTGGCTTTCCTCAATATGTTGAACAGCTTGGTCGCGTTTGTGAGGTTGTGGCCGAATGCGCGAAAGCCCTGTGATCCGGGGAGGAAGGTCAGTGCGCCATCGATGATGAAGCTGTTGATCGCTTGCAATGCATCGCCATTGATTGCGTGTTTCAAGGTGGTTGCGAAGGGAATCAAACCTAGCGCCGCGTCTGCGCCAGCTCGCTGGTAGCGATGAGTTTGTTCCAGGCCGCTTTCGCCATTGGCCTGTTCCCATAATCTTTCTTTGTCGGGAAGTAGAAACTGGGTAACGGCAAAATCGGCCAGCGCTTTGTTTTTGTTACCGATGAAGGACAGGTCCGCTGAGGTGTCGCTGGGGAGGCGCTGCCAAACAAACCGCGGCATGATTTCCCTGACCCGGACCTCTGAAAACTCCCCTGATCGAGGCGCGTCGTCGCTGTTGTAGGCCTGCCAGTCGAATGCTTGCCTGGCATTGGCTTGATAAAGGGCCATACCTCCATGGGTGGTGTGTGACGTCAACTTGTCAGGCAGGTCGGTGCGGATCTGGATTTCTCCCTTATAAGGGAAAACTTCGTAATAGGTGATTTTTGACGCGTGTTCTGAACGAATGATGAACCCATGCTTACCTTGGCTGGCGTCGATTTCGGCCTTGCTGAGGGCGTGAGTGGGGGCCGACGTCACGGCTTTGCCAACCGTGTAAAACGTCTGCGTGCCGTGTTGCAGGCTGTGCCGATCTTGTGCCGGCAGTTTCGAGAGCAGTTCCCTGACAAGGGTGTTAGTTCCCTGTCGTAGGCTGTTGTAGTAGAAGTCAAATTCGTTTTTGAATTCGAATTGTACGATGTTGAGCTGACTGAACTGCTTCTCAATGGGCCCCATGGGAAAGTTGGAGCTGATTGACCGCCACAGGCCAGCCTTGAGTTTGCCCGTCATGTGTGCGTCCAGCAGGCTATAGAAGTGGTTTTTGTCGTACTCGGTATTAGCTGGCGTGGACTGTAGTACTTTGCGCTCGAAGTCAATGCCATCGCCGTAGACACGCTTGAGATCATCCAGGGCAACCTGCCTACGATCGCGCAATGGCTCACTCAATTGTTTGCTCGCGCGCACCAGAGAGGACGGTTGCTCCTGAAAGTCCCGTTGGGCGCGCTGGATCTCGAACTTTGTATAGTTGCCATCGGCCCTTTTAGTGAGTTCGCCACTGGTAACGGCCCAGTCCAGCAACGCGTCGCGCCGGGCTATCAGTGCATTTGCACTGTCGTGCTCGGTAATGGGGTCTGTGCCGGCAAAATCCATGACGTGTTTGAAGGTCATCGTTGCGCTGCTGCCCGGTGCAATGTGTTCAATACGCGCAACGGCGCTGCTGAACGTCACCCATTGATGGGATCCGTAGGCAAGGCTGTCCGGTAGGTCCTTGACCAGAAACTGTGGCGCAACCCGTGACAGCATCAAGTAGCTCATGGCCCGGGCATGACTGTCCTTGACGGAGGCATTGCTGATCAAATGATCATCGAGGGCTTTCATGATGGTTTCGGGTGACTTGCCGAAATTATCCGGATGGTCCAAGGCGAAACCGCTAATTGTATTGCGCGGGTTGCCGGCTTGAGGGTCCAGGTTCAGCACCAGCGCTGCCATCACCAGTTCGCGGGCGCTTGTGCTGGTGGGTAGAACGCCCAGCTGTGCCTCGAGCTTTTTACCCAGTTGAATGGCCTTGGGCTGAGCCAGCAGATGCTCAAGCATGTGGCGCGGCGCCACGGCCAGCGTGCTGGAGCACCGCTGTGACGTATGGCTTGAATAATCACGGGATGCAGGGTTTGAAGGCGTAGAGGACGTTTCGAGGCACGTGGATGTTCGAGTGAATGGGGGCGTTATGTCTGTTTTTACGACATCTTGGGAGGTGTATTTGAAGCCCAATCTGTCTTGGGTTTTGAGTGGACCTCGTGTGGTGCTGGTCTGCTTGGGTTTCTTCAGCGCCTCCTGGACATTGGTGTCGTCCAGCGAAATCCCTTCCAGATTATCGAGCAGGCCCCCCTTGGTTTTGTCCACCCATGCGCCAACCCCTTGTATGACCTGTGATCGCAGGTCCGACGTCAGGGGGATATCACGCGATAGCAACCCCCAGAAGTCACGGTCTTGAGGCTGTGGAGGTGGGGCAAAAGCAATCGCGTCGTGCAGGTTCTGCAGGTCGCTTGCCTGGGTCGGCATGATCCAGCCGTTGCGATTGATAAGCCAGTCCAGACTTCGCCACGTGGTTTCGGTTTGCCCAAGTTCCCGTCCCAATGAAGAATTTGTCCGAACGGCGAATTGGGTTTGCTTCAGATCAACCAGCTTATCGCTGGAGTCTTTTGCCGCTGCACTCAACGCGTTGAGCAGGGCTTGTCGGGTTTCCACATTGGCCGCTGCTGGCGACTGGGTTGATAGAACCTGCGGCTGAATATTCTGAGTGCCTGACGCTGAGTCTGGTGTTTGCGTGGTGCTTGGTGGCGGCGTGATGTGGGGGACGTGTTGGGTTGGTTGAATAACTGGTGAACTCATTAAGACGGGCCTTCTCGATTAAACACAGTACTGGATGTGCGGGGTGCCGGCGTACACAGGTTTTCTGGTTACTGTGTGATGTTTGAGAGAGCACGGTTCCTTGAGCAAAGGAGGGGATTTGTGTAACTCGCCAATTGGTTTTTGGGTTGATGGTGGAACTGCTTCATGGCCGTTCTGTGACCGACAAGTTCTGTAATAAAAACGCCATTGTGCTGGGGATTAAAACCGGGACGAGCTATTTTGGTGCACCTCAATAAATAGAGTAGCCATGGATGAAATACCAACCCTTCAGCCGTACCCTGATTGCCACTGCGCTGGTGTTGACGGTCAGCGGTGTGCAAGCCGCTTCCCAAGCCCCGGTGGCCGGTGAAAACGGCATGGTGGTCACGGCCCAGCATTTGGCCACTCATGTTGGCGTGGATGTACTCAAGGCTGGCGGCAACGCGGTGGATGCCGCCGTGGCCGTGGGCTACGCGCTGGCGGTGGTGTACCCGGCGGCGGGTAACCTGGGCGGCGGCGGTTTCATGACCGTGCAACTGGCCGATGGGCGCAAGACCTTCCTCGACTTCCGCGAAAAAGCCCCGTTGGCAGCGACTGCCAATATGTATTTGGATAAGGACGGCAACGTCATCGAAGGCCTCAGCGCCAAGGGCCACTTGGCGGTTGGCGTACCCGGCACCGTTTCGGGCATGGAGCTGGCCCTGAGCAAATACGGCACCCTCAAGCGTGCCCAAGTGATTGCCCCGGCGATCAAGCTGGCGGAAAACGGCTTTGCGCTGGAGCAGGGCGATATCGACCTGCTGCACACCGCCACCGGCGAATTCGAAAAAGACAAGGACCTGCGCGGTATCTTCCTGCACAACGGCCAGCCGATGCAGGTTGGCCAGAAGTTGGTGCAGAAAGACCTGGCCAAGACCCTCAAGGAAATCTCGGCCAAGGGCAGCGCCGGTTTCTATAAAGGCTGGGTCGCCAAGGCCCTGGTGGATTCGAGCCAGGCTGGCAAAGGCATCATCACCCAGGCGGATCTCGACACGTACAAGACCCGCGAACTGGCCCCCATCGAGTGTGACTACCGTGGCTACCACGTGGTCTCGGCGCCGCCTCCGAGCTCCGGCGGCGTGGTGATCTGCCAGATCATGAACATCCTCGAAGGCTACCCGATGGCCGACTTGGGCTACCACTCGGCCCAGGGCCTGCACTACCAGATCGAAGCGATGCGCCACGCCTACGTGGACCGTAACAGCTACCTGGGCGACCCGGATTTTGTGAAGAACCCGATTGCCCACCTGCTGGACAAGGACTACGCCGCCAAGCTGCGCGCCGCCATCGAGCCGCAGAAAGCCGGAGACTCCCAGGCAATCAAGCCGGGTGTGTCGCCCCATGAAGGCAATAACACCACCCACTATTCCATCGTCGACAAGTGGGGCAACGCGGTGTCCGTCACCTACACCCTCAACGACTGGTTTGGTGCGGGCGTGATGGCGAGCAAGACCGGGGTGATCCTCAACGATGAAATGGACGATTTCACCGTCAAGGTCGGCGTGCCGAACATGTACGGGCTGGTGCAGGGCGAAGCTAACGCTATCGCACCGGGCAAGGCGCCACTGTCGTCGATGAGCCCGACCATCGTGACCAAGGATGGCAAGGCGGTGATGGTGGTGGGTACGCCGGGTGGCAGTCGCATCATTACGGCGACGTTGCTGACGATCCTGAATGTCATCGACTACAAGATGAATATCCAGGAGGCCGTGGACGCACCGCGTTTCCATCAGCAGTGGATGCCGGACACCACCAACCTTGAGACCTTTGCCGTGAGCCCGGATACCCAGAAGATTCTGGAAAGCTGGGGGCATAAGTTTGCCGGCCCGCAAGACGCCAATCACTTGGCGGCGATCCTGGTAGGCGCGCCGTCTCTGGATGGCAAGCCGGTGGGCAACAACCGTTTCTACGGGGCCAATGACCCGCGTCGTAACACGGGGCTGTCGCTGGGTTACTAACGCCTGACGCGGTCAAAATGTGGGAGCGGGCTTGCTCGCGAAGGCGCAGTGTCAGACGAAGATGTTTTGCCTGATCCACCGCTTTCGCGAGCAAGCCCGCTCCCACAGGGGCGCAGTGTTACGCCTGAAGCAGTTGTTGCACCGCTGAAAACGCCGCGTTTCTGCGCGCCTCCCAACCCCCCCGAATCACCGCCACCGGCTGTTGATGCACCTGCATCCACGCCAGGCTATCCTCGAAAAACGCCCGGCGATCCGCCAATTCTGGCTGGCAGCGCTGGCCATCGGCGGTCCATTCCACATCCTCCGGCGATAACAGCAGGTGCAGGTCGTAGCGACGGGCCAGCAGTTCGCTGTCGAGCCATGCGGGGTAGTCGCCAAACAAGGTTTGGCTCCAGAGCTTGTTGGTTAGCAAATGGGTATCAAGGATCAACAGGTTTGGCCTTTCGGCACGGGCGGCGTCTTCCCAGGCCAGTTGGCCATGGGCGATGTCCGGGATATCCGCCAGGCAGGTATCGCGTTGATGGTGGTCGATGAAATAGCGCACGTATTCGCCGACCATCAAACCGCCGAAGTGCGCGTGCAACTGCGCGGCCAACCAACTTTTACCGCTGGACTCGGGGCCCGCCAGTACCACCACCTTCATGGTTGCAACGCCGGGTCGGCGCGCCACTCGCGCCAGCCTTGTACGGCGATCACGGTGAACAGGGCATAGAGGCCAGCGGTGAGGTAAAGGCCTTTGTAGAGGAACAGGCCGACGAAGATCACATCCACGGCAATCCACAGCGGCCAGCATTGCACGCGCTTTTGCGCCATCCACAGTTGCGCCACCAGGCTGAAACCGGTGAGGGCGGCATCGAGCCATGGCTGGGCCGCATCGGTCCAGTGCGCCATGGCCGCGCCGAGCAACAGGCTGCCCACGGCGCCTACGGCCAGGCTGGCCATGATCGCCGGTAGCTCCAGACTGGTCACCTGGCGGCCTTGCTTGACCTCGCCAGCGCGGGTCCATTGCCACCAGCCGTAGACTTGCAGCGCGGCGTAGACCACTTGCAGCAGCATGTCGGAATAGAGCTTCACGTCATAAAACACCCAGGTGTACAGCAGCACCATCACCAGGCCGATGGGCCAGCACCAGGGGTTTTGCTTGACCGTCAGCCAGACAGCGATCACCCCCAGGGCGGCGGCGAACAGTTCAAGCCCGGACATGGCAGTTCCTTGGGGAGAGTGGGAGAGGGCGGGGATTGTAACCAAAGAAGATTGGTGTAGGAATTAGCTGTTGTTTTGAGCGTAATTGCTGTGGTGAGCGGGGCAAGCCCGCTCACCACAGTTAGACTTTGAATGGGCGTAGCAGCCCGTCAAGTTGTTCGCTCAGGGCGCGCAAATGGGCACTGGCTACATTCGACTGCTGCGCCGCTAAGGCGGTGCTATGGGACAACCCCGCCACCTGGGTCACGTTCTGGTTGATGTCTTCCACCACATGGGCCTGTTGCAACGTGGCGCTGGCAATCGACGCATTCAGGCCATTGAGATTACGCAGGGCCTGGCCGATGGCGGTGAGGCTGGCACCGGCCTGGCCGGCTTGCTCGATGGTCAGCTGCGAGGCGCTGTGGCTGTCGCTGATCACTTTCACGGCGGCTTCGGAGTGACCTTGCAGGCGTTCGATCATCGCCTGGATTTCAGCGGTGGACTTTTGCGTGCGCTGGGCCAGCAACCGCACTTCATCGGCCACCACCGCAAAGCCCCGGCCTTGCTCGCCGGCGCGGGCGGCTTCAATCGCCGCGTTGAGGGCCAAGAGGTTGGTCTGGTCGGCGATGGAGCGGATCACTTCCAGCACGCCACCAATCTGCGTGCTTTCGCTGGACAACGTGCGGATCACCTCCACGGCCTGGCTGATGGTGCTGGACAGCTGGTCGATCTGCTGCAAGCTGCCATCGATATTCACCTGGCCTTGCTGCGCCTGGGCCTGGGCGTCGCGCATTTCGCTGGCGGCGTGTTCGGCGTTCTTGGCCACGTCCTGCACGCCATAGGTGACTTCATTGATGGCGGTGGCCACCAGTTCCATTTGCTGGGACTGTTGCTGGCTGCGGTCGTGGGCCTGGGTGGCATTGGTGCCCAGTTCCAGGGACGACTGGCCCAGGGCGTTGGCGCACACCTGCAACTGGCTCACCACCTGGCGCAGCTTGGCGGTGAAGCTGTTGAAGTGGTGCGACAACTGAGTGACCTCGTCCTGGCCATGGGTGTCGAGGCTGCGGGTCAGGTCGCTTTCGCCGCTGGCGATGTTGCCCAAGGCGTTCACGGCGGCCTGCAACGGCCGCACGATGCTGCGGGCGATCAGCGACACCAGCAAGGCCATCATCACCGCGATGCCCAGCCCGATAAACGAGGCTTTCCACACCTGGCCGGCGAATTCGGCCTGCACATCATCCACGTACACGCCCGAGCCGATGATCCAGCCCCAGGGTTCGAACAGTTGGATATACGAGGTCTTGGCCACCGGTGCATCGGCACCCGGCTTGGGCCAGCGGTAATTGACGATACCGGCACCCTTGGCCTTGGCCAGCAGCACAAATTCATTGAACACCGCAAAGCCGTCCGGGTCGCGGATGGCCGAGAGGTTCTGGCCGTCGAGCTTGGGGTTGGCCGGATGCATGATCATCACGGGGGTGAGGTCGTTGATCCAAAAATAGTCGTCATGGTCGTAGCGCAGCCCACGTACCACGCTCAAGGCTTGTTTTTGCGCGGCTTCGCGGGTCATGACGCCGGTTTTTTCCAGGCCGTGATAAAACGTCAGGATGCCGCTGGCGGTCTGTACCACGTGTTGGGTCTGCTGGCGTTTGGCCTGGTACAGGTCGCCGTGAATCTGCTTGAGCATCAGCAAACCCAGGGCCAACAGCATCAGCACGGCGACTATCAGGATCAGCCAGAGGCGGCGGCTGATCGACATACTGCGCAAACTGTTCATCGTCCTGTCACTCCATGCTTTTTATAATTGTGGGTGCTGCATCGACTTTTCCCGCGTGTCTGATAGGCTTTCGGCCTGTGTTCGGAAAACCTGAATGCTGTCTGATTTTTCACGGATTTTTTGCATGCCGGTGGTGAGAATAACCGCCGGGCCTTGTCGTCAGTGAACCACTAAAAAAGATTAACAAGGCATGCCATCGAGCATGACCTTTGGGGGAAGCATGGATTTTTGGACCGCCATTCAGGCATTGATTCTTGGCGTTGTGGAGGGGCTTACCGAGTTCCTGCCGATTTCCAGCACCGGCCACCAGATCATCGTGGCCGACTTGATCAACTTCGGCGGTGAACGCTTCGAGGCGTTCAACATCATTATCCAGCTGGGCGCGATTCTCGCAGTGGTCTGGGAGTTTCGCCGCAAGATCCTGGATGTGGTAATCGGCTTGCCTACCCAGCGCAATGCGCAGCGCTTTACGGTCAACCTGATCATTGCCGTGTTGCCGGCGGTGGTGCTGGGGGTGATTTTTGCCGATGTGATCAAGCACTACCTGTTCAACCCGATCACAGTGGCCGCGGCGTTAGTGGTGGGGGGCGTGATCATGCTGTGGGCCGAACGCCGCCAACACGCGGTGCATGCCGAAACCGTCGACGACATCACCTGGAAAGACGCGCTGAAGGTGGGCCTGGCTCAGTGCCTGGCGATGATTCCGGGTACTTCGCGCTCGGGCGCGACCATTATCGGCGGCCTGCTGTTCGGGCTGTCGCGCAAGACCGCCACTGAGTTTTCGTTCTTCTTGGCCATGCCGACCATGGTCGGTGCCGCCGTTTACTCGGGCTACAAGTACCGCCACCTGTTCCAGCCGGATGACCTGCCGGTATTCGCCATCGGCTTTGTCACCTCGTTTATCTTCGCGATGATAGCGGTGAAGGCCCTGCTCAAATTTATCGCCAGCCACAGCTATGCCGCGTTTGCTTGGTACCGGATTGCATTCGGCCTGGTGATCCTGGCGACGTGGCAGTTCGGCTGGATAGACTGGACTGCCGTCAAGCCATGAGTATCCAGCACTGGCGCTTGAAAGCGGCGCTGTTTGTACTGCTGTGCGCTGCGCCGTTGGTGGGTTCGGTGCTGGTATGGCTGCGCGGCGAGACGGTCATCCCGCTGGCGGCTTATGGCGTGGTCAGCCTGATTGCGTTCTCCCTGTACTGGAGCGACAAACGCAAGGCGCAGACCAACCGCTGGCGCACCCCGGAAAACATCCTGCACGCCGTGGAGCTGGCAGGCGGTTGGCCGGGGGCGTTGATCGCCCAGCAAGTGTTTCGGCACAAGACGCGCAAGGTGTCTTACCAGGTGCTGTTCTGGGCAATCGTGTTGCTGCACCAGGTGTTCTGGCTGGACCAGTTGTTCCTCGGTGGCACGCTCTGGTCAGTCCTCTAGCAATAGCCCGACCTGCGTGCGCTTGGGCAGCTTGCTCACCACTAACTGGTGGGAGCGCTGCAACAAGCCACGCAGCTCCTGCGCGCCCAGCGGGTAGGGCGTGTTCATGATGACCCACTGCGCCCGCGCCAGGTAGGGCGCCGGGTGGATGCCTGGGCGGTCAACATGGCCGAGGAACAGCTCTTTATCGACCTTGAACGCTAACGACTCGCCCCGCAGGTTCTGCAGGGCGAACATCTTGTTACCGGCAATGGAGAACACGCGCACGCCGCCCCATTTGTAGTCCTCCCGCGCACCGGGCAGGCTCAGGCAAAAGGTGGCGACTTGGTCTTCGGTCATCTTCATAACAGGCGGTCTCCGCAGCTTTTAAAGCCTTCTTCCAGGTAGTCGATCCAGGCGCGAATGGCCGGCAGCACGCCACGCCGGTGCGGGTACACCGCCTGTAGCCAGCCGCCCGGCAATGACCATTGCGGCAGCAGTTGCACCAACTGGCCTCGGGCCAGTTCCTCTTCGCAATACATCATCGGCAACACGGTAAAGCCCAGGCCCATGATTGCGCTGGCCTTGCGCACGATGAAATCGTCGATGCCCAGGCGGGCCTCCATCACCAGTTCGTGGGCATTACCCTCGGGGTCGAGGATGCGCTGATGCACCATGCGGTCGGCTTCAAGGGCACCGAGTATGGGCAATTGGCGCAGGTCTTCGAGGGTGTGGATCTGTCGCCCGTGCATGAACGCGGGGCTGGCCACCAGCACCGTCTGCGCCGGGCGCAGGCGCTTGGTCACCAGCAGCGGGTCTTCATCCCCCAGTTCGCGTACCCGCAGGGCCACGTCGATGCCTTCGGCCACCAGGTCCACGCGGCGGTTGACCAGGGTCATTTCCAACTGCACTTGAGGGTGCGCAGCGAGAAAACCGGCCACCAGTTCCGGCAGAATGTGTTGGGCCATGCCTACCGGGCAACTGACCCGCAGGCGCCCACGGGGCTCGCTGGACATGCTGGCCACGGCCTCATCGGCCATCTCTGCTTCCAGCAGCATGGCTTGGCAATGGCGCAGGTAGCGCTCGCCGACAGCGGTCAGGGTGAGTTGCCGCGTGGTGCGTTGCAGCAGGCGTGCGCCCAGGCGTTCTTCCAGCTCGGCAATGCGCCGCGACAACCGCGACTTGGGAATCCCCAGCAGCCGCCCGGCCGCCGCGAAGCCACCGGCTTCGACGACTTTGGCGAAATAGTAGAGGTCGTTGAGGTCTTGCATGGTGGGCCTATTGTCCTGTCAGTGGGACAAACTATCGCATTTGAGCCGCCTTATCGGCTATTGGTTTCATGCGTAGGATTGGCTCATCTGATCGCCACTGACGATCCTACTCGGAGAACTCACATGAAACTGTTGCACATCGATTCCAGCATTCTCGGCGACAACTCGGCTTCCCGTCAGCTCAGCGCGGGCGTGGTCAAGGCTTGGCAAGCGGCTGAACCGGGCGTGGAAGTGACCTACCGTGACGTGGCCGCCGAAGGCATCAACCACTTCTCCGGCGCCACCTTGGGCGCACTGGGCACCCCGGCCGAGCAGCGCAGCGCAGCACAGCAGCAAGAAGCTGAGCTGAGCGCCAAGACCCTGGCCGAATTCCTCGCCGCCGACGCCGTAGTGATTGCCGCGCCGATGTACAACTTCACCATCCCGACCCAACTCAAGGCCTGGATCGACCGCATCGCCGTTGCCGGCCAGACATTCCGCTACACCGAAGCCGGCCCAGAAGGCCTGTGCGGCAACAAGAAGGTCATCGTGGTATCGACCTCGGGCGGCCTGCATGCCGGCCAAGCCACTGGCGTGGCCCATGAAGACTACTTGAAGGTGTTGCTGGGCTTCCTCGGCATCACCGACATCGAGTTCGTGCGCGCCCACGGCCTGGCGTATGGCGATGAGTTCCGTACCAAGTCCCTGAGCGACGCCAACGTACTGATCAACGAACAATTGTTCGCTGCGGCGTAAAGCTTATGTAAAACAGCGCTTTTCCCCGTATCAATCTGAAACGGGACGTCTAAACTCTGTATTCTGATCGCCTTAAAACGACCGGACTACGGAGTTTTTTCGTTAACCCGCTGTCATTACTTTGGCCCAGGTTATGCACGCATGGGTTTATTACCCGGTGCGAGCGCCTTGAACCATGGACTTCTCAATTAGACATGCAGGTCTTTACGCAGCAAAGGTGGACATCCTCATGATGCGTCTTTGTGCAGTTATGGTTCTTTCCTTACTGGGCGGCTTGGTTTCAGTGCACGCCGCGCCCGCGCCGCACCCCCATTGGAGTGTGGGCTTCCACCGCATGACCTTTCTCGATCCGCTGGATCTACAGCCGATGAAAGCCATCGCGTTCTACCCCTCCACCGATGCCCCCCATACCACGCATCTGGGCGCCTACCAAGTTGCGGCGTCTGAAGATTCCAAGATCGCTATCGGGCGCTTCCCGATGCTGATGCTGTCTCACGGCAACACCGGCACGCCGCTGGCCCTGCATGACTTGGCCACCTCCTTGGCGCGCAAGGGGTTTGTGGTGGTCGCGGTGCTGCACCCTGGCGACAACTACAAGGACCACAGCCGCCTGGGCACCGTGAGTAACTTGTATGGGCGCCCGATCCAGATTTCCGAAGCCATCACCGCCACCTTGGGCGATCCGATGCTATCGCCGTTCGTTAACATCGATCAGGTGGGCGTTATCGGTTATTCGGCCGGGGGCGAAACCGCATTGATCCTGGCCGGTGCCAAGCCTGATTTCGATCGCCTGCGCCGCTATTGCCAAGAGCGTCCGGAAGACCGCGACGCCTGCACCACCAAAGGCGAGCTGGTGGTAGACCGCGACGACCTGCAACCCCAGGCCGATCCGCGTATTCATGCCTTGATGCTGATGGCACCGCTGAGCTTGATGTTCGGCCGCCATACCCTGGCCGACGTGCATGTGCCGGTGCTGCTCTATAGCGGTGACGGCGACAAGTTGGTGGCCGTGGACAAGAACGCCGCCGCCCTGGCGCGCAAGTTGCCGGAGCCGCCGAACTTCAAACTGCTGGCCGGGGCAGGGCACTTTGTGTTCATGGCGCCGTGCGACAGCGACCAATTGGCCGCGATGCCGGCGATCTGCACCGATGCTGATGGTGTGGACCGTGAAGGCATCCACCGTGACCTGATCTCCGAGGCTGGGCGTTTTTTCAGCCACACTCTCGGCCAGTCGACCCGCGCCGGTATGCAGACGGCGGATCAGTAAGCGCGACGTTTGAGGGCAAAGGTCACGCCCAGCGCCGTGACTGACAGCAACGCTGCGCAAAAGAAGATCCAGTCATAGCCGAGGTTCAGCGCCACGGCTCCCATCAATGGCCCGGCAATCGCCAAGGCCAGGTCAAAGAACACCGCGTAGGCACTCAACCCAGCGCCACGGCTGCTGTTGGGCACTTGCTTGATGGCTTCCACACCCAGCGCCGGGTACACCAACGACAAACCAAAACCGGTCAGCCCGGCACCGACCAACGCAACGGCGGTGGACGGTGCCAGCCACAGCAGGGTCAGGCCCAGGGTTTCGATGACCATGCAGGCAATCGCGGCGCGGAACCCGCCAAAGCGGCTGATGGCCGAGATAAACACCAGGCGCGACAGGATAAAACACACGCCAAATACCGTCAGGCAGTACGCCGCACCGGTCCAGCCGCGATTGAGGTAATACAGGGTAATAAAGGTAGTGAGGGTGCCGTAGCCAATCGATGACAGGCACAGGCTGGCGCCAAACGGTGCGATACGCCCGAACACCGCCCAAAACGGCAGGCGCTCACCGCGTACCACCGGCACCGAAGGTTTGTTGCGGATCAACACCAGGCCCAGCGCCGACAGTGCCGACAGCGCTATGCCCAGGCTCACGTAGCCATACTGCGCGACCATCACCACCCCCAACGGCGCGCCGATGGCAATGGCGCCGTAAGACGCGATGCCATTCCAAGAGATCGAACGCGCCGTGTGCTCGGCGCCGACCTGGCCCATGCACCAACTGATGGTGCCCACGCCTATCAGCCCTTGGGCCACCCCCAGCAACAGCCGTGCGGCAATCAGAATGCCCAGGCTCAGGCTCGGCGTGCTCTCCAGCAAGGTTGCGAGAAACGTCAGCACGCCACTCACCAGAATCCCCGCTAGCCCCAGCACAATCGCACGTTTGGTGCCGACGTTATCCGACATCCTCCCGGCCATCGGCCGACTGAGTAACGTGGCCAGATACTGCGAGCCGATGACAATTCCCGCCACCACCGCGCTGAAACCCAGTTGCCCGTGCACATAGCCAGGGATTACCGCAATCGGCAGGCCGATGCAGATAAAGGCGATAAAGGTATAGAAGACGATGGAGACGATCTGCAGGGTGATCGATAACGAGCTGGGGGCGGCGGCTGACATGGGCACTCATTCGCGGGCGGGCGGTGGAGGCATCATGGCAAGGCTCTGGTGGAAAAGAAAGCAGGCTAACGATTAATGATGGTGTTCCATTAGATGCAAAAAGCCCCGTCACAATGGACGGGGCTCTAACTTGCCGCTTTCAGCTAAAAACTAATCGCTGCCCTTAAAACACCACACCTTGGCTGCGCAGGTAATCGTCATAAGTGCCGCTGAAGTCGATCACGCCAGTGGCGCTCAACTCGATGATGCGGGTAGCCAGGGACGATACGAATTCACGGTCATGGCTGACAAAGATCAGCGTGCCTGGGTAATTCTCCAGCGCCAGGTTCAGCGCTTCGATGGATTCCATGTCCAAGTGGTTAGTCGGTTCGTCCATGATCAGCACGTTCGGCTTTTGCAGGATCAGCTTGCCGAACAGCATGCGGCCTTGCTCACCGCCAGAAATCACCTTCACCGACTTCTGGATCTCGTCGTTGGAGAACAACATCCGACCCAGGGTGCCACGGATCATCTGCTCGCCTTGAGTCCATTGGCCCATCCAGTCGAACAGGGTCACATCGTCTTCGAAATCGTGAGCGTGGTCCTGGGCGTAGTAGCCCAGTTCTGCCGCGTCGGTCCACTTGATGCTACCGGCGTCCGGGGTCAGTTCGTTGACCAGGGTGCGCAGCAGGGTGGTTTTACCGATACCGTTCGGGCCGATGATCGCCACGCGCTCGCCGGCTTCAACCTGGAAGCTGAAGTCTTTGAACAAAGGCTTGCCGTCGAAGCCCTTGGCCATACGCTCGACGATGACCGCCTGGCGGTGCAGCTTTTTGTTCTGCTCGAAACGGATGAACGGGCTCACACGGCTCGAAGGCTTGACCTCGGCCAGCTGGATCTTGTCGATCGCCTTGGCACGGGAAGTGGCCTGCTTGGCTTTGGAGGCGTTGGCCGAGAAGCGGCTGACGAAGGATTGCAGCTCGGAGATCTGCGCCTTCTTCTTGGCGTTGTCCGACAGCAACTGCTCGCGGGACTGGGTCGCCACGGTCATGTACTCGTCGTAGTTGCCCGGGAACAGACGCAACTCGCCGTAGTCCAGGTCAGCCATGTGGGTGCACACGCTGTTCAGGAAGTGACGGTCGTGAGAGATGATGATCATCAGGCTGGAACGCTGGGTCAGGATGTTTTCCAGCCAGCGGATGGTGTTGATGTCCAAGTGGTTGGTCGGTTCGTCGAGCAACAGCACTTCAGGATCGGAGAACAGCGCCTGGGCCAGCAATACACGCAGCTTCCAGCCTGGGGACACTTCGCTCATCGGGCCGAAGTGTTGCTCCAGCGGAATACCCAGGCCCAGCAGCAACTCACCGGCACGGGATTCGGCGGTGTAGCCGTCCATCTCGGCGAACTCGGTTTCCAGCTCGGCCACGGCCATGCCGTCTGCTTCGCTCATTTCCGGCAGCGAGTAGATACGGTCGCGCTCAGCCTTGACCTTCCACAGCTCCTCGTGACCCATGATCACGGTGTCGAGCACGGTGAATTCTTCGTAGGCGAACTGGTCCTGGCGCAGCTTACCCAGGCGCACATTCGGCTCCAGCATGACCTGGCCGCCAGACGGGTCCAGGTCGCCACCGAGGATTTTCATGAAGGTCGACTTGCCGCAACCGTTGGCACCGATCAAACCATAACGGTTGCCAGCGCCGAACTTGACCGAGACGTTCTCGAAGAGCGGCTTGGCGCCGAACTGCATGGTGATGTTAGCTGTGGAGATCAATTACTTTACCTATCAATGGGTTGCGAGCGTGGCGGCAGGAGCCTTCAGGCATGCATCAACAGCGACATCAAGGCGCGAAACCCGGTCGCTGAGCAAAAATTGGGGATGTGTGTTGGAATTTGGCGCGCATTGTCGCATATGTGAGACGACAGTTGTATGGCGAAACCGATGAGGTTCCTGCTCAGCCCCCGCGGCGGTCAAAAAGAGGTAACAATCGCCTGGGCCAGTTGCTGGTCGGACATCAGGGGCGGGTGGTAAGTGGCGCGGTAGTGGCGCGCCGCTTGCTCGAACTGTGCGCCGCGGATCTCGCCATCGGAGCCAATGAACGCGAGTGCATCGCTTTTGGAGGATTTAAACAACTCTGGAATGGCGGAGGTTGCCGCCAGGGTGCCGCCAAGGATGACCGTGGGGGCGATTGTGGTAATCATCAAAGCGGCTTGGACGGGGTTGTTGTTTTCGGCCGCGATAGCCGAGTTGCTTGTAGATACCAACAGGGCGACGGCCAGTGTTTTCCATGACTTCATGGGGGATTGCTTCCTTGCGTGTGGACTGGCGCGCATTCTCACCTATTTCAAGCGATCACTGCATGGGCGGGGCGGGATGTTTTTGCCAGTGTCTCCGGCATGGCCAGCCATAACAGCGCCAACGCCAGCGCCGCCACGCCGGCGAGGGTCAGGAATGCGGCGTTGTAGCCAGCCTGCTGCACCACGAAACCAGCCAGGCTGCTGCTCAGCGCTGCGCCCAGGCCAAATACGGTGGACAGGGCGCCCAGGCTCACATTGAAGCGCCCGGTGCCGTAGGTCAGGTCCTTGACGATCACCGGGAACAGCGCACCGAAGATGCCTGCGCCGATGCCGTCGAGCATCTGCACGGCCACTAACCAGTAAGGATCGGCGGACAAGGTATAGAGCACGCCGCGCAACGGCAGGATCATAAACCCGGCCATCAGCAACGGCTTGCGCCCCCACAGGTCTGCTTTTATGCCCACCAGCCAGGCCGTCGGCACCATCACCAGTTGTGCCGCGACGATGCAGGCCGAGGTCAGTGGCGTGGCCATTTGCAGGTTGATTTGCGACAGTTTCTGGCTCACCAGCGGCAGCATCGCGGCATTGGCCAGGTGGAATAGCGCACAGCAGATGGCGAACAGTAGCAGCGGACGGTTGGCCAACAGCACCTTGAGGCCAGAGGGTTGCTCGTGGTCGGTGGTGTGGGCAGGGTCGAAGCCACGGGCCACTTCATGGTCGATGGCCTGCGCCGACACGCAACTGATCGCCACCACGCTGGCCAGGGCCATGAACGCCATCAGGTAAAACACCATGACGGGGCCGTACAGGTACGCCAGGCCGCCGGCCAACAGCGCGGCCACGGCATTGCCGGCGTGGTTGAAGGTTTCGTTGCGTCCGGTACGGCGGGTGAACGCCCGTGGGCCGGTGATGCCCAGGGAAATTGCCGAGATCGCCGGGGCAAACACCGATGCCGCCACGGCACTGGCCGCCTGGGTCAAGGCAACCCAGGTAAAGGCGCTGACAAAGGGCAGCATCAAGCAACTGCCCGTCACCAGCAGCGCAGCCAGCGCGATGACCGCACGTTTGCTGCGTGTGCGGTCGATCAGGGCGCCGGCCGGGCCCTGGGTGAGCAGGGCGGCGATACCGGCCAGAGTCATCACCACGCCGATACTGGCCGGGTCCCATTTGTGCACGGCCAACAGGTAAATCGCCAGGTACGGGCCGAGGCCATCGCGCACATCTGCCAGGAAGAAATTCAAGCTGTCCAGGGACAGGGTATTGCGCAGATCGGCGTGCTTGGCCATGACGGGGGCTACACAAGGGGCGTTCAACGGCTGAGCGCTCATTGCGCTAGTGACCTACCGGCGTTGCGTTAAGTTTCGCCCGCTTCTCGGGGTTTTAATCGGCACACACTTGGCTTATTTTCTTAAGGCTCGCGGTAACGACTTTTTTGGAGACGCAATGGACATGCCCTCAGCTCAACAGGCGATTGCCAGCAACAAGGACGCCTGGGACCAATCCGCCAGCCTACATAAAACCACCGAGACCTGGGCGGCGTTGCTTCGGTCGGTGAGCAACCCTCGGTTCTCCTGCCTGGACCCGACGATCACCGGGTTGCTACAAGACCTCGGGGTGGCGGGCAAGGATGTGGTGCAACTGTGCTGCAACAACGGTCGCGAGAGCCTGTCGCTGTATGGCTTGGGGGCACGCTCGGTGGTGGGGGTGGATCAATCCCAGGCCTTCCTGCAACAGGCCCGCGAACTGGCTGATGGGTCGCCCCACAGTCCCGAATTTATCGACAGTGATATCCATCACTTGCCGCCTCGGTTGCACGCACGTTTCGACATCGCCCTGGTGACCATCGGCGTGCTCGGTTGGATGCCGGATGTGGCGCAGTTCATGCGCCATGCGGCCAGCACCTTGAAACCGGGCGGCAGCTTGGTGATGTATGAAACCCATCCTTTCCTGGAAGTGTTCGACCCCAGGGCTGCCAACCCCTTGCTGCCTGCCAGTTCGTATTTCCAGCGCGAGCCCTTTGTACTGCAGGAGTCCATCGTCTACGAAGGCCTAGGCGAGCAGGCCGGGCCGACGTCCTATTGGTTCCTGCACACGTTGGGTGATGTGGTCAGCGCAGCCATCGGCGCCGAGTTGCAGATCAGTCATTTGCAGGAGTATTCCCACTCCAACCGCGAGGAACTCTACGACCAGTACGAGCACCAACCGGCGCAACTGCCACTGTGTTTCACGTTGACCGCGGTCAAGCGGGCTTCTTGATCACAGGATAAATGGGCAAAAAAAAGCCCGCGAAAATAGGCGGGCCAAGGGATTCACTGGAGTAGGTAGCCTTCACCCTATAGGCCGGTAAGTGAAGGCCTTGTGAAAAAGCCGTCGTAAATTTACAGGGGCAGCCGCATTAGGCGCGGCGTACAAAGGTTCGCATGGTTTGACCTGGACCGGTATGGAACACGATTGGCCTGGGCATCCCTTCATCGGCGGCGATAAACACGAATTCATCCCCTTCCAATCGATAGCTGGCGGGCAGCTGCTTGCCGGCGTCATCTCCGATGGCGTCCACCCAGGTAATGCTTTTGGGGCGGGTCGTGCTGTCCAGGGTAAACCGGCCGGCCAACAACACTTCGCCACTGACGGTTTTGACTTCGAAACGGTCGCCGGTAATCGTGGTGATCGCGCCGGGAGCGCTATGGGCATCGACGGGGTTGAGCACGCCGCTATCTTCAAGAGCGATTTGTTCCCACGCGCCTTGCAAGGCTTGAACGTCCGGATCTGACATGGATGACATACACATTTTCCTTTGTGCGCGGGCGGGAGTCGTTGGTAGTCGCGAACAATACGCCATTATGAACCGGCTCTGTAGAAGCACATTCGGCAAGACACCTTTTCACAATTCTTGGTTAACTTTTGGTTACAAACTGTGGCTAAATAACTGCCAATGGCCTTACGCCGGGTGGTTTCCCGGCCGTTCAGGCCGACTGTGTGAATTGTGATTTCAGGTGCTGCTTATTCCATCCTCGGCCGTTGTGGGCACGCAGGAGCAGCCTGTTCTCTTTAGACGTGTGACGAAATCCCTTGAAACTCATCATTGTTGTTCTCTACGTTGCCTCTATTGCGTACGTACACCTGCGCGGCCGGGTGCGACACAAACTGGGCCGCCAGCTCAGTGATCATTCGACCTTCCTGGCGCCGATCAACTGCTTTCTCTATCTGTTCTCCAAGCTACCCAGTCGCCCCTACCTGTCGCCCAGCGATTTTCCCGACCTGAGCCCGTTGCAGGAACACTGGGAAGAAATCCGCCAGGAGGGCCAGAACCTGATGCGCGCGGGTGAGATTAAGCGTTCGGAGCAATACAACGACGTCGGCTTCAACTCGTTCTTCAAGTCGGGCTGGAAGCGCTTCTACTTGAAGTGGTACGGCGACAGCCACCCCTCGGCAATGAAATTGTGCCCTCGTACCACGGCGTTGGTGCAGAGCATTGGTTCGATCAAGGCGGCGATGTTTGCCGAGCTGCCGCCGGGCTCCAAGCTGGTACGCCATCGCGATCCGTATGCCGGTTCCTACCGCTACCACCTGGGCCTGGATACGCCGAACGATCCTGGCTGCTACATCAACGTGGATGGTGAAACCTATTATTGGCGCGATGGCGAGCCGGTGATGTTCGATGAGACCTACATCCACTACGCCGAAAACACCACGCAGCACAACCGCATCATCCTGTTCTGCGATATAGAGCGGCCGATGAAGTATCGCTGGGCTGCAGCGTTCAACCGTTGGTTCAGCCGCACGGTGATGGCAGCGGCGGGCTCGCCGAACGATGCCGGCGACAAGACCGGCGGGCTTAACCGCGCGTTCACTCGGCTGTACAAGATTCGGCTGCGGGGCAAGGAACTGAAAAAACGCAACCGCACGCGTTACTACCTTGAAAAGTGGGCAATTTTCGCGGCATTGGCACTTGTTTTCGTGTTGATCTAACACCAAACGGCTGCCTTTATTGGGGTGGGCAGGCGCCCAGCTTGTCCCACATTGCCTTGCTGATCTTTTGCCGATGGGCATAACCGGCCCAGGGATCTGCCTTCAGGCTCTGCAAACGTTGGTGCAGGTTGGCAACCGTCCACTGCTGGGCGCCCTGTAACGTCTTTAACTCATCCCGGCTGATAGGCACCGACACTGGCAAGCCCGGACGCGCACGCAACGAGTAAGGCGCAACGGTACTTGCGCCCCGTGCGTTGCGTAGGTAATCGACAAAGATCTTGCCCACGCGGTTCTTTGGCCCCGAGGTGGCAGTAAAGCGCTCGGGCAGTTGGCCGGTCATGAAGTGGGCAATCGCCTTGGCAAAGGCCTTGACCGTGTCCCAGCCATCTCTGCGCGCCAGTGGCACCACAAGGTGCACGCCCTTGCCGCCGCTGGTCTTGACGAACGCCCGCAGCCCCAGTTCATCCAGCACTGCAAGGGTCAGTTGCGCGGCTTCGACCATGGTTTTCCATGGCAGCGCCGGGTCGGGGTCCAGGTCGAGGACGAACTGATCCGGAGTTTCGAGCTTGTCCCAGGTAGCGCCCCAGGTATGCAGCTCAATGCTGCCCATTTGTACAGCGCCGACCAGCGCGGCAGCACTGTCGATTTCCATCAGGCGGGCATGGCCTGGGTCCAGGGCTGGGTTCAGTTGCTTGATAAAGGGAATCGCCAAGCGCTCTGCGTGTTTTTGGAAAAACTGCTCGCCTTCTATGCCCTCCGGGGCTCTGAGCAGCGCCAGCGGGCGACGCTGTAGAAACGGCAGGATCCAGGCGCTGATATCGCTGTAGAACTGCGCCAGTTGCTGCTTTTGCGTGCCACTGTGTGGGTCAATGATCCGCTCGCCGTGGGTGATATGAACATCGCCAGGCATGTCTTTGCCGGGCTTGAGGGATTTGGCTGGACGGGGTTGCTCGTGGGTGATTTGCGCGATGGGCTTGTCGGTGCGCAGAGCGATAAATGCCGCCTGGCGTACCAAACCTTCTTGTGTCCACTCGGCAAATCGCACCTCGGCCACCAGCGCCGGTTTCACCCAATGCACCCCGCGGGCCTGGGCGCTGGTGAGCGGCTTGGCCAGGGGCGAGGTTTTACGCTCCAGCGCAGTCAGTTGCCGATAAAGGCTATCGAGCGTTGCTTGGTCGAACCCCGTGCCGACGCGCCCGCTATACACCAGCCCGGTGTCATCATTGACCGCCAGCAACAGCGCGCCAAAACCGCTGCGCGAACCTTGCGGGCGGGTGTAGCCGACAATCACAAACTCTTGGTGCAAATGGCATTTGAGCTTGATCCAGTTGGCACTTCGGCTCGACACATAAGGGCTGCCCTGACGCTTGCCAATGACCCCCTCCAGGTTCAGGGCGCAGGCGCTTTCAAAAATGTCGCGAGGGTCGGCGGTCAAGGCTTGGGTAAAGCGCAGCAGCTTGCTCTTGCTGGCGGCCAGCGCGGTTTCGAGAGCGCTGCGCCGCACCTCTATCGGTTCTTCACGCAGGTCGCGACCGTCCAGGAACGGCGCATCGAACAGGTAATAGACCAGGTCCAGGCTACGGCCGATATCGAAAGCGTTCTGCAGCGCCTGAAAGTCCGGTAGGCCGTCACTGTTGAGGCTGACCACTTCGCCGTCCAGCCAACTGTCCTTGAGTTTGAGCGCCTGCAGCGCTTTGGCCTGGCGTGAGAGGCGGTCGGTCCAGTCGTGGCCATTGCGTGTGAACAGGCGCACCTCGCCATCGGCGATTCGCGCCAGCATGCGGTAGCCGTCCAGCTTGATTTCGTAGTGCCAGTCGCCCTGGGGTGGTCGATCCACCAATGTGGCCAGTTGCGGGCTCAAACGCGCGGGAAGGGCAGCGCTCACGGTGTTCCGCAGTGGCGGGGCGGCCATCGAAGCGTTGCTGAGCACGCTATCGGGCAGTGCCTGGACGATATCGTAATCGGCGCCAGGGCGTGCCTGCTCGTCCTGCTCTTTGATCAATAGCCACTGCTCCTTGTCGCCACTGCCCTTTAAGCGGGTACGGACCAGCGCCCAGTCGCCGGCGAGTTTTTCGCCGATCAGGCTGAACTTGAGTTTGCCAGCGGCGTAGGCCTTATGTGGGTCGCCCTGAGGTTGCCAGACGCCGCGATCCCATACGATCACATCGCCTGCACCGTATTGCCCGGCCGGGATGCTGCCTTCGAAACTGCCGTAGCTAAGCGGATGATCTTCTACGTGCACCGCCAGGCGCTTCTGGCTGGGGTCCAGGCTCGGGCCTTTGGGAACTGCCCAGCTTTTGAGGACGCCATCGAGTTCCAGGCGAAAGTCATAGTGCAGGTGGCGCGCAGCGTGTTTCTGGATCACGAAGGTCAATGCCGAGGCCTTGCGTTTGCCGTCGCTCGCGGTGCCCGACGGCTCGGCGGTGATATCGAAATCGCGCTTGCGGTTGTATTCACTCAGTGGCTTGGGCATGACTTAAGAGGCCTTGTTGGAACGCTTCGCGGCGGGCTTCTTGGCGGGCTTGCCGGCCAGGCTGCGCTTGAGCAGTTCCGTCAGGTCGATCACGTCGGCCGACTTGCGCTCTTCACTGCCTTTGCTCGTCTCCACATCCTCGATCTTGCCGGCCTTGGCCTTTTTGGCCACCAGCGCCATGATCTTGTCCTGGAAGCTGTCGCGGTAATCATCGGGTTGCCAGTCGGCGCTCATGTCATCCACCAGGCGCTTGGCCATGTCCAATTCGCCCTTGGCCAGGGAGGGCTTGGTCACGTCCGTGCCCAGCTCCAATTCATCCAGGCTGCGCACTTCGGCAGGCCAGCGCAGCATCACCAGTACCAGTGCCGACTCCAGCGGCATTAGCGCCGCCAAATGCTGTTTGGTGTGCAGCACCACATTGGCCAGGGCCACCTTGCGGGTTTTCTTGAGGGTCTCCCGGAGTAAGGCGTACACCTTGCCACCGCGTTTATCCGGGGCCAGAAAGTAGGGCGTGTCGATGTTCTGCAATGGGATCTGGTCGCTGGCGACGAAGGCGATAATCTCGATGGTCTGGGTCGACTTGGGGTGAGCGGAGCGAATTTCCTCTTCGCTGAGGAGCACGTAGCGCCCCTTCTTAAAGGCTACACCCTTGACGATATTGTCTTTGCTCACTTCCTTGCCGGTGGCCTTGTTGATGCGCTTGTAGCCCACCCGGTCCATGCTGCGTTTGTCCAGCCAGTCAAAATCCACGCCTTGGGCGGACGTGGCCGAGACCAGTGACACCGGGATATGCACCAAGCCAAAGCTGATCGCGCCTTTCCAGATTGCCCGTGGCATAGCTGTTTTCCTTGAGCGGACTGAGTATTAAGCTGACCGGCAGGCCGCCTTAAAAGTTTCGGCGGACAGATGCGCGGACAGATCGTGTTACACCTGATGAGAAACTATTTAGTTACGAAAGCCGAACCCAGGGCGTAGCGTGTTATCGAAAGCACGTACTACTCGCTCAAGAGAGGCTTTGTCATGAATAGTTGTGTGCGTCACGTTGCGGCGCTTGTGATGGGTTTGGCCCTGGTACCACTGGCTCAGGCCCAAAGCCTGCCGGGCCGCACGGATTCCAACAACAGCCCGATCCACCGGGCCAACCCCAACAGCATGCAGGGCACCCAGCCCACTGCGCCGGCGGTTCGCGGTATCCAGACCGGCCCGACCCCGCGTACGCCGACCGTGGAAAACGGCGGCATCGGCAATCGCTATCCCAAGCGCGATGCCGCCCCCAGTCGCCCAGCCACCGAAACCAAAGCCCCTAGTTATGATGCCAACGGCAATCGCCGGTAAGGACTCGTCTTATGTTGCTACGCAAAACCCTGCTGGCCGCCGTTTGTGCGGCTGTGATCGTGCCTTTGGCAAGCGTCTACGCGGCTGATGGCCAACAGTTTCCCAGTGAGCAAGGCAGCATCACTGCCACGCCGGTTGCCAAGGGCCTGGATCATCCGTGGGCTGTGGCGTTCCTTCCGGACCGGCAAGGTTTCCTGGTGACCGAACGCCCCGGGCACCTGCGCTTTGTCAGCCCGGACGGCAAGCTCTCCGCGCCGTTGACCGGCGTGCCCGAGGTGTGGGCCAAGGGGCAGGGCGGTTTGCTGGACGTGGTGCTGTCGCCCGACTTCAAGCAAGACCGCATGGTCTACCTCTCTTACGCCGAAGGTGGTGGCGAGGGAGGGACTGCCGGCACGGCAGTGGGTCGTGGGCGTTTATCGGCAGACTTGAAAAGCCTGACCGATTTCAAAGTGATCCTGCGCCAGGAGCCCAAGCTGTCTACCGGTAACCACTTCGGCTCGCGCCTGGCCTTTGATCGTGATGGTTACCTCTTCGTCACCCTCGGCGAGAACAACGACCGGCCCACCGCACAGGATCTGGACAAACTGCAAGGCAAGGTCGTACGTATTTTCCCCGATGGCCGTGTGCCGGATGACAACCCCTTCGTAGGTCAGGCGGGGGTTCGCCCCGAGATCTGGTCCTATGGCCAGCGCAATCCCCAAGGCCTAGCGCTGAACCCTTGGAGCGGCACGATCTGGGAGAACGAGCATGGGCCCAAAGGCGGTGATGAGATCAATATCATCGAGCGTGGCAAGAACTATGGCTGGCCAATGGCGACCCACGGTATAAACTATTCCGGAGCGGCCATTCCCGAGGCCCAGGGCAAGACGGTAGAAGGCACGGTTGCACCCCATCATGTCTGGGAAAAATCACCGGGTATCAGCGGTATGGCGTTCTACGATGCGGACCGTTTCAAGCTTTGGCAACACAACGTCTTTATCGGGGCGTTGGCCAGCCAGGAGTTGATACGCCTGCAGTTTGAGGGTGACAAGGTGATCCATGAGGAACGCTTGTTGGGCGGCTTGAAGGCCCGGATTCGCGATGTGCGGCAGGGGCCGGATGGCTATCTGTATGTGCTGACGGATGAGGACAATGGCGTGCTGTACCGCGTAGGGCTGAACCAGGACTAATAGTTGGCGCGGGACCTTGTGGGAGCGGGCCTACCCACTCCCACATTTTGCCCGTGTAAATGCTATAGCCCCAGGTCAGACAGGCCCGGATGCTCATCTGGACGCCGCCCCAACGGCCAATGAAACTTGCGCTCGCTTTCCTTGATCGGCAAATCATTGATACAAGCAAAGCGATTAGCCATCAGGCCGTTCTCATCGAACTCCCAGTTTTCGTTGCCATAGGAACGGAACCAGTTGCCCGAATCGTCGTGCCATTCATAGGCATAACGCACGGCAATGCGGTTATCGGTAAACGCCCACAGTTCTTTGATCAGCCGGTAGTCGAGTTCCTTGGCCCATTTACGCGTGAGGAAGCCCTTGGCCTCTTCACGGTTGTGGGCGAACTCGGCTCGGTTACGCCACTGCGTATCCAGGGTATAGGCCAGAGACACCCGTTGCGGGTCGCGGGAGTTCCAGCCGTCTTCGGCCAGACGCACTTTTTGGATCGCCGACTCACGGGTGAACGGCGGCAGCGGCGGGCGGGACTCTTGTGTCGATGACATATCACGGCTCCTGAAGGCGACGCAGTGCAAAGGCCCAACAGTCTATCCTTGGCGACGAGACCTGAGCACCCCCATGGTGTAAGCTCGTGGCCTCTTCGGATTCGACCCATTGCGAGCCTTATGCCGTCGTTCTTCAAACGCTCCTTGTTGCCCAAACTGCGCGGTTTCCCCCTCACTCCCGACGCGATCGACGTGCTGTCCGGCGCCGACGCGTATCGCCGTTGCCTGCTGGAGAAAATCCCCCAGGCCACTCGGCGTATCTACATCGTTGCGCTGTACTTGCAGCAGGACGAAGCAGGGCAGGAGATCTACGATGCCTTGCACGCCGCCAAGGCAGCACGGCCGGCGCTGGAGATCGTGGTGGTGGTCGACTGGCTGCGTGCCCAGCGTGGGTTGATCGGCGCCGGTAAACAGCCCGGCAATAGCGCCTGGTATCAAGCAATGACCCAGTCCCACGCCAGTGAAGTGCCGGTGTATGGCGTGCCGGTGCAAACCCGCGAGCTGTTTGGCGTGCTGCACCTCAAGGGCTTTGTGATCGACGATACGGTGTTGTACAGCGGTGCGAGCCTTAACAATGTGTATTTGCACAAGTTCGACAAGTACCGTTTCGACCGCTACCACCTGATCCATAACAAAGCGCTTGCCGACTCCATGCAGCATCTGGTGGAACACGGCTTGGTGGCGTCCAAGGCCGTGCACCGCCTGGACCTGCCCAACCCGCCCACCACCCGCAGCCTGCGCAACGACATAGGTGACCTGCGCAGCCGTCTCAAGCATGCGGCGTACGACACCACAGCAGGGCAGTTACCCAATGGTCACCTTTCGGTCAGCCCGCTGCTTGGCGTGGGCAAGAACAACCCGCTGAGCCGAGTGATCCTTGACCTGATCGCCAGTGCCCAACACCAACTGACCATCTGCACGCCGTACTTCAACCTGCCGCTGCCGGTCACGCGCGAAATCAACCGTGCGCTGGCGCGTGGCGTGAAGATCGACATCATCGTCGGCGACAAGACCGCGAACGATTTCTACATCCCGCCCAGCGAGCCGTTCAAGGTCATCGCGGCGCTGCCTTATTTGTATGAAATCAGCTTGCGTCGCTTCGCCAAGCGCCATCAGCCGATGATCAACAGTGGCCAGTTGAATCTGCACCTATGGCACGATGGTGACAATTCCTACCACCTCAAGGGCATGTGGGTGGATCAGCGTTATACCTTGCTGACGGGCAACAACCTCAACCCGAGGGCTTTCCGGCTGGACCTGGAAAATGCCCTGTTGATCGACGATCCCCAAGGTCAATGGCTTGAGCCGAGGCGTACGGAGTTGGCGCAGATCTACCAGCACACCACGCGCATTGACGGTTACTCGCAACTGCAAACCCTGGTGGATTACCCAGCGGCGGTGGGTAAGTTCCTGCGCCGGGTCAGCCGCGTACGGATCGAGCGGTTGTTGTACCGAATTCTCTAACCCTCTTGACTGTCGACAAATAGGCGGCGTTTATCAGACAACGCCTATAGCCCATCGGCTTGTCCTCTTTCTACATTGCCTCCCTGCCGCATACCGCATAGGGAGGCGCGGTCTTCTCCATATGGAATAAGCCTGTAAGAGGACTTCCACTATGTTGTCGATTTCTCCTCGCCCCCACGTGCCCATTTCTTCTGCTTTTTCGTCATCGCCGGCCTTGGCGTCGCCAACGGGCCTGTTGGCCCGTACCACGCGTTCCACCTCTGTCGAGCCGCCTCAAATTCCTGGCCCGGCATGGACCGTGCTGCATACGCCAAGTGATGCAACCCTTTCTGCGCAAGGCGATGCAGAGCTGGTTGGGCGACAGGCCGCGGCATTGAGCAGTGCTCAGGTGTATGTGTCCGTCCCCAGAGTCAGCGCCTTGGGTGATGTGATGGATATGTATCATCAATTGGTCGATCAGCCGCAAACTCGCCAATGGCTGGCCAGCAAGGGGCTGGAGACTGATTCCTTGACACTGCACAAGGACCGTGTGGAAGGTTATGTCACCCGTGACGGTGTACGCACTGCCGTCACGTTCAGCACCACGGATGGCAGTGGCTGGTGGGAAGCATCAATCAAGCTACGGGCCATGCGTAACCTGCTGGACCCCGATGACAAGGGTTTGCCTTACCCCACCGGAGGCGAGCAACGCATGCCCTTGCACGTGGTGTCCAACGCCTACGGCCTCAATTTGCCAGGCACCACACGCACAGCCAAGGATGGCTTGTCAGCGCAGTTCGTTGCAGCCCTGGGCGATGTGAAACGGGTGGTCAGCGACCTCGATGAGCGCGCGCACCTGGCTACCCTGTTGGAGCAACGCGTGCAGGGCCTGGCGGATGAACTTCCCACAAACTGGTCAACGCAGCAGACCCGGGTGTCCCAGGCATCAGCCCAGGGCATCGGCGTGCAGGCCTCCTATAATGTCCAGCAGTTGTTGGAGCACAAAGGGCTGGGCTCGCCGAGCACCATTGGCGCCACGCGCAATGTCATTCAGTGGTTGCGCACTTCATTGCCACCGGCACCTGCATCAGCTGACTACAGCGCGCTGGCGACGACCGACGGCGTTGCAGATTATCGCCCGCTGGCCTCACTCGCCGGGCAATCCCCCGACAGCCTGCGCCAGGATGCTGACGCTCACCTTGCCCGCCTGCTAAAGGGGCCTGATGCACCGGCATTTACTCGACTGTTGGCCGACATTGCGACGCAACCTCCCGGTACTGTCGCAGGCTTTGAGCTTTATCAGCCCGCCCATCTGGGACGTACCCTTAATGAAGTGCGCAGCGACCTGGAACAGCATCTTCGCGACCAAAAAGGCCTGGACCCCAGTGTTGCCGTATTGGTCGCGCACATCGGCCTGGCCCAAGTAGCGCCTGAGTTCCTGGTGCGTGACATACCCGATATCGTAACGATGGGCTCGCCCGCCTGGGTGGAGTTGCGCTTAGGCTGCGCGATAGCTGAGGCGGTAGGGCCGGGTACGTCCAGGGCGATGAATGAGGAGCAGCTCAACGCGCTGACCACTTTGGCCCCCATTTCAGTGGAACAAAGCACATTACTGCAAGTGCGTGGGCTAAGAGTGCTGCTGGATTGGGGAGTGCTCAATGGCGTCGTGGCTGCCAAGCCCCACGGCCAGCATACCGAGACGGACGCCAAGCTCGCATCGAAAGTGTTTACGCGACAACGGACAATGGCGACGCGAGCCTTCAAGACCACTAACACGCCATTGCCTACGCGCAGGTCGATGGCCATTCAAGAGCTACTCAAGGTATTTCCCCAGGTCAGCGCCAACCAACTGGAGGCGATGAAGGTGCAATTGGTCGACGCCGACCAGCGTCGTAACCTGGTGAGGTCAGAACCGCGTATACGCTCGCTGGTGGAGACCTATATGACGGGCGACCTGGTCCCCGACAAATGGGTATTGAGTAGTGAATTACCCAGCCGACCGAGCGGACAGTCGTCCTCCACGCCCTTCCAGTTCCAAAACACCGCGCAGGTCCCAAAAGAGACACGTGCAACACTGGACGAGAAAATCCGCCGTTTGCCTGCACTTGATCCCCTGTTTGAGAAACCTGTAAGTGCTCACCACCGCAAACTGCAAATGGCCTTTGTCACCAAACTCAAACTGATGTTTGCGGCCCTGCCACTGGCCGATCGTCAGCGTATCGAGTTGGGTGCGGTGGACCTGTTCACCTTGCGCAAGAAAACCGGCAAGCAACAGGTGTGGGAAAAGGACGACGACCGGGCGGCAATGACCGGACGTCAAGGCACCCTGATGCGGGTGTTGCATGCGCAGTCTGTGACGTATTACGAGGTCTTTACCAACGGAAAAATCGTCAAGCACACTGATCCAGAAGTCACCAGTGCCCTCGACAAAGTAGTTCGCGACAAAAGCTACCTGGGCCAGTTCAAATTGCTGGGAGAGAAATACATAAGGGGCGGCCATGACGTGCCGTTGGACTTTGAGGCTTATGCCAGTGGGGCGGCGCCCCGTCCGGGAGCTAAGTCCAGCGACGTGATAATCGACCGGGTGGGGCGTTACTTGGAGGCTGGCTCACTGCCTGAAAACCAGACACTGCAAACCTTCGTGCCTGACAGTTACCAGTCAGACCGTGTGGAGTTTCTGGCCTGTGAAATAGCTGAAAACAACTTCTACGAAAGCCTGAAGGACATGCTCAAGCGCGCCAGAGGGCAGTTGTCTATCGAGAAGAGCCGGGAGGCTGAAGCGCGGGACATGAATCTGCTGCTTTCACTGGTGCCTTTTATCGGGGCCTATCAGGATTTCGCCCAGGGCAATATCGGCAAGGGCTTGCAAAGCCTGGCGCTTGATATCGGCGGAGTGGTGGTTGGCGCACGCGTTCAGGCGCGGTCGCTGATGCGATCAGGTAAAACGTTCGCACTGGGCGGTGTGCGAACCGCTCTCAACCAGATGAGCGCGAAGGTTGCACCCGTGGGTGCGAGGCTGAGCCTGGCGGGGCCGCAGGTACGTATCAGTGATGCGGCCTTTGATTTGGCCAAGCAGAGCGCTGTGTTTTTCAACGCCGTATTCAATCCGGTAGATGGCTATCCACGCTTGATCGGCGCGGCTGCCCGGGGCGTGGGGAAGTTGCCAATGTTGCTGGCGACGAGTAACTCGGCACTAGGCAAGGCAATGCCGCATCTGATGACCGCCGAACAAAAAATGCGCGGTTATTTTCTGGTGGCTACTGGGGTGATAGACCCCAGCACACCGCCAGAAGGGCGACCGGCCTGAAAGCAGGCACCGTTTACCCATTGCAGATAAGCGGTGCCTGAATCATCAGTTCAAGCCCAACTTGCCACGCAAGGTCGACAGGTCTTCTGCCAGGGTGTTGACCGGGCCAACCAAGGCTTTACGGTCGTTTTCCTTGACCTTGTCGTAGGTCTCAAAGCCGCCATCCTTGGTCTTGTACTTGGCCAGGATCTTGTCCACGGTGGCGAAATTCTTGTCGACCTTGGCCAGGAAGGCTTTGTCTAGCTTCTCGATCTGGCCACGGAACAGGTCGACGATTTTCTTCGCGCCGTCGATGTTGCCTTGGAAGTCATACAGGTCGGTGTGGCTGTAGCGGTCTTCTTCACCGGAGATCTTGGTGGCGGCGACTTCTTCGAGCAGGGCTGCGGCGCCGCCGACGACTTTCTCCGGCGGGAAGGTCAGGCCGTCGACACGGGTCTTGAGGTCGTTGACGTCAGCGTTGAGCTTGGCGGTCAGCGCTTCCAGGCCTTTGGTGGTGTTCTGCGAGAACAGCGCGTATTCGATGCGGTGGAAACCGGTGAAGTCTTCGGCGGTCACGCCTTTTTCATGGTCGTCGACACGGGAGTCGATGGACGCGTCGAGGTCGCTGAACAGCTCGGCGATCGGCTCAATGGACTCATAGTGCACGCGGGTTGGCGCGTAGAGTTTTTTGGCGGTGGCCAGGTCGCCCTTGTTGATGGCGTCGGTGAAGGCTTGGGTTTGGGTGACCAGCTCACCGATTTCTTCGGTGACGTAGATCTTGTAGTCCGACACCGGGCCTACCAGGTCCAGCGGGGCGGTAGCGGCGAACGCTGCCAGCGGCGAAAGGGTCAACAACAACGACAACGCAATAGACGACTTTTTCATGGGAGATAGCGCTCTGGGTTTGTTTTAGGTGTTGGCAGTGGTTTGAGGGTGCGTTGCAGCGAGTAGCGTGCGCCCGATGAAATCCGCAGGCCCCGTGACGCCGGGCAAGGTGAAGAAGTACCCGCCGCCGACTGGCTTGAGGTATTCCTCCAGGGGCTCGCCGTTAAGCCGGGTTTGCACGCTGATAAAGCCTTTCTCCAGGTCAGCCTGGTAGCAGATGAACAACAGCCCCATGTCCAGCTGACCGTTTTTATTGACGCCGTTGGAGTAGTTGAACGGCCGGCGCAGGATCAAATTGGCCTGAGTCTGCGGGGTGCGTGGGTTGGCCAGGCGGATGTGGGCATCAAGCTTGGTCACCTTGCCTTCGGGGTCCTTGCCATAGTCGGGAACCTGGTTTTCTTGCTGGCCATCCATCGGCGCGCCGGTGGTTTTGACGCGGCCGATGATGCTTTCCTGCTCTTGCAGTGGCGTACGGTCCCAGCGCTCGACGAAATTACGGATGATGCGCACGGCTTGATAGCTGCCGTTGGCGGCCCAGGCCGGTTCGTCGCTGCCCGGTTGTACCCACACGATCTGGTTCATCGCGGTGTTGTCGTTGGAGTTCGGGTTGGCCGAACCATCACGGAAACCCAGGAAGTTACGCGCACTCTGTGCCGGCTCCCCAGCTTTACTCGGCGCCTGGGGCGGTACGCTGCCTTCCTGCTTCCAACGCACCAGCAACAGGTCTGGCAGGTTTTTTACGATGTCGCGCAGGGCGTGGATATTGGTGTCTGGGGTGTTGGAGCTGAACTGCAGGCTCAGGTCGCCGTGGCACTGTGCGGGCTCCAGTGCATCGTTGGGAAACCCCACCATGCGGCTCAGGCGCTTGGGCTTGGCTTTGGCCAGGCCGAAGCGCTCATCGAACAGCGACTCACCGACCGACACCGTGATGGTCAGGTTGTCAGGCGTGACCACCGGGCCGAGGATGCCGGAGTCGGTGGGCGGCAGCTTCGGATCAACTTGCGCCACCGTGCCGCCGGTCATCAGGAATGCAATACGCTCGTTCAAGGTGCGCAATAGGCGCTCCAGGTCTTCGCGGTCGCTGGCCAGTACATCGAAGGCCACCAGCATGCCGCAAGCCGGGCGCGGGGTGACGATGCCGGTTTGGTGCTTGCCGAAGAACTCGTGGTGGTCATGGGTCTTGTCACTGCGTGGCGCGGTGGTGACTTGTTCGGCGGTGGCCGCCATGGCCGGGCAGGTCAGGGCGCTGCCGGCAATGGCGGCGCCGGTGGCCGCCATGCCCAGCAGGACACGGCGACGCTGGAGGTTGGTGTGTGCTGAATCACTCATGTGTGCGGTCGTCTTCACTGCAGGCCGGAGAGGCCAAGGGCGGGGTCGATTCCATCGAGTGCGGCGGCCAGAGCCTTGGCCTTGTCGGCGATCTGCTTGCGCTGATCGGCCGTAACGCTGTCGTAGCTCGCGTAGCCTTTTTCGACTTTGAAACCTTGCAGCTCGGCATCGAAGGCGGCGAGGGCGCTGTCAACTTTCGGTAACAGGTCGGCGGCGGATTTGCTCAGCAGTGGGCGCATCAACTCGACAACCTTATGGGCGGCCTCCAGGTTGGCGGCAAAACCATTCAGGTCGATGTGGCTGTAGCGCTCCTCCTCACCGCTGATGGCGCGTACATCGGCCAGGCTGTTGAGGTTGCGCACCACAATGCTCACCAACTGCTCCGGCGGCAGAGACTGGGCCAGCAGTTGGGTTTTGAGCGTGGTGACGTCGGCCACCAGGCGCTGGGCAACTGGTGCCAGGCCGTCGAGGCTACGTTGCTGGAACAGGCTGTATTCGAGGCGATGGAAGCCGTTGAAGGCCGGGTCTTGCTCACGCTTTTCAAAGTAATCGGCGCGGGCATTGATGGCGTTGTCCAGTTCTGCCAGGCGCTGGGATGCTGGTGCGAGCCGTTGATAAGCCTCGCGGGCCGGCACGTAGAGCGCTTGGGCCTGGGCCAGGTCACCGGCATCGATGGCCTGTTGCAGGGCGGTCGCGGCCTTGATCAATACGCTGCCCTGGCCGCTCAGGTAAACACGGAACTCAGACAGCGGGCCGATAAACGCCACCATCGACGGCTTGGCTTTGGCCTGGGCGTCGGACTCGGCGGTGGGCGTGACGTGCAGGGTACCGCGCGGGTTGCTCAGCAGGCCGCAGGTAATCGCATAGTCGCCGGGCAACAGGTTGGCGTTGATCACTTGGCTCAGGCCGGGAGCGATGTTTTCCCGTTCTTCGACCACCAGCACGCCGTCGAGGATTTCCCACTCCACTGCGCGGTCGGAGCGGTTGATGATACGAAAGCTGGCGCGTCCGGCGGGTACGCTCAATTCATTTGGTTCGCAGGCGTGGCCATGGATGGTCACGGCGATTTCGTTATGGTTGGTTTGGCGCTTGCTGGCGGCCAACTGCGAGGCGTAATAGAACAGGCCACCGGCAGCGATCATCACGACCACCGAGCCCGCCACCGCCCAGCGCAACGCGCGAGGTGGCAGAGCCGGTTGAGGGGTTGGGTTGGACAAGTGACGGTCCTTACTGACTGGAAACGGAAGAAGGTGTGGCGACAGGCTTGGCCGGTGTTGCCGGCAGGAAGAACATCACCAGGGCCACCACCAGGTAAATCAGGTAGGCGCCCAGGGTGCTGACGGTCGGTGCTTCCTGGTAGCCGAACATACCGGCGAGTACTGAGCCCAGTGGGCTGTCCATCGGCAGCGCGGTGCTGAAATCGAACAGCACGGTTTGCAGGTGGTTCCATACACCGGCCTCGTGCAATGCCTGCACCGAGTTGGCCAAGATGCCGGCGGCCACTACCAGGATAAACAGGCCGGTCCAGCGGAAAAACGCACCGAGGTTCAGGCGCATGCTGCCGCTGTAGATCAGGAAACCGACGATGATCGCCAGGATCAGACCAAGCAGGGCACCTATCGGCGCCCCCGGACCTTCACTTTGCTGGAACACCGCCAACAGGAAAAACACGGTTTCCAGGCCTTCGCGAGCCACGGCGAAAAACACCATGAGGATCAGCGCAGTGACCTGGTGCTTGGAACCGGCCAAGGCGTGATCGAGGGATTGATGCAGGGAATGTTTGATGGAGCGCGCTACCTTGCGCATCCAGAACACCATGGAACTGAGGATGCCCACGGCGACCAGGCCGACGATGCCTTCAAAGAGTTCCTGCTGTTTCTGCGGGAATTCGGCGCTGACCAACTCCAGCCCACCGCCCACCAGCAGGGCCAGGGCGGCGGCGAGAAACACGCCAACCCAGACGGCGGGCATCCATTGGCCACGGCCGGTCTGTTGCAGGTAACTGGCGATAATGCCAACGATCAAGGCGGCTTCAATGCCTTCGCGCAGCATGATCAAGAAGGGAACAAGCATTCGGCACCGCACCATAACTAGATAGGAAGCTAAGTTGTAACATAATGATACTCATTACTAAACAAGCAATCTTGACCTTTTCTGAACTGTGGCTGAACGGTGGTCGCAAAGCCCATGTGACCTTATGATGTACGTCATTATTTACGGCGGTGAATGCGCGATCCCATGTCGGAAAAAGACACCATCTCCATCCAACTGGTACGCGAAGCCTTGCTGCAAAGCTGCGCGCCCGGAGCGGCCACGGTCGAGGTACTGGGTAAAGCCGGCATTGATCCGGCACTGCTGGAGCAGCCCCGCTCACGGGTGTCGGCCACGGCCTATGCACGGTTATGGCGTTTACTGGCGCGGCGCATGGATGATGAGTTCTTTGGTATGGACCCGCGCAAGCTCAAGTCCGGCAGCCTGGCGTTTCTTTGCCGCGCGTCCATGGCGCAACCCACGCTCGGTGCCGGTCTGGAAACCGGCCTGGGGTTTCTGTCGCTGATGCTGGAGCGGATGCCGGCGCAATTGGTGCGCCAACAAAGCCTGGCCGAAATCGTCTTGCTGGAGCCTGAGGATGAACCCAAGCGGGCATTTACCTGTTTCACCTATTGGATGATCGTGCACGGCGTTGCCTGTTGGCTGGCAGGGCGGCGCATTCCGATCCTCGCCGTTGAATTGCGTTGTGCACGGCCGCACTTTTGCGACGACTACCAGGTGATGTTTTCCGACAACCTGCGCTTCGACCGGCCGCGTACTCGCATGATCTTTTCCGCCGACTATCTCGACCTGCCGGTAAGACGCAGCGCCGAGGAACTCAAGCGTTTCCTCGCCCATGCGCCGGCCAACATCCTGGTCAAATACCGCGACCCCGACAGCCTGGCCAACCGTATCAAACACGACCTGCGCCAAATGCCTCCCGATACCTGGCCCGAAACCGAAGGCCTCGCCGCCAGCCTGTGCATTTCCGCCTCGACCCTGCGTCGCCGCTTGGCGGAAGAAGGGCAAACCTACCAGGGGCTTAAGGACAGCGTGCGCAAAGAACTGGCTGTGGTTTGGCTAGCGGAGCCGCAGATCAGTTTTGCGGAGATTGCGGCGCGTTTGGGGTTTGCGGATACCAGTTCGTTTTACAAGGCATTTCGTAAATGGGCGGGATCCAACCCTGGACACTACAGAAGCTTGATCCTGGGGGAGGCTGACTGATCTGCCTGCCGAAACGTCTGGCTCAGCCGTCAGCGTTATCTTATTCCTGCAGATTGATGCCCCCCACACTCTGAGCACTCACGAGCTACAAATGAGTGCCCGGCATGTTATCGACTGTCCCCCAGATCATCCCTTCATCCGGTTCAGGCCGGTTTGATCCTCCTCCCTTTGCTCCGTCAACGGCCACCGAGCACACGGTCCCGGTGCAACAAGTTAAACGCCCCGAGGTTTCAACGAGTACGCTCGCGTTCGCCGTGTTGGACGCCCGTGAAAAAGAGCGTTGGCTGGCGGCGATCGAGGCACGTGTCGAGGGCAAGGCTGACGATACAATCCTTGATTTGGACGACATCCGATTCGACCTGGCGCGGGGCGGTGATCAGGACATAAAACAGACGACCGCCTTGCAGTTCTTGCACCAGTTATGGCCGCACATAAACGCACAGATCGCCCCCAGTACGGTCGGGCAGGCGCGTAACCTGATCAATTGGCTGCGCAATCCACTGCCGGCGAGTCCGACAATGGGCGATTATTCGGGCGCTTGGCTGGGGGCTCAGACGCCCGTTCTTCCAGGACTGCACCCTCAAGAACGGCAACAGTTGATCACCGCATTTGACCGCGATGTGGGGGGCGGCATACTCAACAGCATGCCGTCGAGCACGCACAGTATGGATGAGCGGATCGCTCGCCATCTGAACAACCATGCGCCGCTCAATCGTTTTCGCCAGCAAATGCTGCTGGCGTCCATCGGTCGTAATGAGGCCGGGTTAACCAAAGCGCAACTCAATCAATTGTTGCTCACTGCCCAGATGCTGCGCATCGACCCCGAGCTGGGCCTGCGTAGAAACCATGTCGCGGGTTTTGATCTTTATGCCCCCGCCAACGCAGGGCGAACCCTGGCACAGGTTCGGCAAGCACTGGAGGACCATTTGGTGCATAACAAAGGCGTACGGCCAGAGGCTGTGAACGCCACAGCGCACATCATGCTGGCCAGTGTCGCCCCGGAGTTTTTGGTGCGTGACATGCCGGATACGCTGCACATCGGTTCGCCTGCCTGGCTGGCACTCAGGAAATCGGTGGCGTGGCTGGAAGAGTCCGCAGCGGGATCCAGTCGCACCTTGACGTACGACCAGGTGCTGGTGCGTTCTACGCTAGAACCCCTGACACCTGAGCAAGCCGTGCTATTTCATGCGGCCGAAACAGAGCCGTTGCTCGACTGGGCAACCCTACACGGCGTTATCGCTCTGCGCGAGGATGATCAATACACCGTTGATGACCTGAAACAAGCCGCGCAAAAGTACAGCCTCTACATCGATGCGACTCACCAGGCAAACACGGTACTGAGCTCCCCTGTGGTTGGCCGGAGAGCCTTGGCCGAGGCCGATTTGAAGCAGGTATTTCCCGGCCACGACGTCAACAAACCGATGCACTTCGTGGATAACGTGCTGTTTTTTGCGCCGACTCACGATGTCGGCTACCGGCAAAGCCTGGTGGACCTGCATATGCTGGGGGTACTCAAAGACGGCGCATTTGGCTCGCTGCTGCATGACTCTTCTTGGGTCAGCACGCCGTACACGAGTGAGTTCGCGCCTGAGTTTGCGGGGCTGAAAACCCAGTTCAAGAAACTCAAGTATTCCAGGCAGATGCTCGATCAAACGGCCAAGGACAACGCGAACCGCTTCCATAACGCTGTATCCACGGGCCTGAAGGATATTCTCAGCAAAATGCCCTACGCAGACAGGCATGCGCTGGAGACCCAAACGCTGACCTTTTATCAGGTACAGGCCGAATCGATTGACGGTAAAGGCGCGTCCGGAAGAAGTTCGCAGCAGCAATTGGATGCGGTGCAGGGTCGTTATGGCTTCCTGATCAGCGCCGGGGAAGGAAACAACGCCAAATGCTTTGAGTTCTTTCCCATGAGCGGCACCTATGTCGAGCGGCCTGAATTTCTTGCCGCGCTTGACAGCGGCGAGCCCGTGGTCCCCAACCTGTGGAACATTCGGATGAAATCCCATGTCGACGGGAGAGAGGCGGGCGCGTCCGAAATCCAGGTCAGGGCTTTGCGTCCCACATTGCCGGCAAGCCCGGGGTCTGGCACGAGACTGTCTCCCCTTGGCTTTTTTTCGCCCCGTGCCGAAGCGATTACCCACTACGTGGCCAAACAGAATTTGGTGTTGAAGCTCGATAACCTACAGGCCCTGGCCACTGGGAGCACGCCCCGGGAAGACTTTGAAAAACGCGCCAAGGCGGTAGTGAAGGCGGTGGTGGATACGCTTATTCCCTTTAAAGCGTGCTACGACGATATCGTGTCGGGTCGCGTCAAACAGGACCTTGGCGCGTTAGCGGGTTGCGCCACTGACGCGGTGACGGCCATTTCCGTTGTCGCGGGAGGGGTGGCCGAAGGGGTGGGGGCCATTGCCCGTGCCGAATCTGGAATCTCCCGGCTAGAGGCGGCCACTCGGGCCGTGGGCACTCTCACCAACGGCCTGTTCAACCCGGTTGCCGGGCTTGCCGAACCGCTGGCCAATGCGAGCAGGTGGGTCAAGGATAAGGCGTTACTGCGACTCAGCCGCCGCGAGGGCCCACTGCGTGATGCCTGGAGAGCGCAACTTGACGAGCAACGGGCCGGCCAGCCGATGCAAATGCGCAGCGGGTCCCTCAAGGAGGCTGGCAACGTGGGCAAGGATGCGGCCGGTACCAGCCAAGCCACGCGCGCTGAGGTCAAACAAATCGTGGAGCGAGCGCAGCCCCTAATGGTGTCGAAACTGGACGATGCTTTGCAGGTAATGGCAGACCCGGCCCTGACGGATGACGTTGATTTTGTGCTCAAGAACTTCCAGGGCATGTCGCCGACTCAGGCGCGCAAATTGATGAGTTCCCGACTGTCAGGTCTCAAGGCCAAGGCAGAGGTACTGACCGCGAAAAACGTGAAATTCATGCGCTCGAAAAATCACGATTGGGTTGCACAGGTCAACCCCGAGGATTTCAAACTTGATCCGTCTGGGAAGTTCATCGAGGTCAATATCGACGGATCCAAACGTTACTACCAGCATTTCGGCTCGAATGAAGGCGCCATGAGCAATGCGCTGATCCACGAACTGGACCATCTGCCGGGCAAGCTGACGCAGGGGTCACTCGACTTTGCATACCTCACGCGGCTGAGAAAAAACGAGGAAAATGCCGCCGGCCTGCTCAACTTGGCCAAAGGTCATACCTTACCCAGTGAGTTAGTGAGCGCCGGTGAGGATGCGTCGTCGCTGGTGGGCAAGACCGGCGTCAACATGTTTGGCTCGCGCGCGGGCAGCTTGAATGCAGAGTCCACCATGACCAGCGTGGCGTTACTGGCGCAATTGAAGAACGACCCCGCGTTGTTCAAACAGAACCGCACCATGATCGAAAATGCGTTGAATGCATTTGGGGGGGCGCCCATCATCGATCAAGTTCCAATCAAAATCGTCAGCAAACGCGCCATCAACACACCAGCGCCGGGGTTGATGTACATGGTCGATCGCAGTACGCATCAATTGCTCGGGGTATACAGGTTGATGCAACATCCCCCGGGCACCGTCAATGTGAAACAGCCACCCACTGAACAAACCGGGCGCAATCAAGCGCTCAAGCAATATATACAAGAGCACCTGGTTTTATGAATGTTCAGACATGCTGGGTTTTTTAATATGCCTTTGGGCCTGAATTAGTCCCGTATCGCAGCGGTGGTGCGGGATTAGGAAGTAACTTACAAAGTGCTTCTCTCGTACTACAGAACGGTCTTTCAAGATTTTAGGAAGCGACCGGCTTACCTCCAGTAATAATTCGTGCATAGTCATCGCCACGGGTCCTACTACGGAACTCGAACGACTCTTTCCATGATCGGCGCGTATCTGCAACGACGGGTACGCGCTGTCAAGTCGAGGGCGGCCTATGCATAAATGAAAAGTCGATGGTTTAAACGCAAAAAACTTAATTGTTTAACACGCGAGGTGAAAATCATGAAAGGTTTATTTGCAGTACCGTTTTTGGCTTTGGCGCTGACGTCGTTTCAGGCGAATGCGTTGTGTTTGTATATTACGGAGAGTTTTACCGGGATTGTGGAACCCGGTGGTACTAACACGGCTCATGGCCCATTTTCGATCACGCCTGCCGGAGGTTGTACAGGATCGAATATTACCGCAACTGTTACAGCATCTGGAGCAGGGAGCGCACCGCGGATATTCATTGAGCGTGCGGTGGGCGGTACATGGAAAAGAGAGACGTTCGGGACCGGACCTAACCTGTCCTATACCGGCGGTTTTGGCACTTACAGAGTAATGATTCAAAATCAGGATGCGTTGTCAAAATCTTATTCAGGAACCGTAAGGTACGGTCGCTAGCAGCGTAAAAATAGGCGTAAAGAAAGCTCCTTTACGCCTATTTTATTTTTGCTATAACTCAAACTTTTTCATCTATCGATAAGTCATATTTCGAAGAGTAGGCAAAGTAGGCTAGTGCATTGATCGCTTGATTTGCGATGACCATTCCTTGTTTCCATGGCAAAAAACCTGGCTCTTTCTTGGTTTTCTCGGTGTATGTGTCCAAAAACGCGGTGTGATCTTGAAGCCTTTCATCGAATAGCGCAATTGCGTTGAATTTAACGTGCGTATCAGTTTGACGCCCGTTTCTATCAAATGCCATGGATCCATAGAGAAATACGGAAAAGGCTTCTTCAGTAATTAAATCGTTTTCAAAAAGTTTTCTACCCACCTTTTTAAGGTCGTTGGTGCTGATAGAGGTCATGTCATAATTTTTCAAAAATTTCTTCAGGTCGGTAACCTGTTCTTTTTGCTGTATGTTTAACGCCTTCGCCGCTTTGGAGTCCTCGGTCACGGTAAAGTCAGTAATGACTTTTTTAGGGTTTTTGATTATGTAGGCAGGGCTTGCCTTACTCTGTGCGGCGGTAGAGTTAATGGACATCTTCCAATTCTCCAACAATCGAAAGCTACCCCCTCTATATCGACCTCGCGCAATCACACTTTAAAAAAAAGCCCCACGTCCGAATGGGCCGCAGGGCTAAAAATTGGCTGGATGCGACCAACCAAAGGAGCTCTTTACATCACTTGCTGCTGGCCACCACGGTGTCCGGTTGCCAGCCACCACCCAAGGCTTTGTAGATCGCGACGATGCCGCGATACAGGTCCACTTCGGCCTGGGCCTGGGAGTCTTCGGCGGCCAGGCGCTCACGTTGTGCGTCCAACAGCACGAGGAAGTCCACGGTGCCTTCGCGGTAGCGGATCGCGGCAAGGTCGGCGGCGGCGCGGCTGGATTCGCTTTGGCGGATCAGCGAGACCAGGCGTTGCTGACGTTTGCCGTAGTCGCTGAACGCGTTCTCGGACTCTTCCAGTGCCAGCAACACTTGCTGTTCGTAGGTCGCCAGGGCGCCATCGGCTTCGGCATTCGCACCGCGAAGACGGGCGCGCACGCTGCCCAGGTCGAACGCGGCCCAGGTGATGCTCGGGCCAAGGGACCAGGCATTCGCTGCGGCCGAACCGATTTGCGAACCGCGCCCGGCGGTAAAGCCGAGGAAGCCGCTGAGGCTAACCCGTGGGAAGAGGTCGGCCTTGGCCACGCCGATACGCGCGGTGGCGGCAGCCAGTTTGCGTTCGGCGCTGAGGATGTCCGGGCGACGTTGCAGCAGTTGCCCCGGGTCGCCAATCGGCAAGGCCTTGGCAATGGCCGGCAGGTCTTTGGGGCTCAGGTCTACCGTCAGCTTGTCGGGGCGCTGGCCGAGGAGGGTGGCGATGCGGTTACGCTCGCGCACTTGTTCAGCCTGCAATTGCGGCACGCTGGCCTCGACCGCTGCCAGACGCGCATCGGCGCGTTCCACATCCAACTGATCACCGACACCGGCATCGCGCAGACTCACGGTGATGGTGCGCGATTCCTGCTGGTTTTTCAGGTTGTCCAGGGCAATGCGTTCGCGCAGTTGGGCGCCACGCAGTTGGCCGTAGGCGTCCACCAGTTCGGCAATCATGGTGACTTGCAGTTGGTACAGGTCGGCTTCGGCGACTTGTTGGTCGGCGTCGCTGGCCTCCAGATTACGGCGGATACGCCCGAACAAGTCCACTTCCCAGGCCATGTCCAGGCCCAGGTCATAACGCTCGCTGTTGACGCGCTTGGTGGTCTGGCCGGGGATCTGGCCCTTGCCCACATCACTGCTCACGCGGGAAGTGACCACCGGCATGATGTCGTTGGCCGCATCGTCGCGGATCGCACGGGCGGCGCGTAGGCGGGCAAACGCCACGCGCAGGTCACGGTTACCGCTCAGCGACTGGGTCACCAGTTGGTCGAGGGTCGGGTCGTCGAACTGCTGCCACCAGATGCCTTCGTACTTGGCGTGGTCGTAGCTTTTGGTGTCGGCGGCGGCCGTGATGTTGGCCGCCTCCAGGTTTTGGGTCTTGTAGTCCGGGCCCACGGCGCAGGCGCTCAGCGCCAGTACCAGCAAGCTCGGCAGAAATACTTTCACGCTCATTGCTGTGTCTCCAGCTTCAAGGCCTTGGCCGCTTTGCGCGCCTCTTGGCGCTCCACATAGCGACGGATCAGTACGTAGAACACTGGCGTCAGCAACAGACCGAAGAAGGTCACACCGATCATCCCGGAGAACACCGCCACACCCATGGCATGACGCATCTCGGCACCGGCACCGCTGGACAACACCAGGGGCACCACACCCATGATGAACGCGAACGAGGTCATCAGGATCGGCCGCAGACGCAGGCGGCAAGCCTCCAGCACCGCCGCCAGTGGGTCGAGGCCCTCGGCTTGTTTATCCTTGGCAAACTCGACGATCAGAATCGCGTTCTTGCACGCCAGGCCCACCAGTACGATCAGGCCGATCTGGGTGAAGATGTTGTTGTCGCCGCCCGAGATAATCACCCCGGTAATGGCCGACAGCAGCGTCATCGGTACGATCAGGATCACCGCCAGTGGCAGGCTCCAGCTCTCGTATTGAGCCGCCAGCACCAGGAACGCCAGCAGTACACACAGCGGGAACACAAACAGCGCGGTGTTGCCCGAGAGGATTTGCTGATAGGTCAGGTCGGTCCACTCGTAGGTCATGCCGTTGGGCAGTTCTTCTTTGAGCAGTTTTTCAATCGCCGCCTCAGCTTGGCCCGAGCTGTAGCCCGGTGCAGCGTTGCCGTTGATCTCAGCGGTGATAAAGCCGTTGTAGTGCATCACGCGGTCCGGGCCCGAGGTGTCGCTGACCTTGATAAAGGTCGCCAGCGGGATCATCTCGCCTTTGTTGTTGCGTACTTTCAGCTGGCCGATCTGGTCTTCATCCTGGCGGAACTGTTGCTCAGCCTGCACGTTGACCTGGTAGGTGCGACCAAACCGGTTGAAGTCGTTGGCATACAACGAGCCCAGGTAGATCTGCAACGTGTCGAAGATATCGCTGATCGCCACGCCGTGGGTCTTGGCCTTTTCACGGTCGATGGCCGCATCGACTTGGGGCACATTGACTGTGTAGCTGGTGAACAGACCGAACAGCTCCGGTACGCCACGGCTTTTGGTGATGACGTTCTGCACTTCTTTGTACAGCTCGTCGTAACCCAGGTTGCCCCGGTCTTCAATCTGCAGGCGGAAGCCACCAATGGTGCCCAGGCCCTGTACTGGCGGCGGTGGGAAGATCGCCATGTAGGCTTCCTGGATGCTGCTGTACTTGCCATTCAACGCGCCGGCAATCGCACCCGCCGACATGCTCGGGTCTTTGCGCTCATCGAACGGCTTCAAGGTCACGAACACGATGCCGTTGTTCGGGCTGTTGGTAAAACCGTTAATCGACAAGCCTGGGAAGGCAATAGCGCTTTCCACGCCCGGCTGTTTCAGGGCGATGTCGGACATGCGTTTGATCACGTCTTCGGTACGGTCAAGGCTCGCGGCGTCCGGCAATTGGGCGAAGGCCACCAGGTATTGCTTGTCCTGGGCGGGCACAAAACCAGTCGGCGTGTGAGCAAAGCCCAGCCAGGTCAGCACCATCAAACCGGCATACAGGAACAGCGCGATGCCACTGCCACGGATGACCCGGCGCACCGTGCCCACATAGCCATGGCTGGCTTTTTCGAAGAAGCGGTTGAACGGACGGAACAACCAGCCACCGAGCATTTTGTCGAGGAACTTGGAGAAGCGATCCTTCGGCGCGTTGTGGCCTTTGAGCAACACCGCAGCCAACGCAGGCGACAAAGTCAGCGAGTTGAACGCCGAGATCACCGTCGAGATCGCAATGGTCAAGGCGAACTGCTTATAGAACTGCCCGGTCAAGCCGCTGATAAAGGCCGCCGGAACAAACACCGCACACAGCACTAGCGCGGTGGCGATGATTGGGCCGGTCACTTCGCTCATGGCTTTTTCAGTGGCGGGGAAGGGCTCCAGGCCCAGCTCGATATTACGCTCGACGTTCTCCACCACCACGATGGCGTCGTCCACCACGATACCAATGGCCAACACCAAGCCGAACAGCGACAGCGCGTTAAGCGAGAAGCCAAACAGGTGCATCACCGCAAACGTACCGATCAACGATACCGGCACCGCCACCAACGGAATGATCGAGGCGCGCCAGGTTTGCAGGAACAGGATCACCACCAGAACCACGAGGATCAGCGCTTCGAACAGGGTATGCACCACAGCTTCGATGGAGCCACGCACGAACACGGTCGGGTCATAGGCGATGCGGTAATCCATGCCCTCGGGGAAGCTCTTTTTCAGCTCCGCCATCTTGGCGCGCACTTCATTGGAAATGTCGATGGCGTTGGAGCCAGGGCGCTGGAAGATCGGAATCGCTACGGCCGGCTGGTTGTCGATCAACGAGCGCAGGGCGTACTGGCTGGAGCCCAGCTCAACCCGTGCGATGTCTTTGAGGCGTGTGATTTCACCGTTGTCACCGGCACGAATGACGATGTTTTCGAACTCTTCCTCAGAGACCAGGCGGCCCTGGGTGTTGACCGACAGCTGGAAGCTGGTGTCGTTGGGCGCAGGTTGCGCACCCAGTGCACCGGCCGCCACCTGGCGGTTCTGTTCACGAATGGCGGTCACCACGTCGGTAGCAGTCAGGTTGCGCGAAGCGGTCTTGTTCGGGTCCAGCCACACACGCAGGGAGTAGTCGCCCATACCGAACAACTGCACATCACCCACACCGCCCAAACGTGCCAACTCGTCCTTGATATTGAGGATCGCGTAGTTGGACAGGTACAGCATGTTGTAGCGCTGGTCCGGAGACGTGACGTGCACCACCATGGTCAGGTCGGGGGAGGCCTTGTCCACGGTGATACCGATACGCGTGACTTCCTCAGGCAGTTTTGGCTGAGTCCGCGTTACACGGTTTTGCACCTGCACCTGCGCGTTGTCCAGGTCGGTGCCCAGGGCGAAAGTGATGGTCAGCGTCAGCTTGCCGTCGGCAGTGGATTGCGAGGACATGTACAGCATGTTCTCGACGCCAGTAATAGCTTGCTCCAGAGGAGCGGCCACGGTTTCACCGATGACTTTGGGGTTGGCGCCCGGGAAGTTGGCGCGCACCACTACAGTCGGCGGCACTACTTCCGGGTATTCGCTGATCGGCAGTTGGAACAGCGAGATGGCGCCCGCGATCAGGATCAGCAGCGACAGCACCGCTGCGAAGATCGGCCGCGAAATGAAGAACTTGGAAAAATTCATCTTGAGTCGTATCCCTTAACCGCGTGGAGTCGCAACGGCTGCGAGCTTGGGCGCGGTTTTATCCGGCGCCACTTGCTCCAGGTTGCTGGCTTCAAGCGCTTGTCGTTGTTGGGCCAAGGCGGCGAGGGTTTCCTTGCTGGCCATCGGGATGGTCTCCGGCGCGACCGGCGAGCCTGGGCGCACACGTTGCAGGCCCTTGACGATAATGGTGTCGTCTTTATTCAGACCGTTGCGCACGATGCGCAAACCTTCGATCTTCGGCCCCAGTTCCACCGAGCGATAAACCGGCTTGTCGCCTTCCATCACCAGTACGAACTTCTTACCAAGGTCGGTCCCCACCGCTTCGTCATTGATCAATACGGCGGAGTAGGTGCCGCTGCCCACCAGTTTCAGGCGGGCATACAGGCCAGGGGTGTATTCGCCCTTGCTGTTATCGAACACGGCGCGACCACGGATGGTGCCGGTGGCCGGGTTGACCTGGTTGTCGACGAAGTTCATCTGGCCCAGGTGCGGGTTGCCGGTTTCGTTGGACAGGCCCAAGTACACCGGGGTAGTAGCACCGCGACGGCCTTGGCGGGCCAGTTCGGTGTACTTGAGGAACACGCGCTCATCGGCGTCGAAGTAGGCGTAGACCTTGTCGGTGGAGACCACGCTGGTCAGCGGGGTAACGTCGGCGGTCACCAGGTTGCCGGCGGTGATGTCGGCACGGCTGACGCGGCCGCTGATGGGCGAGGTCACGCGGGTAAAGCTCAGGTTCAACTTGGCCAGGTCCAACTGCGCCTGGATACCGGCAACAGCGGCACGGGCTTCCTGGGCGGCGGTGGTACGCGAGTCGGCCAGCTCGGCGGAGATCGCGTTGCTCTGGCGCAGGCGCTCGCCGCGCTGGGCTTCGTTATCGCTGCGGGTCGCGGCGGCGCGGGTTTGTTGCAGTTGGGCTTCAAGGCGACGCACTTCGGCCTGGAACGGACGCGGGTCAATCTGGAACAGCAGGTCGCCTTTCTTGACCAAAGCGCCTTCGGTGAAAGCGACTTGGTCAATCTGGCCAGAGACCCGTGGGCGAATTTGCACGGTTTCCGGTGCTTCCAGGCGACCGGTGAATTCATCCCACTCGTTGACCGGTTGTTCCAGCACCTTGGCCACACTGACGGCAGCAGCAGGCATGGCGGCCGCTTGTTCCGGGGTCTTGCCGCATGCGCTCATCACCACCACGGCCAGAATCGCCAGAGGGAAGCGCAAATGTTTGAGTGACTGTTCCATGAGGTGCATCCGCCAATGTATTTGAGATGGGCGGATCATGCGCGGCGAGGTGCTATGTCACGAATCGAATGAAGCAAAGGTAACTATCATTCGGAATGATATAAGCGCGAGATTAGCCCTCTAGCATGGGGGTTTCGTTAGGGTGCTATCAATGTCGTTGATGACAAAGGACTGTTACAGGGCGTGCAATACACTTTAAATGTGGGAGCGGGCTTGCCCTGATGCCAGTCAGTTAAGAAGTAGCAAGTGGCGAGGGAGCTTGCTCCCGTTGGACTGCGTAGCAGTCCCAGTCTTTCAAAACAAAGAGCTGGGGCCGCTTCGCGGCCCAACGGGAGCAAGCTCCCTCGCCACAGGTACAGCGCTTGCCTTAACTGACTGGCATTAGGGCTTGCCCGCTCCCGCATTTGGATGTGCGTGTATCAGGTAGATGATGGATTGCTCAGGCTACAACGCTCCAAACCCCACCTGCACCGTCAGCGCTCCCTGGTTATCCCCCAACCCAATCCCATACCTACCCTCCAGATCATCGTTGATACACAGCTGCAATTCCCCGGTCTGCCCCGACGGAATCTCGGCCAAGTCCCCCACCAAAAACGGTGTACCGCCACTGCCCACACGCCCGATCAGCGCGCCTTCATTGGCTCCCGGCAAGGTGTAGCCAGCCTTGGCGACCAGGCCTGAGCTGCCATTGCCGTCGACCATGCCGCCCACCGGACTGGCCAACCATTTGCCGCTCACATACCTCACCAACCGTGGGCTCGGCCCGCTGACCTGCACGCCGGTGCCTTGCCAGGGCTGGTTGGCTTGCACCTGCACAGTCACGGCCTTGAGGTCGTTGCACAGGGTGTCGCCAGCCTGGATCGACAGCGCCGCAATGGTCAGGCTCGGGTTGGAGGTGCCGGTGGTGGGGAATACGCCGTCGCCCACCAGGAACAGGTTGGCGTGGTCCCAACTGCGCTGGTATTTGTCCACTACCGAGGTTTTGGGATCGGCGCCCATGCGGTAGGTGCCCATCAGGTGCCCGGCGCCTTGGAAGGAATAGGATTCGCCCTGGTAAGTGAACACGCCGGGTGCGATATCGGCGGTCAGTTCGGTAGCGCCCAACAGCTCGGTGATCACATGGCTGGCGAGGATGCGTGCCTGTTTGAAGCCTTCCTTGGTGTAGTCTGACAGGTCGTAGTGGATCTCCGGGCGGGGGATGCCGAGGCGGTCCTTGTATTGGCTGGAGGGCACGATGTAGCAGTTGGCGTTATTGGGGTCTTCCTCCACTTGCTCCACCAGGAAACCCACGCGAAATTGCCGCGTAAGCAGGTTGTTCAACTGCTGCACCAACGCTGTGCCAAACAGCACCTGTGGCGCGCCGCCTGCATTGGGCTGAGGGTTGGGCAGCGGGTTGGTGCGGCTGACGTTGGTGCCGTCAATCAGGTCGGCGACGGTGGTGTAAGGGTCGCCAATCGGCCAGTTGAAGCCCTCGTTGCCGATCTCGATACGCCACGCCGCACGCTGGCTGCGAAACGCGCCGTCGCGCAGGCTTTCAATCCCCGAAGTGGACACCGGCCCACGGTACGGGAACACCGTCTTGCCTTCGGGCATCAAACCCCACGCCAGGTAGATCGGGTGGTCCGCCAGGCTGCGACCGACTTGGCCGCTGCTATTGGCCAAGCCGTTGGGCCAGGCGCTGCTGGTGGAGTTGAGCAACAACTTGGGTGTCTCGATGGCATGGGCGGCGATCACATAACGTTGCCCTGTGGCGACACCGGTGCCTGTCGCCGGTCCATCGCCCAGCTGGTACTGGATGAACTCGATGCCGCTGATGGTGTTGTCCGCCGCCACTGTGACCCTGCTCGCCACGGTCTTGTACAGCACCCGCACATTGCCGGTGTTGAGCGCGTTGTTCATGGTTACGGTGGCGTCGTACTTGGCCTGGATCGGGCAGATTGGCGTGCAGTTGGTGTTGCCCGCACAGACCCGTCGCCCGGCATACGGCTGGGAGTTGCGCCCGGCCGGAGTCGGGCTGACCACCAAGGGCAGGCCTTGGAACGACTGGCCCTGTACCGCGCTGACAAAGCTGCCATCCACCAGCGACAGCGGGATGCTGGTCATGGGGAATTCATAGTTGGCAGGGAAAGTGATACCCAGGTAAGCCTGGTCCGCCACATTGGCCGCCACGCCAATTTCAGCTTCGGCTCGGCAATAGGCGCTTTGCAGGTCGTTGTAGCCGATGGGCCAATCCACCCCCACGCCATACAGCGACTGCATGCGAAAGTCATTGGGCAGCATGCGCAGGCACGTGGCAACCCAATGCCAAGTGGTGCCGCCGCCTACGCGCTCGTAGGTGCTGGTGAAGGGCAGCGGGCCTTTTTGCACCAGGTAGCTGACGTCGGGGTTGTTCCAGCCATTGATCAGGTCGGCAATGGTGGCGCGGGGCGCGTTCTGCTCGGCGGGGTTGCGCGCCGGGCTCAAGGTGCTCACGGGCGGGTAGGGTGACTCGGGGGTTTTTAGCGTCGCGGTATAGAACCGCTCCAGGTACTGGTTACGGTTGGGTGGGATTTCCGGGCCGGACTCCAGCACCAGCACCTTCACGCCTGCCAAGCCCAGTTGATAGGCAATGATACTGCCCGCAAGGCCAGCACCGACAATCACCACATCCGCTTGTTCGGTACTCATGACGATGCTCCTGGCTGCGTGCTGGCGGGTACCCCGGTGAAGTCCTCAAGGCTCGGCGGCGGGCTGTTCCAGTAGCCAAAAAAGAACTCGCTGTAGCCCATGGGGTGGGCCTGGGCGATATTCCACGCCCAACTCTGGGTGTAGGCCTCGTCGCTGACCACGGTTTGCTCGCCCGACGGGAATGCGCCTTGCGTATACGGCTGGTACCACACCCCCAGCAGCCACAGTTTCATGATTGCGCGTGCGGCCTGGGCGGTTTGCGTCGGGGCTGGCTGGCCGTTCTGCATCAGCACCGCCGTGCCTATCTGCTGCGGTGTCGCCTGCTCGGCCACCAGCGATGCGTATTGGGTCAGCAGGGCGCTGAGTACGTCTTGTCCCAGACGCGGGCCGATGAAGTTGAGGAAGGTGGTGGGCAGGCCAATGGGGTCCACGGAGGGCGCCAAGAGGTCCTGATTGATACCGGTGAGCACCACGCTCAGGCCGGTGAAGTTGTCCAGGTCGGTACTCATGGCTGACTCCTTGTCACACCGGTGGATTGGGCACGTTCGAGCAGGTAGGTGAAGTCCGCAAAGCTGGTGCGCGGCGACTGGGTCACGTGGGTGGCGGCGTTGCCGTGACAGGCGATGCAACTGGATGAGGCCTGGGGCACGGTGCCCTGGATATAGGTCTCCAGCGTGGCATTGGCGAGGAACGACGGTGCCGGTTTGCCCAGCGGCACCGTGGCCGATATCTGGCACGGCGGCTGGCCGCTGAGGGTGGGCCACTGCGTGCTGATCAACTGGTAGTTGGCCCATACGCTGCTGGGATTCACCGTGCGCAACAGGCTCTGATAGGTGCTGTTCAGCGCTTTCGTGGCATCGGTCAGCGGGATCTCCCGCACGATTTGCGACGGCGTAGCCTTGACTGCCGGGTTCCAGGGGCGGGGCGGCGGCTGGTTGACCTCGGCATGGCTGCTGGCGTTATAGAACAGGTAAGGCCCTTTACGCTCGGCGGGCGGCGTGGTTTTTTCCGGCACATTGTCGACATGCTCGAAGGTCGACCACACCCACTGCGGCGCGCTGGTGGTCTTGTGCACGATATGCAAACCCACTAGGCCCACCGGCTCGGCCGTGCAGGATTCGGCCACCACCGGCCCCTTGCTCGGGTCGCTGTTGCCCGGCGTATACACCAGTGCATCCACGGTATGGAAACTGCCCGGCTGGTCGTTGCCGTCCAGCACCTTCCACGACGCCTTGACCATCAGCGAACCCACTTCGCTGGTCGCCGGGTTGCCGCAACTGAACGCCACCGCATTGGTGGGGCTGGCGGCAAAGAACGCCTGTTGGCCCTGGATGCTGTACAGGCCGTTGTTGACGATGCCATCGAACATCGACTGGTTGACCACGATTTCATTGCGCGTGTACACGCCGCTCTGGTCCACCAACGGGCCGCTTTCAAAGGGCTGGATAAACTCGTCCAGCACATCCGGAACCTTGCCCATCTGTTGCAGCAAACGCCCGGAGCCCTTGCCATCGCAGGCTTCTGGCACAGCCGCCGGCGCACGGAAAGGCAACGGCTTTTGCCCTTGTGGCAAGAACACCTGGTAACTCTCCTTGTAGCTTTCCCATACCGTGGCCGCGTCCTGCTGGCCGATCTGCACGCCGGTATTGGGGTTGCCATCGGCCAGGGCCGGCCAGTTCAGCGCGATAAATGTCTGCCACGACATTTCATCGAAGTTCTGTTGCAGGCTGGTGAGGGAAAACGGCGGAGTGGCCGTGACATCGAAGGGGATTTGCGTAGACAGCGTGGGGGCCGCGACGACCAGCGGGCTCAGCAATGCACCAAACAGCGCGCAGCCGAACCCAGGCCGGGGGCGATGGGTTTCCTTTCTCATCGGTATCTCCTTGGCATCAGGCACCAGGAGACAGTGGGTCCGTCATGGACTCTTCAATGCGCCTCCTGGCGCGGGCTTGAGAGTAGATAAGGTTGGAAATACGCGTGTATGGGCGACTAGATTTTTTCGTAATAAAAACAATCTCACAGGCCAGCTCCGACAGGTGATCGCATGGCAAGTGGGCGTACGCGGTGCAAATGTGGGAGCTGTCGAGCTTTAGCGAGGCTGCGAAGGCGGCGGCACTGGTTGGAACACCGCTTTCGCAGGCAAGCCAGCACCTGCCTCGCGAGCAGGCGCCGCCGCTGTAACTCAGGTCACGCTTAGGCAAATGTTGAGGTTTCGCTGCCCTTGCGCCGAAAGATCTTGCCAGGATTCATCAGGCCCAGTGGGTCCAGCGCGTGCTTAATGGCGCGCATGGTGTCAATGGCCACCTCACCGTGTTCTTCCAGCAAAAAATCGATCTTGTGCAGGCCCACGCCATGCTCGCCGGTGCAGGTGCCACCCGCCGCCAATGCGCGGTGCACGATGGCGTGGTTGAGGCGCTCGGCTTCGGCCAACTCCTCTGGGCTGTCCGGGTCGAGCAGCAGGCAGACGTGGAAGTTGCCGTCGCCCACATGGCCAAAAATCGGCGCGGGCAGGTAGGACTTGCGCAAGTCTTGCTCGGCGCCGACCACGCATTCAGCCAGGCGTGACAGCGGCACGCACACATCGGTGGACAGCGCGCGGCATCCCGGCTTCAGTTGCAAGAACGCATACAGCGCGTTATGGCGCGCGCTCCACAAACGGTTGCGTTCTTCCTGCTGGGTCGCCCACTCGAAGCCCTGGCCTTCATTGGCGCTGGCCAGTTCTTCAACAATGCCTACCTGTTCGGCGACGCTGGCAGCGCTGCCATGAAACTCCAGGAACAAGGTGGGCGCTTCGCGCAGCGTGAGTTTGGCGTAGCGGTTCAGGGCCTGGATTGCCAGGGTGTCCACCAGTTCGGCGCGGGCCACGGCCACGCCCATTTGGATCGTCTCGATCACGGTCTGTACGGCGCTGGCAACGGAGGGAAAACTGCACACCGCCGCGCTGATGGCTTCGGGTTGGGGATGCAGTTTCAGGGTGACTTCGCTGATCACCCCCAAGGTGCCTTCGCTGCCGATAAACAGCCGCGCGAGGTCATAGCCGGCCGAGGATTTTTTCGCCTTGGAGCCACTGCGCAGCACACGACCATCGGCCAGTACGGCATTGAGGCCCAGTACGTTTTCGCGCATGGTGCCATAGCGCACCGCGTTGGTGCCCGAGGCGCGGGTGGCGCACATGCCGCCAATGCTGGCGTCTGCACCGGGGTCGATGGGGAAAAACAAACCACTGGCGCGCAAGTATTCGTTCAGCGCCTTACGTGTGATGCCGGGCTGTACGGTGATGCTCAGGTCTTCTGGTTGGAACGACAGCACCTGGTCCATCAGTGACACATCCAGGCTGATGCCGCCATGCACCGCCAGCAGGTGGCCTTCCAAGGATGAGCCGCTGCCGTAGGGAATCACCGGCACGCGGTGCGCGTGGCACAGTTGCAGGATAGCGCTGACGTCTTCGACGCTGCGCGCATAGGCCACGGCGTCGGGCAACACCGGGTCGTAGAGCGATTCGTCGCGACCGTGGTGTTCGCGCACCGCCTGGGCGGTACTGAAGTGTTCGCCCAACCGTTCGGCGAGGGCGTTGAGCAGATTTTGGGGCAGGGTCAAGGCCATTTTGGACTCCGGCGGGGGGCAAATGCTGGCCCCATGCGCCCTGCACTCAGGGCTACAACGGAGTCAGTACGTTCATGACGGTATCGAGTGCGGAACGGGTGTCGTCCAGCTGCACCAATGAGGCGTGACGTGCGCTCAAGGCATCGCGGTTTTTGATCGCGGTAAGAATCGCCTTGTGGCGTGGCAGGCTCAGTGCCTGGGTATTGGGCCGCTGGTTGGTCACGTTGATGGATTCGCGCAGCGGCAGGGAGAGCATGTTGCACATATAGGCCAGCAAATCGTTGTGGGTGGCGCTGGCAATGGCGCGGTGGAAGTCCAGGTCGGGTTGCAGCAGTTCGCTGGGGCTTTTTGCCGCCTCCATGCGCTGGTAGGCATCCTCGATGTTGGCGATATCCGCATCCGTCGCGGTGGTGGCCGCCAGGGCGGCGATTTCCGGTTCGAGAATCCTGCGTACGCCGGCCAGGGTGCGGAAGAACTCGCTGTGGGGCGTTGACTGCATCAGCCAGTACAGCACGTCCGGGTCCAGCAAGTGCCACTCCACCCGTGGGCGCACCACGGTGCCCACGCGGGTCTTGGAGTACACCAGGCCCTTGGCGCTGAGTACGCGAGTGGCTTCGCGCAATACGGGGCGGCTGACCTTGTACTCCTCGCACAGCAAGGCTTCGGCCGGCAGCTTTGTTTCGGGTTTGAAGCGCCCGGAAACGATGTGCATGCCCAGCTCCTGGACGATCTGCGCATGCATGCTTTTGCCGGGTTGAAGGGTTTGGTAATTCATGACGACGACGTGGCTCTGACGAAATACGCTGCATCATAGCATCGCTCTCAGATCGGTTTGGCTTGATGGAAATGCGCGCCAGCGCCTGGCGCGCAGCATCGGGTCAGTGTGAGTGGCGCGGCACCTCGGAGCCACGGCAGCCCACCAGAAAGTCGAAATCGCAACCCTCGTCGGCTTGCAGCACGTGGTCGACATACAGGCGCGCATAACCGCTGGAGAAGATCTTGGCGCTGGTGTCCGGTTTGAGGTCACTGAGGCGCGCTTGCAGCTCTTCGTCGCTGATGTCCAGGTGCAGGCGGCCACCGGCACAGTCCAGCTCAATGAAGTCACCATTGCGCACCGCGGCCAATGGCCCGCCAGCGGCGGCTTCCGGTGCCACGTGCAGCACCACGGTGCCGTAGGCAGTGCCGCTCATGCGCGCGTCAGAGATACGCACCATGTCAGTTACGCCCTTGGCCAGCACCTTTGGCGGCAAGCCCATGTTGCCGACTTCGGCCATACCGGGGTAACCCTTGGGGCCGGCGTTCTTGAGCACCAGCACGCAGGTTTCGTCCACGTCCAGGTCTGGGTCGGCAATGCGCGCCTTGTAGTCGTCGAAGTTCTCGAACACCACCGCACGGCCACGGTGTTGCATCAGTTCCGGGGTGGCGGCGGAGGGCTTGACCACCGCGCCGCGTGGCGACAGGTTGCCGCGCAGGATGCACAGGCCACCGTCGGCCACCAGCGGGTTATCGATCTGGCGGATCACTTCGTCATTGTATTGGGGCGATGCCTGGCAATTGGTCCAGATGCTCTTGCCATTGGCGGTCAGTGCATCGGGGTTGGGCAGCAGGCCAGCTTCGCCCAGGCGGCGGATCACCGCCGGCAGGCCACCGGCGTAGTAGAACTCTTCCATCAAGAAGCGCCCGGACGGCTGCATATCGACAATGGTCGGGGTGCCGCGACCGACGCGGGTCCAGTCTTCCAGGTCGAGCTCGACACCGATGCGCCCGGCGATGGCTTTCAAGTGGATGACAGCGTTAGTGGAACCGCCGATGGCGGCGTTGACCTTGATGGCGTTCTCGAACGCGGCCTTGGTCAGGATCTTCGACAGGCGCAGGTCTTCGTGCACCATGTCGACAATGCGCATGCCCGACAAATGCGCCAGTACATAGCGACGCGAATCCACCGCCGGGATCGCGGCGTTATGGGGTAGGGAAGTGCCCAGGGCTTCGGCCATGCAGGCCATGGTGGAGGCGGTGCCCATGGTGTTGCAGGTACCGGCCGAGCGCGACATGCCGGCTTCGGCGGAGAGGAATTCATCCAGGCTGATCTGCCCGGCCTTATAGGCTTCGTGCATCTGCCACACCACGGTGCCGGAGCCGATGTCCTTGCCTTTGTGCTTGCCGTTGAGCATCGGCCCGCCGGTGACGACGATGGCCGGCACGTCGCAACTGGCGGCGCCCATCAGCAGGGCGGGGGTGGTTTTATCACAGCCGGTCAGCAGTACCACCGCATCCACCGGGTTGCCGCGAATGGCTTCTTCCACGTCCATGCTCGCCAGGTTGCGGGTGAGCATGGCGGTCGGGCGCAGGTTCGATTCGCCGCTGGAAAACACCGGGAACTCCACCGGGAAGCCACCGGCCTCCAGCACACCTTTCTTGACGTGTTCGGCGATCTTGCGGAAGTGGGCGTTGCAGGGGGTCAGCTCGGACCAGGTGTTACAGATGCCAATGATGGGCTTGCCCTGGAACTCATGGTCCGGGATGCCCTGGTTCTTCATCCAACTGCGGTACATGAAACCGTTCTTGTCGGAGGTGCCAAACCACTGGGCGGAGCGAAGTACAGTCTTTTTACCTGTCATGGCACGGTCACTCTTATTGTATGACTAATCAAAATTTACACGACGAATCTACCCTATAAAAAGCCACTTTGAAATGATTGCGTGCTTATTTGTATTACTATATCGTTTTCTTCACTTGCCCACGCCAGCGGCTGTCGTATCGCTGGCAGATCGGCCAGAGCCACGCATTCCATAACAAAAACAAAGATGGAGAAGACTATGAATCCGGACGCTCGGATTATTCGCACGCTCACGCTCAGGTTGATCCCCTTCCTGATCCTGCTGTACCTCGTCGCGTTCATCGACCGCTCGGCGGTGGGCTTCGCCAAACTGCATATGAACGCCGATATCGGCCTGAGCGACATGGCCTACGGCTTTGGCGCCGGGTTGTTCTTTATCGGCTATTTCATTTTCGAGGTGCCCAGCAACCTGCTGCTTGAGCGTTTCGGTGCACGGCGCTGGTTTGCGCGCATCCTGATCACCTGGGGCGCGATCACCGTTGGCATGGCGTTTGTGCAGGGTAGCTACAGCTTCTATGTGATGCGCTTTTTGCTCGGCGCGGCCGAGGCGGGCTTCTTCCCAGGCGTGCTGTACTACATCACCCGCTGGTTCCCGGTGCGTCATCGCGGCAAGGTGCTGGGCTTCTTCATTCTTTCCCAGCCGGTTGCGCTGATGGTCACGGGACCCTTGGCCGGCTGGCTGCTGGGCATGAATGGCATCTGGGGCCTGGCCGGTTGGCAGTGGCTGTTCATTACCATCGGCCTGCCGGCCATCCTGTTGGCCTGGCCGACGTTGAAGCTGTTGCCGGATACGCCACAGGATGCACGCTGGCTGGCCGAAGCCGACCGCCGCTGGTTGCTCAGCGAGCTGCATAAAGACCGTGACACCTACGGCCAGACCGAACACACCAACCCCTTGCGCGCCCTGGCTGACCGCCGCGTGCTACTGCTGGCATTGCTGTACTTGCCGAGCACCTTGAGCACCTACGGCCTAAGCCTGTGGTTGCCCACGCTGGTCAAGCAGTTCGGTGGCAGTGACCTGACCACCGGCTTTATCTCGGCGATCCCCTATGTGTTCGGTGTGATCGGCCTGCTGTTGGTGCCGCGCAGTTCCGACCGACTGAACGACCGCTACGGGCACCTCACGGTGTTGTACATCCTCGGGGCAGTGGGGCTGTTCCTCAGCGCCTGGCTGAGCCTGCCCACCCTGCAATTGGCCGCGCTGTGCCTGACCGCCTTCAGCCTGTTCTCGGTGACTGCGATCTTCTGGGTACTGCCGGGCCGTTTCCTATCGGGGGCCTCGGCAGCGGCGGGCATTGCGCTGATCAACTCGTTCGGCAACCTGGGCGGCTACATCGGCCCGTTCGGTATCGGCGCGTTGAAGGAGTACACCGGCACGTTGTCGTCCGGGTTGTATTTCCTCGCGGCAGTCATGCTCTCGGGCGTGGTGCTGACCTACATCGTCTACACAAAACTGGAAAAGAAAGCCGCGCCCGCGCCTAACCCCGCGCTGGGCCAGGCGTCCTGATTGCCCAGGCGGGCACGGACGCCCGCCGACCTGGAGTGTTTACATGACTGCAAAATTGAAAGTGGCCATCGTCGGTTCCGGCAACATCGGCACCGACCTGATGATCAAGGTGTTGCGCAACGCCAAGCATCTGGAAATGGCGGTGATGGTCGGCATCGACCCGGCCTCCGATGGGCTCGCCCGCGCGCAGCGCATGGGCGTGGCCACCACCCACGAAGGTGTCGAAGGGCTGGCGCGCATGCCGGTGTTCAAGGACATCGACTTTGTGTTCGATGCCACCTCGGCCAGCGCCCACGTCAGCAACGACGCGTTGCTGCGCGCGATCAAGCCCGGCATCCGCCTGATCGACCTGACCCCCGCAGCTATCGGCCCGTACTGCGTACCCGTGGTCAACCTGGAGCAGAACCTGGCGCAACTCAATGTGAACATGGTCACCTGCGGCGGCCAGGCCACCATTCCCATGGTGGCTGCGGTGTCGCGGGTGGCGAAGGTGCATTACGCCGAAATCGTCGCGTCCATTGCCAGCAAATCGGCGGGCCCGGGCACCCGCGCCAATATCGACGAATTCACCGAAACCACTTCCAAGGCCATCGAAGTGATCGGCGGCGCGGCCAAGGGCAAGGCGATCATTGTGATGAACCCGGCCGAGCCACCGCTGATGATGCGCGACACCGTGTTTGTATTGTCCGAAGCCGCCGACCAGGCGCTGGTGGAAGCCTCGATCGTGGAGATGGCCGCTGCCGTGCAGGCCTACGTGCCGGGCTATCGGCTCAAGCAGAAAGTCCAGTTCGATGTGATTCCCGAAGACGCGCCGCTGCACCTGCCAGGCCTGGGCACGTTCTCGGGGCTCAAGACTTCTGTGTTCCTTGAGGTCGAAGGCGCCGCCCACTACCTGCCAGCCTACGCCGGCAATCTCGACATCATGACGTCTGCAGCCTTGGCAACCGCCGAGCGTATGGCGCAGTCGCTGCTGAAGGCCTAAGGAAACCGACATGACTAAAAAGCTGTATATCTCCGACGTAACCCTGCGCGATGGCAGCCATGCGGTCCGCCACCAGTATTCGATCCAGAACGTACAGGACATCGCCCGCGCACTCGACAAGGCACGGGTCGATGCCATCGAAATCGCCCACGGTGACGGTCTGCAAGGTTCAAGTTTCAACTACGGCTTTGCCGCCCACACCGACTTGGAATGGATCGAAGCGGCCGCCGATGTGATCAGCCACGCCAAGATCACCACCTTGCTGCTGCCGGGTATCGGCACGGTGCACGACCTCAAGGCCGCCTACAACGCCGGGGCCCGCGTGGTGCGCATCGCCACTCACTGCACCGAGGCCGATGTGTCCAAGCAGCACATCGAATACGCCCGTGAGCTGGGCATGGACACCGTGGGCTTCTTGATGATGAGCCACATGATCCCGGCCGAGCAGTTGGCCGCCCAAGCCAAGCTGATGGAAAGCTACGGCGCCACCTGCGTGTACATGGCCGACTCCGGTGGCGCGATGAACATGCAAGATGTACGCGACCGGTTCCGGGCGTTCAAGGCCACGCTCAAGCCGGAAACCGAAACCGGTATGCACGCCCACCACAACCTGTCGCTGGGCGTGGCCAACTCCATCACTGCGGTGGAAGAGGGCTGTGACCGTATCGACGCCAGTCTCGCCGGCATGGGCGCCGGTGCCGGTAATGCGCCGCTGGAAGTCTTCATCGCCGCCGCCGACCGCCTCGGCTGGAACCACGGCACCGACCTGTACACCTTGCTCGACGCTGCCGATGACATCGTGCGCCCCCTGCAAGACCGCCCGGTACGGGTCGACCGTGAAACCCTGGCGCTGGGCTATGCCGGTGTGTATTCAAGCTTCCTGCGCCATGCCGAAATCGCCGCCGCCAAGTACGGCCTCAAGACCCTCGACATCCTGGTAGAACTGGGCAAACGCCGTATGGTGGGCGGCCAGGAAGACATGATCGTGGATGTGGCGCTGGACTTGCTCAACGCTCGGGCGTGAGCCCGTCAGCAAGTGTTGGTGGCGCAACAGCGGTTCAATAAACTGCCCGATTGGCGCCGCCAGTGGTGTTTGGGATCTAATTCAAGTCATTGAATTTAAAGGCTTATAGCGTTGGCATGAATTGTGTGTTGGGTGGGGTGACCCAACCGACCCCTTTTCATAAGAACCCACAGCCATGCACAACGCTTTGCAACGCACACTCATCGCCAGCCTGGTGGCGCTCAGTTCCTTGGGCGCACTGCTGCCGGCCGCCGTCCAAGCGGCCAATGATCAACAGTTCATCCCCCTGGCCACTTACCGCGTGGGTGCTTATGCCTCCAGCGGTATTCCGTGGTGGGCGGGGGAAATTGACTACTTTCGCTATATCAACGAGGTCGAGGGCGGCGTGAACGGGGTCAAGCTGGTCTGGCAGGAATGCGAGACCGAGTGGAAGACCGACCGCATCATCGAATGCTACGAGCGCTACAAGGACGGCCTGGACGGCGCGCCCACCGGGTTCTTCTTCACCCACAGCACGCCCGCGTCCTATGCGTTGATGGAGCGTGCCGCCAAGGACCATATCCCCCTGATCGACGGGGCCGGTGGGCGTACCGAATCCACCGATGGCCGCGTATTTCCCTATGCGTTCCCGCTGCTACTCAACTACTACGGCCAGGCCTCGGTGGGCATCAACTACATCGCCGAGCGTGAAGGCGGGCTGGACAAGCTCAAGGGCAAGAAGATCGTCACGGTCTACCACGACTCGGCTTATGGCCGGGAAACCCAGGCGGCCATGCAATTGTTGGCCGAGAAGTACGGATTCGAAAATATCCAGATCCCGGTCGCCGACCCCGGCAATGAGCAATCTACCCAATGGCGCCAGGTGCGCCAGATCAATCCGTCCTGGGTGTTCCTACGCACCTGGGGCGTGTCCACGCCGGTGGCGATCAAGACCGCCGTGCGCTTTGGCGTGCCGGTGGATCGCCTGATTGGCGATGTATGGGCCGGCTCCGAGGCCGATGTGATTCCCGCTGGCACGGCTGCCAAAGGCTACCAGGCACTGGCGCCATTCCCCGGCGGCGAAACCTTTGAGATCCACCGCAGGCTTAAGCAGTTCATCCTCGATCCGGGCAAGAGCAACCTCAAGGACCCCAGCTACTTCGGCAAGGTTTACTACAACATTGGCCTGATCAACGCCGCGATTGCCGTCGAAGCCCTGCGCACCGGCCAGGCCAAGTTTGGTAACCGGGCGTTGAATGGTGAGGAAACCCGCTGGGCTTTCGAACACTTGGACATCGACGCTGCGCGCCTAAAGGCATTGGGTTTGGAAGGGTTGCTGGCGCCATTGAAACTGTCCTGCGCCGACCATGAAGGCGGCGGCTCGGCACGGGTGCAGCAGTGGGATGGGCAGAAGTGGGTGCTGGTGACCGATTGGCTTCAGGCCGACCGCGCAACCCTGCGTCCGTTGATCGAAGCCAAGTCTGCTGCGTACGCCCAGGAGAAGGGCATTGCGGCTCGGGATTGCTCGGCGCAGTAACTGTAGGTCTCTGTGGTGAGCGGGCTTGCCCCGCGCTGGGTGGCGAAGCCGCCCTAAACTCAGACAACTCGTTCTTCCTGAAACTCCGTGGCGGTCTTACTGGGGCCGCTTCGCAGCCCAGCGCGGGGCAAGCCCGCTCACTACAATAGCTTCTCAGGCGGCGCTAGCGGTGGCTTGTTGCCCCGGAATCGCTGCAATCAGTTCCCGAGTGTAATCGCTGGCCGGGCGGTTGAAGATACGGTCCACCGTCCCTTGCTCCACCACCTTGCCATTGCGCAGCACCAATACCTCATGGGCAAAGTTGGCCACCACTGACAGGTCGTGGGACACCAGCACATACGCAATGCCCAACTCCCGTTGCAGCTCTTCCAGCAGGTCGAGGATGTGGGCCTGCACCGACACATCCAGCGCACTCACCGGCTCATCCAGCAGCAACAAATCCGGCTTCAACGCCAGGGCGCGGGCGATGGCCACCCGTTGGCATTGGCCGCCGGACAACTCCCGTGGCAGGCGATCGAGGAAACTCACTGGCAGATGCACGCGGCTGATCAGCTCCCGTGCCGCCTGTTCCAGGGCCGGGCCTTTGAGCAAGCCGAACGACACCAAGGGTTCGACAATGCTGTCGAACACCGTGAAGCGCGGGTCGAGGGCGGCAAATGGGTTTTGCTGCACCAGTTGCAGGCGCTGGCGCAGTGGGCGGAACTCACGCCAGCTCAGGTTTGTCACGTCTTGCTGTTCGAACCACACCTGGCCCTGGGTCGGTTTTTCCAAGCCGAGGGCGATGCGCAGGGCGGTGCTTTTGCCGGAGCCGGACTCGCCGACAATCGCCAGGGTCTGGCCGGCATACACCTCCAGGTTGAGGTTTTCCAGGGCCACGAAGGTGCTGTCCTCACCCTTGACCTTGGGCAGGGCGAAGGTCTTGCCGACGTTCTTCAGGCTCAGGATCGGCTCTTCCATGGGATCGATACGAATCAGCGGTTCACGCCGCTTGGCGAACGCCGGCGCCGCCGCAATCAGTGCCCGGGTGTAGTCATGCTGCGGCGCGGTGAGGATCTGGCCGGGTGGCCCCTGTTCCACCAATTCACCCTGTTGCATCACCAGGATGCGGTCGGCGCGGTCGGTGGCCACGCCCAGGTCATGGGTGATGATCAGCAGCGCGATGCCGCGCTCGCTGACCAGGCGTTGTAGGTGGTCGAGGATCTTGCGCTGTACGGTCACGTCGAGGGCGCTGGTGGGTTCGTCGGCGATGATCAGGCGCGGGTTGCCGGCCAGCGCGATGGCGATCAACACGCGCTGGCGCATACCGCCGGACAGCTCGTGGGGGTACTGGCGGGCGCGCAGCACTGGGTTGTTGATGCCCACCTGTTGCAGCAGTTCGACAATGTCGGCATCCACGCCGGGGTAACGTTTGCCCTGGCCCTTGCCCAGGACCAGCGCCTCGGCAATTTGCTGGCCGATACGCAGCGTGGGGTTGAGGCTGACCATCGGGTCCTGGGGCACCAGGCCGACGGTGCGCCCGCGCACGCCACGCTTCTGGCGTTCGCTGGCGTGGGTCAGGTCGTTGCCGTCCACCCACAACTGCCCGGTGCTGATGTGCGCATTGGCTGGCAACAGGCCAAGGATCGCGTTGGCCAGGGTGGACTTGCCCGAGCCCGACTCGCCGACAATCGCCACCGTCTCGCCCTGTGCAATAGCAAACGACAGCGAGCGCACCGCTTGGTTGACCTGCCCATGGGTGCGATAGCTGACACTGAGTTGACGAACATCCACTAAAGCGCTCATCGCGGGTTCTCCTCGAAGGTGCGGGCGATATGGTTAAGGCTGAACACCACCGCCACGAGGAACAGGCCCGGCAGCAGGGACACCCAAGGAGCGGTGATCAGGAAGTGACGGCCGTTGGCGATCAAGGTGCCCCATTCGGCGGCGGGCGGCACAGCGCCAAAACCCAGGAAACTCAGCCCAGCGGTGGCGAGGATGGCGGCGCCGAAATCCAACGTAGCCAACACCGCCACCGGGCCCCAGGCGTTGGGCAAAATGTGCAGCAGCAACGTGCGCCCCCAGCTGGCCCCGCCCAGGCGCGCGGCTTCCACATAGGGCAAGGTCTTGACCCGCAGCACCTCGGCGCGGGTGGTGCGGGCGAACCCCGGAATAATGCCGACGCCCACCGCGATGGCCACCGGCACCGTGCCAAAGCCGATGGCCGTGACAATCGCCAGGGCCAGCAATACGCCGGGCAGGGCTAGCAATACATCGACAAAACGCATGATCACCGAGTCGACACGCCCGCCGGCAAAGCCCGACACAATGCCCAGCCCCAAACCGCCCAACAGGGCGATGCCCACCGCCAGCGAGGCCGCCAGCATCGACAGGCTGGAGCCGTACACCACCCGGGTAAACAGGTCGCGGCCCAGCTCATCGGTGCCGAACCAGTGGGTGAGGTTGGGGGCGCGCAGTTTGTCGACGGGGGAGGTGGCGTAGGGGTCAAAACTGGTCAGCAGGTGTGGCGCTACGGCCGACACCAAGGCAAATAACACCAACAGCACCGCCAGGCTGAAACCGGGCCGGCGCAACAATGGCAACACCACCGCGGCGCTGCGTTGCAAGCGGCTGCGGCGGCGCCACAGCGGGTGGCTGGCCGGGAGGGCGTTGCCGCGCAGGTTTTGCTCGAGGACAGTCATGGTTCAGGACACCTTTGGCGTGTGGGAGATGCGTGGGTCGAACCACGGGTAAAGCAAGTCGACCAACAGGTTCACCAGGACAAACGCCGCCGCCGACACCGCGACAATCGCCAGCACCACTGGGATGTCCTGGCGCAACACGGCTTCCTGGGCCAGCCGGCCAATGCCGTTGCGGGCAAAGATGGTTTCCACCAGCACCGCACCGGACACCGTATTGCCCACCTGCAAGCCGATCAGGGTGAGGATCGGCAGCGCGGCGTTCTTGAACCCGTGGCGCGCCTGCACCTGGCCGCGGCTAAGGCCCTTGGCGTAGGCGGTGATGATGTAGGACTCCTGCCACACCCCCTGGAAACTGCGTTGCAGCACCTGGGCGTACACCGCCGCACTTGGGATGGCCAGGGTGACCGCTGGCAAAATCAGGCTTTCCACGCCCTTGCTGCCGGTGGCCGGAAACCAACCCAGGCCAAACGCGAAGACTTGGATCAGCAACAGCCCCATCCAGAACACCGGCACCGAAAAGCCCAGGGAGGGCAGACGCGCCAACGCTTTCTTCAACGGTTGCCAGCGGATATAGGCGGTCAGGTAGGCCAGGCCAATGCCACCGAGCAACGACAGCACAATCGCCAAGCCCGCCAGGGACAAGGTTTGCGGCAGCCGTTCCAGCAGCAATTCGGCCACCGGACGGTTCATCGAAAGCGACTGGCCGAAGTCGCCGCGCACCGCGCCCCAGAGCAAGCTGAAATATTGCTCGAACACGCCCTTGTCCAAGCCGTAATAGGCCCGAGCCTTGGCCAAGTCCTCCACCGACAGCGAGTCGGCTTCCATCCCCGAGGCGCTGAGCATCAAGGACAGCGTGTCCCCCGGCAGCAGGTACAGGATGAAGTAGGTGATGCTATAGGCGCCCCATAACACCAGCAGCGCCTGCCCGACACGGCCCATCAGGTAGCGGCTCATGGCGTGCCGATCTCGATATCACCCAGCAGCGCGAAGCCCTCGGCGGTCCAGCGGAAGTTCTTCACCTTGGGCGAGGTTGCGGCTTGCCACACGCGTTCGTAGATCGGGAACGCCGAGCTTTGATCAATCAGCAAGTCTTGCAGGTCGCCATAGGCGGCCGCGCGCTGGGCGGATTGGGTAGCGGTGATGCCCGCGTCAAACAACGCCTTGGCATGGTCCAGCACCGCAGGTTCAAAGGTGTTGGTGGCCACGGTGGAACTGTTGGCACTGCGCGGGTCGAGGATAGTTTGCAGGATGATCGGGTCGGCGCGGGTCATGTAGTTGATGGTCAGGTCGTAGTTGCCGGCGGAGTTGTTGGCCACCCATTCGGCGCGGGTCACCACGCTGAGTTTCAACTCGATACCGACCTTGCGCAGTTGGTCCTGGACCAGCACGTCACCCGCGGTTTCGGCCGGGCTGATGTTGTAGCTCAGGCTCAGGCGCTTGCCGTTTTTCTGCCGGTAGCCGTCTGCGCCCTTGGCCCAACCCGCTTCATCCAGCAGGCGCTCGGCGCCGGCCGGGTCGTAACCGAGCTTGGTAGCCTGGCTTTTGGCGTAGGGCGTGGTCACGTCAAACACCCCTTGCACCACCGGGAACTCGGCGTTGTACACGGTGCTGGCGTAGCTCTTGCGGTCGATGGCTTTCTGCAGGGCCAGGCGCACTTGCTGGTCGGCCAAGATGCGTTCGCCTCGGGTGTTGGGGAACAGGTTCAGCGCGGGCCCCGGTAGCGAGCGGCTCTGAATGGTGGCGCCCTTGGACTGGAACAGCTTGAGGTCCACTTCCGAAAACGGGTTGCGCGGCCACAGGATGTCGGCCTTGCCTTGCAGGAACAGGCCGTTGCGCACGCTTTCTTCGGGGATGTAGGTAACGTCCACCGCGTCCAGGTGCGCTTCACCCTGGTTTTTCATATTGGCCGAGGCCCAGGCATAGCCCTTGCGCTTGACTAGGTGTGCACCGACTTCCGGGGTATAGCTTTCGAGTACAAAAGGCCCGGTGCCGATGATCTTGCCCAGCGAACGTTCTTTGACGGTGAGGGCGTACGACGCTGGCGCCAAAATCGACAAATTGGTGGTGGAAGTGGCTTGCAGGAAGCCCGCGTTTGGCTTGCTGAGTACCAGTTTGACGGTGAAATCGTCGACCACTTCGGCGTGGTCATAGCCCGCCAGGTACGTGGCGCCAAAGGTCGCCGGCAATTCGGTGGCCAGGGCCTTGTCGCTGTCGAACGCAGTCTTCACCGCCTTGGCATCGAAGCGCTCGCCATTGCTGAACGTCACGTCCTGGCGCAGGTGGAAGGTGTAGGTCAGCGCGTCGTCGCTCACGTCCCAGCTTTTGGCCAGCCAGGGAATGATCTTGCCGGTCTCTGGGTCCTGGTCGGTCAGGGACTCGGCGACATTGCGCAACAACACGCGGTGTTCCAGCCAATACACCTGGAATGGATCGATGCTGACCAGGGTGGTGTTGTCGCCAAAAAACGCGATGTTCAGGGTTTTGTTCGCCTGGGTATCGCTACCCGGCGAGCACGCGGCGAGGCTCAAGGCCAGGACGCAGGGTGCCAGCAGACGGCTCATCAAGTTGGAGGTATTCAATGGGGTGCCCTCGTATGGCGATTCGGGTACGTTGAAGGTGGGGATCAGAAGTCGTAGGCCAGCTTGGTGTACCAGTAGCCGCCACCGGGGTAGAACGGCGGGTTGCCGTAGGCCGCTAGGCCCAGGTTGCTGTAGACCGCGTGTTTGTCGGGGCGCACGTCGAAGATGTTGGTGCCGCCGATGCTCACGGTCAGGCTGTCGACGAAGGTGTAGCTCACGTCGAGATCGGTGATCCATTTGGCGCCGAAGCTTCGGTCGCCGCTGGGGTTGACCGCCAGGGTCTTGACCGCGTCATAGCGGGCGGTTTGCAGGTTCACCGCCAGGTCCGAGATTTTCCAGTTGGCGCCCAGAATCCACTTGGTCTTCGGTGACGCGTCAGTGAGGTCACCGGCACGGTCACGGCCGACCAGGGTCACGCCGGTATTGGCCAGCGCGGCGGGGGTGTCGCGGCTGTCCTGGATCGTGGTTTTGTTCCAGTTGAAACCCAGGCTCCAGCGCACATCGCCCCAGGCGTCCAGTGGCGTGGTGTGGTCGGCCACGATATCCAGGCCCTTGGTGCGGGTGTCGAACGCATTGGTGTAGTAGTTGACCCAGGTGCCGCTGGGCACGCCTTGCGCGGTCAGGATCGCGTTGATCGCGCCGTTGCCACGGTCGTAGATATTGCTGGTCAGGGCGATCCGGTCATCAATGTCGATCAGGTAGGCGTCGGCGGTGATGCTGGTACGCGGCGCCGGTTGCCAGGTCAGGCCCAGCCCGAGGTTGCGCGACTTCTCCGGCTTGAGATCATCGCCACCGAGAGCCTTGGCCAGATTGCTGCCTGAAGGGGTCAGGCGCGTGACCGCCGGGACCACGTTGCCGTTGGCATCCACCGCCACGCGGTTGTCGGCCACGGTGTAGCCGATCTGGGTCAGGGACGGCGCACGGAAACCGGTGCCGACCGTGCCACGCACGGCCACGGTGTCGGTCAGTTCATACCGCGAGTTCACTTTCAGGCCAAAGGTATTGCCCGAGTCATCGTCGTAATGTTCGATGCGCCCGGCGAAATCGAGGAACCAGCGGTCGGTGAGGTCAAAGCCCAGGTCGAGGTAGCCGGCGTAGTTGTTGCGGATCAGGCTGACTTCATCCTCCGGGCGGATGGTGACTGCCGCCTGGGCGCCCGAAGCGGCCGGGTATGTGCCAGTGATATAGGCTTCGCGGTCACCGGCGAAGGTGCTGAAATGCTCCCAGCGATGCTCCAGGCCCGCCGACACCTGCACTGGGGAGGTCAGGTTGAACAGGCTGTCGTAGCGGCGGGTGAAGTCGAGGTTGTTCACCCACTGCTCAAAGCGAAAGGTCGCCAGGTTGTCGAACTTGGTCGGCGAGGCGGTGCCCAGGGACGGGTTGATGTTCAAGTCGCTGGAGTGGTGCACATTGTTGCGCCCGTAAGTAGTGCTCAGGTCCCAGTTCCACTCGGCGACCTGGCCTTTGCCGCCAAACAGCAATTGATAGTCGCGGTCCTTGATGTTGTTCAGTGGGAAGTAGCCATCGGGGAATACTTCGGGCACCGCTGCGGTGCCGGTGGGCAGGCGGAAGTAGTTGGCGGCTTCGGCATCGCGTTCTCCGTAAGTGGAGAACGAATACAGCGTCAGGTCTTCCAGGGGCAGTTCGGCGTTGTAGGCCAGGTTGAAGGCCTTGAGGTCGGGGTCGCCGTTTTTGATTGCAACACGGTCCCAGGCCGCTTCCTTGGCCGGGTCACTGAAGGCCCGTACGCTGCTGTCGGCCTTGTCGTTCCACGACGCATTGCCGCGTTTGCGCGCATCGGCGGAGAGGTGAAAGAAACCGCCTTGGCCAAGCTCGAAGCCTTGGTCGCCGGCCACCTTGATGGTCTCGCCTTGGCCTGAAAACAGCTGGCCGTAGCTGCTTTCCAGGTGGCCGCCGCTCTTGGTGTTCTTGAGGATGATATTGATCACACCCGCCACCGCATCCGAGCCGTACTGGGCGGCAGCGCTGTCTTTGAGCACCTCGATATGGTCCACGGCGCTGACCGGGATCAGGTCGATGTCCACCGCGTTCGCGCCGCTGTTGTCGATGGAGCCGCGCTGGCCGGTGGCGCCGTTGTGGCGGCGCTTGCCGTTAACCAGCACCAGGGTGTAGGCCGGGCCCAGGCTGCGGTTGCTCAAGGGGCGGGTCACCGAGTTGTAGCCGGCGATATTGGTGCCGAAGTTGAACGACGGCAGCAACTTGGCAATCGCCTCCGACAGCTCGGCGCGGCCGGTCTTGAGCAACTGGTCGCTGTTGATCACATCAATCGGCGCCGGGCTGTCGGCCACGGTGCGCTGCTGGCCACGCAGGCCGGTGGAGATCACGGTCACCGTGTCGAGCTTGGCGTCCTCCTTGGCGGTTTCGGCAAAGGAGGGCGCTGCGGCCAGCAACAGGGAGCTGGTCAGCAGCGACAGGTGAAATTTTTTCAGGGGCAGCGGGGAGGCGAGGTCAGGCATATCAGAGAGAGTCCATGTGAGCCGGTTGAGGGCTCCAAGTGGTCGGGGGTACGTCCTCCGCCAGGCATGGGGTCGGTCTGTGAAATGAAGATATATCTATAAAAAACTGCTTGGAAATTCTTTTTTGGAATAAGCTAATTATCAGAAATTGTTATCTTGATAATTAATATAATTATCTATTTTTATTATGTTGTGGTGTTACTTCTCGATGAAGTCGCGAACGCCCTTGATCGTCTGCGCAGGGGCTTCTTCCATCCGCCAATGGCCTGCGCCGGGAATCACCCGCTCGTGTTCGTGCTGAACACCCTGTTCTATCCCGCAACCTCCATAATCCTGCAGGAAAGTGCAGTAGACTGCGGCCCACACAAGCACCAGGAGCTCACATGGACGCGGTCATCCAGGCCATTCAAGCCTTCGAGGAAGGTTGGAAAGTGCGGCACATCTGTACGGCAATCCACCACGCACGGGGCTGCCGTTTTGAACTGCATGTAGGCAAGTTCCTGATCGATGAAGGCCAAGTGCGGGTATGGATCGCCAAGGATGACGAGGGCATTCAGGGCGCGATTATCGATGATAAATACTTCAACTGTTTACCGGGCAGCGCTGAAGAAGCACTGGCGACGCAAGCGTTGTTAGTAGCGGCGATCGCGGATATCGACGCCAATTTTCTGGACATGTACTGAGGGGCCCGCAAAGCCTCCGGTATTTCATCTGGCGATCATCACTGACGCGTGGATAGGTAAAGCCGCATCTGAAAAGGGAGTCGTGGTGCGCGACATAAGGGTACTACCTTTTATCGAACTGCCTTGTACCCCAAATCGTACCCCTAAACACGTTGGAATCAGCTGGAAACCGACGGACTGCCCCAAACGAAAAAACCCGCCAAGTGGCGGGTTTTAAAGGGTTTCATGGACTTTATTGGCTGTCCATGGAACAAGAGATGGTGCCCGAACCCGGAATCGAACCGGGACGCCCTTACGAGCGGGGGATTTTAAGTCCCATGCGTCTACCAGTTTCGCCATTCGGGCGGTAGCGCGGTGTTGCAGGGTTGGGAATATATAGGCCCAGGCGCGTCTACGCAAGGTCGAATAACAGCTTTGTTGCGTTGGCGCAGGTAGGAAAAAGCTCGATAGATCAGTGATCTACAGTGCCCTTTAGAGAATTCCCCAAACCTTTAGTAAGCCCCCACTGCCGCCGACGCACCACTGACAATCGCAATTCCTGAGCTGCTGCCCAAGCGCGTGGCGCCGGCTTCGATCATCGCCTGGGCGGTCGCCACGTCACGCACGCCGCCAGAGGCTTTTACGCCGATCACCGGGCCGACCACTTCGCGCATCAGGCGCACATCGGCCAATGTCGCGCCGCCATGGCCGAAACCGGTGGAGGTTTTGACGAAGGCCACGTTCAATTCCCGGCAAATCACGCAGGCCTGGGTCTTCTGTTCATCGTTGAGCAGGCCGGTTTCCAGGATCACTTTTAGCGGCACTTCGCCGCAGGCCTTGAGCACTTGGGCGATGTCATCGCGCACCAGGTCCAGCAGGCCGTCCTTCAACAAACCGATGTTGAGCACCATGTCGATTTCCCGCGCACCAGCCTGGATGGCCAAGTGGGCTTCATGGGCCTTGGCAGCACTGAGGCCCGCGCCCAGAGGGAAGCCCACCACGGCGCACACCAGCGACGGCGCACCCGCCAGGCACTCGGCCGCCAGCGGCACATTGGCACTATTGACGCACACGGACTTGAAGCCATATTGACGGGCCTCATCGCACAGCAGGCGAATGCTCGCCTGGGAAGCGTCGGCGACGAGTAGCGTGTGGTCGATGTAGGCGGCGAGGGAGGAGGCGTCTTTAGGCATGGCAGAAGTCCTGTGGGAGAGGGTGCTGGGAAAAGCCTGTTTGTGTTAAGTTGAATGCATTAAATGTGAAATTAATAACATTGTAAATGGATTTTGTGAGCCGTTTTGTCACTCGGCCGCATTCGATCAGGGTGAAAGCGCAGTGGATTCAAAGAAAACCGAACGATTCAAAGCCATGCACAGGGCCTTGCAAGGTGAGGCAGCGGTGCATCTGCGGGAGATGGCGGCGTTGCTTGGGGTGTCGGAAATGACCTTGCGCCGCGATTTGGCCGACAACGCCCAAGGCCTGCGCCTGCTGGGCGGCCACGTCACCCGCAGTGGCGCGCCGGAGCCTGACTACCAAGTGACGGAGCAAGACCTGCGCAACATCGCCGAGAAGCGCCAGATCGGCCAGCATGCCGCCAGCCTGGTGCGCCCAGGCGATACGATCTTCATCGATTGCGGCACCACCACGCCGTTTATCGTCGATGCTTTGCCCGACGACCTGGAGTTCACGGCGCTGTGCAACTCCGTCAATGTGCTGCTCAAACTCCAGCAAAAGCCCCTGTGTACGGTGATTTTGTGTGGCGGCATGCTGGATCGGCGCAACCTGGTGTTCGAAAGCCGTGCCGAAGCCGGGATCATTGATGGCATCCGCTTCGCCTGGGCGTTTATCTCTGCCGCCGGGGTCAGCGCGGCCCAGGGTGTGACCTGCTACAACCTCAATGAAGTGGATGTGAAGCGCCGGGTTATGGCTCGAGCGCAAAGCTGCGTGCTGGTGGCCGACCACAGTAAATTCGATCAGGTGCGCGCGGCGCATTTTGCCGATTTGGCTGATTTCCAACGGGTCATCAGCGACCCAGGCTTGTCCCCGGGCCAGCAGCAGGTTATCCGGGAGGGTGGGGCAATACTGGTTGTGTGATTTTTATATCGTATGTTTGGATTCTAACAAAATAGCCTTGACACTCTCGAGCACAAGGCATAGTTTTTCAAATGTGATCGCTGTTCACATTTGTGAGTACGACCTCCCTGAAGGTCGTACCCGAATCCAGACAACAATAAAAATAGGAATCACCATGCTCCAGATAGCCCGTAAACCTGTTCGTGTGCTGTCCCTTGCTCTGGCTGTCGCGGCCTCGGTACTGGCCCTCAATGCCCAGGCCAAGGATCTGAAGATCGGTTTCAGCCAGGTCACCCTCCAATCCCCGTTCTATGTGCAGCTGCGTGACGGCGCCAAGGCCGCTGCGGCCAAGGACGGTGACGAGTTGATCTTCCTCGATGCCAACGGCGACATCAGCAAGCAGAACAACGATATCCAGGACCTGCTGACCCGCAAGGTCGACGTGCTGATCATCAACGCCGTCAACCCGGATGCCGTGGGCGCCTCCCTGGAAGCAGCCAAGCGCGCCAAAGTCCCGGTCATTGCCGTGGACCGCGCTATCAACGCGCCGGTCGCCGCCACCATTGGGCGTAACAACGCCGAGATGGGCGAGCTGTCCGGCAAGGCGCTGGTGGCCGCGCTCAAACAAAAAGGCGTGGTCAACGGCAAGATCATCGAGATCCAGGGCGATGCCGGCGGCACTGTGATGAAAGAGCGCCGCAAAGGCTTCCACACCGCCCTGGCCGGCACCGACTTCAAAATCATCGACGGCCCTTACAGCGAATACATGCGTGCCAACGCCGTTACCGCGATGCAAGACCTGCTGCAAGCCCACCCCGACCTCAAGGCTGTGATCGCCCACAACGACGACATGGCCATGGGCGCCCTGCAAGTGCTCAACGAAAGCGGCAAGAAAAACGTACTGGTCGCCGGTGTGGATGGCTTGTCGGAAGCCATCAACGCCATCCAGAACGGCGACCAATACGTCGCCACCGCCCTCAACGACCCTCGCTACCTCGGCGAAGTTGCGATTGAAGCGGCCCGCGGTCTGATCAGCGGCAAGACCATCCCGGCGTTTGTCGATGCCGGTACCAAAGTCGTGACCAAGGCAGATGCGGCCGAGATCAAGCACGACGCCACCTTCGGCGAATACCGTCCCGGCGCACTCTGAGTCGCGCTGAACACCTACATTGCCTATCCAACAGGGGAATTCACTGTGAAAGCTGCCGTCATGTACAAACCGGGTGATATCCGGGTCGAAGACGTTCCAAAACCTGCCGTAAAAGCCGGCCATGCCCTGGTGCGCGTCGCTGCCTGCGGCGTGTGCGGCTCGGATATTCCACGCATGCTGAGCAAAGGCGCCCACGTGATGCCGCTGATCTGCGGGCATGAGTTCGCAGGCTTTATCGAAGAGATCGGCAGCGGCGTCGAGGGTTACACCATTGGTGAACTGGTTACCGTGCCACCGATGATTCCCGACGTGACCAGCGATCAGTACGCCCGTGGTTTCCCATCACGCTGCGAGCGCTACGACTACTTTGGCAGCCGCCGCGATGGCGCCTACGCCGAATACGTCAACGTGCCGCTGAGCAACCTGATCAAGGTGCCAGTGGGCATGGACCCGATTGCCGCGTCTCTGGTGGACCCGGCGGCGATTGCCCTGCATGCCATCTGGAAGTCGGACTTTAAGGCCGGGCAGAGCGGCGCAGTGGTCGGTTGCGGGCCGATTGGCCTGTTTGTGATCCAGTGGCTGCGCATCATGGGCGCCAAAGATATCGTCGCCATCGACATTGCCGAAGAGAAGCTCGCCATGGCCCGCGAAGCCGGTGCTACCCACACCTTGCTCAGTGGCGCCTCGGATGCCGACTTGCCACGTTGCCAACTGGTGATTGAAGCGGCGGGCCATCCCAGCTCCATCAACCAGGCGGTGCAATTGACCAAGGCCGGTGGGCATGTGGTGTTTATCGGGATTCCAGCTGGTGAAGTGCCGCTGAGCACTGCGACTTTTTCGCACTTTCTGCGCCAGGAAATCTCCCTGCACGGCGCCTGGAACTCGTTCTCCGCACCGTTCCCGGGGGATGAGTGGACCGCCTCCATCGACAAGCTGGCCTCGGGTGACTTGCAGTGGAAATTCATGATCACCCACGACCTGCCGCTGACCGAGTTGCCGTCGATGTTCCAGCGTTACGCCGACCGCAGTGAAGTGGCGGCCAAGGTGATTTTCCGCCCTTGATGTGCGTGTGATTGGCCCCGCCCTGCAACGCCCGCCGTTGCAGGGTTTAAAACAAAAAGCGTCGGCAGCATAAGACGCAGGAGGACGACCGATGACCTTGTTGTTGGGACTGGATTTCGGAACAGGTGGGGTGCGGGCCGGTTTGTATGACCTGCACAGCCACAAACTGGTGCAGGTGGCCGAGGCGCCTTACCCCACGCAATACCCGCAATTGGGTTGGGCCGAACAGGCGCCAGCCGACTGGTGGTCGGCACTGGGCAAGGCCTGTCGGCAATTGATGAGCCAGGCCGGGCACCCGCAAGTGGCGGCGGTGTGTGTGGCAACCACCGCCTCGACAGTGGTCGCAGCCCAAGCCGACGGCCAACCTTTGGCCCCGGCGTTGCTCTGGATGGATTGCCGCGCCGCCGTCGAGTCAGCACGCACCGCTCACATCACCCACCCGATGATGAACCAGGGTGGCGATGCGGTGGAATGGCTGGTGCCCAAGGCCATGTGGCTGGCCGAGCACCAGCCCGAGGTGTATCGCCAAGCCGCACGTATTTGTGAAGCCGTGGACTGGATTAACTTCCAGCTCACCGGACGCTGGGTCGCCTCCCAGCTCAATGCCAGCTGCAAATGGAACTACGACACCTTGCAGCAACGTTTCCCGGTGGAGCTTTACGCCGAACTGGGCATCCCGGAGCTGGCAGAAAAACTCCCCACCGAGGTGATCAAGGTTGGCGGACGCATCGGCCCACTGACGGGTGAAGCCGCCAATCATTTGGGGTTGAGTCGTGACACCCTGGTGGCCCAAGGCGGCATCGACGCCCATATGGCCATGCTCAGCGCCGGTACTACGGGCGCTGGTGAGCTGCTGTTTATCGGCGGCACATCGGTGGTGCAATTGATGCACACCCCCAAACGCATCGACGTGCCCGGCATCTGGGGGCCTTACCCCGACGCCTTGCTCGACGGCCAATGGCTGATGGAAGGCGGGCAAGTCTCGGCCGGTTCGATCCTCAATTGGCTGGCGCAAAAAATGTTCGGTCTGGACGACGCCGGCCATCAACAGCTGATCCGCCAGGCAGCCCAGTTACAACCGGGCTCTACGGGGCTTTTGGTACTGGATTACTGGATGGGCAACCGCACGCCGTACCGCTCGCCGGACATGCGCGGGGCGATCATGGGCCTGTCCCTCAACCACGACCGCCACGACCTGTATCGCGCCTCGGTGGAAGCCATCGCGCTGGGCTCGGCGAACATCTTCCACACCTGGCGCAGCGAAGGCATCGAGATCACCCGCGTGGTCGCCGCCGGGGGCTTCCAGAAAAACCCGCTGTGGTTGCAGGCTACCGTCGACGCCACCGGTGTACCCTTTGAAATGGTGCCCCACGACAACCTCACGCTGATCGGCACTGCCGCCGCTGCCGCCTGCGCCCTCGGCGAGTTCAGTGACTTGCAACAGGCCGCCAGCGCGTTCACCACCACCGGCCGCCTGATCGAACCCGACCCCTACGCCCACGAGCAATACATCGAACTGCTCGGCCGTTACCGCGCTGCCACCGACAGCGTGGCGCCCATCAGCTGCAAGCCGCCGGCGAACCGCGTGCTCGGCGTAAGGCCGGCAGCATGAGCGCCGAATCGCTGTCACCCAAACCCAGCGCCGACTCCCAGCGCGACGACTTGATGGTGCAGGTCGCCAAGCTGTACTTCGACCTGGAAAAGACCCAGAGCGAAATCTCCAAAGAGACCGGCCTGACCCGCTGGCAAGTCAGCCGCTTGCTGCGCGAAGCGCGCGATTGCGGGGTGGTGCGCATTGATATCGTCGCCCATTCGGCCCGTGTGCCAAGCCTGGAAGTGGCCTTGCAGCGCCGCTTCGGTTTGCGTGAAGCGTTGGTGCTGGACGTGGAGGATGACGACGCCCTCAACGTGGTGACCCAGGCCGCTGCGCGCTACCTGTGCAACCTGCAACCGATGCCAGCGCTGATCGGCGTGTCGTGGGGTCGCACCCTGACCAAGATGGCCCAGTGGCTGGTGCCGCGCTGGAACGAAGGGGTCAATGTGGTACTGCTCAATGGCGCGATCAACACGCGCTCCACCGGGGAGCCCAACCACAACGTCGCCGAGCGTTTTGCCCAGGCGGCGCGCGGCCAGGCTACTTTGCTGCCGGTGCCAGCGATCCTCGGCCATGCCGATACCCGCCAAGCGCTGGAGCAGGACCCGGTGATTGCCCAGGTCATGCGCTTGGGGGAACAGGCACCGGTGGCCTGTTTCAGCTTGGGGGAGCTGTCCGACCACTCGGTGTTGCTGGAGTCCGGCTATATCGACCGGCCCATGCTCGCCGAGCTCGAACGCCTCGGCGCCGTCGGCGACATCATGGGCCGTTTTATCGGCATGGACGGCGAACCGGTGCTGCCCGAACTGGATGCACGCACCCTGGGCCTGCGCCTGTCGGCCCTGCGTGACAAGGAATGGTCGATTGCCGTGTGCGTCGGCAGCCACAAGCACCGCATCGTGCACGCCAGCGTCAACGCCGGTTACGTCAACGTGCTGGCCACCGACGCCGCCACCGCCCGCTATTTGCTGGAGCAGGATCATGAATGAGTTGGCCCTGGAAATACGCCATGTCAGCAAACGCTTCCCACCGAATGTGATTGCGTTGACCGATGCATCTCTCGACGTACGCCCCGGTGAAGTGCACTGCCTGCTGGGCGCCAATGGCGCGGGCAAAAGTACGCTGTTGAAGATCGTCGCTGGTGCCCACCGCCCGGACGGCGGCGAGATGTCCATCGCAGGCACCCCGGTGGAGTTGAAGAACCCGCAACAGGCTCGCCAGGCCGGGATCGCGATGATCTACCAGGAACTGGATCTGATCCCGCAAATGACCGTCGAAGAAAACCTGATGCTCGGCTATGCGCCACGGCGCTTCGGCATGATCGACCGGCGCAAGCGCAGCGCGTTGGCCAAGGCCGCCTTGCAGCGGGTGGGGGCAAATTTTGCCAGCACCGACCGCGTGGGCAGCCTGTCGATTGCCAACCAGCAACTGGCGGCCATCGCCCGCGCGCTGACCTGCGAGGCCAAGGTGGTGGTGATGGATGAACCGTCTGCCGCGCTGAACGAAACCGAGCTTAAGCAGGTGTTCCAGGTGATTCGTGAGATCACTGCCGCTGGCGTGGCCGTGCTGTATGTGAGCCATCGTCTGAATGAGATCCGCGAAATCGGCGACCGCGTCACGGTGCTGCGCGCCGGGCGTACGTTGCAAACCCATGAATTGGCACAGATCGATGACCAAGCGCTGATTGCGGCGGTGGTCGGTGAACACCGCGACTTGCTCGAACGCAGCCCGCGTCAACCGCCGCGCGAAGACTTGGCCCTGAACATCCGCCGCCTGCAAGGCGCGCAAGGCTTGGACGTACGAGAACTACAAGTGCGCCAGGGTGAAATCGTCGGCCTTGCAGGCTTGAACGGCGCCGGCCGCAGCACCTTGCTCAAGGCGCTGTTTGGGGTAGGGCGCAACGACAGCGATGTGGAACTGTTCGGCGAGCCCTATCAGCCGCTGACTTCACGCCAGGCCATCCGCAAAGGCGTCGGCCTAGTGCCGGAAAACCGCAAGACCGAAGGCCTGTTGCTGGACGCGCCGATCTACCGCAATGCCTGCCTGGTGCACGCTCGCCATCTGCGCTGGTTTTCCCACCGCCAGGCCAAGGACCGCGCCGGCCCGGTGCTGCAACGCCTGCAAACCAAGCTCGACAACCTGGAACAACCGGTGCGCCAGTTGTCCGGTGGCAACCAGCAGAAAGTGGTCATGGCCAAGTGGGTGATCGACGGCGCACGCCTGCTGTTGCTGGACGAGCCCAGCCGCGGCCTGGATGTGGGCGCCAAGGCCGACCTGTATGCCTTGGCCCGCAGCCTCGCGCAGGAAGGCGCGGGCGTGTTGGTGGCCAGCAGTGAGCTGGATGAGTTGTACGTCAATTGTGACCGGATCTGGGTCATGCACGAGGGGCGCAACGCGGTGTGTTTTGACCCATTGAGTGCCAGTCGCGACCAGATCGACCAGGCCATCCTTATTGGTAAAAGAGTGTAGAACCATGACTATCGCCAGTAACCCAACACCCGTGTTCGACAAGCCCGTCGCCCTTGCCCCCAGCCGCCGCAGCGCGGTGCTGGAATGGGTGATGCGCTACAACTTCGTGTTCATATTCCTGTTCGCCGTGGCAGTGGCGACGTTCCTGTCGGATGACTTTCTGACCTTCGGCAACATCGCCAACCTGTTCCAGCAAGGCGCGATTGTGGGGATTGTCGCCATTGGCATGACCTTTGTGATCCTCACCGCCAATATCGACCTGTCGGTGGGCAGTTTGTGCGCGTTCGGCGGCATCCTGGTGGCGGTGCTGTTGCAGAATCAGGTCAGCGGTTGGCTTGCAGTACCGGCCACATTGCTGGTGGGGCTGGCGATTGGCACGTTGATGGGCAGCCTGACCGTCTTTGGCAAAGTCCCCAGTTTTATCATCACCCTGGCCGGGCTGGTGTCGTTGCGCGGGGCGACGTTTTTGGCGTCCGATGGCGCGCCGATCGGTGGCTTGCCAGCGAGCTTCACCGGCTTTGGTTCGTCGATGATCGACATCCTGCCGAGCGCGGGCATTGCGTTCCCGGTGCTGGGGCTGATTTTTATCCTGATCACCGTGATCGCCTGGCTGGTGCTGCGCTACACCGTGTTTGGCGAATACGTGCTGGCTACTGGCGGCAACCTCGAAGCAGCGCGCTTGTCCGGCGTGCCGGTACGGGCAGTCACCATTGGCGTGTTTGCCATCTGCGGTGCATTGGCGGCGTTTGCCGGGCTGCTGATGACCTCGCGCCTGCACGTTGGCCAACCCACGGCCGCCCAAGGCCTTGAGCTGGACGCCATCGCCGCCGTGGTGCTGGGCGGCACCAGCCTGTTCGGCGGGCGCGGCAGCGTGGTGGGTACGGCAGTGGCGGTGATGTTGCTGCAAGTGCTGCGCAATATCTTCAATTTGCTGGGGCTGGGTTCGTTTTATCAAATGGCGATTACCGGCGTGATCATCGTGTTGGCCATCCTGCTCAACCGCTTGATCGACCATTACGCCGGGCGCACTTGAGGATAACGACGGATGAATACACCGCAGATCAAGGCCGTGATTTTCGATATGGACGGCTTGTTGCTCGACACCGAGGGCGTCTATACCGAAGTCACCCAGATCATTTCCGACCGCTACCGTGGCCGGGCGTTTGACTGGCAGCTCAAGCAAAACACCATTGGCCTGGGCGCATATGACCTGGCGAGTTATATCGTGCGCGCGCTGGAGCTGCCGATTAGCCCAGAGGTGTTCCTGGAACTGCGTACACCGCTGATGAACGAGCGCTTTCCCCAGGCCGCCGCCATGGCGGGTGCCGAAGCGCTGGTGCGGCACCTGTCGGCCCAGGGCGTGCCCATTGCGGTGGGCACCAGCTCATCGCGGCATTACTTTGAGTTGAAGATCAGTCGGCATCGGGAATGGTTCGGGTTGTTTGACGCGATTGTCACGGCGGACGACCCACAGGTGGGCGCGGCCAAGCCGGCACCGGATATTTTCCTGGTGGCGGCCCAGCGTTTGGGGGTGGTGCCGAGCGATTGCCTGGTGTTCGAGGACTCGCCGTTTGGCATTACAGCGGCGAAGGCGGCGGGGATGTATGCGGTGGCTATCCCGGACCCTGCGATGCCGGAGGAGAAGTTCCGGCATGCTGACAAACGCTTGCAGAGCCTTGAAGCCTTCACGCCAGCGTCATGGGGCCTGCCTGCCTACTAATCCCACCACACCCCCCCTGTGGGAGCGGGCTTGCTCGCGAATGCGCAGTGTCAGCGAATGCAAAGGCGACTGACACACCGCCTTCGCGAGCAAGCCCGCTCCCACACAAGCTCAGTCTTTGAATAACTGATCAGGACTTCACACAAACCCCTGCCCACTGAACCCGCGCGGCAACCGCTGTAACCCCGGCAAGTCGGTCAGGCGCTGCGTCCACGCACTGCGCCAGTCCACTGCAGTATGCGTCTTGGCCTTGCGGTTGGCGCGGCGGGCCGCATTACGCTGCACCCGGCGTGCTTCTTTGTAGGCATCGGTATTGCGGCAAGTGCGGCATTTGACCCGGTTCAGCTCGGTGCTGGAAGGGAGGTTGGTGCCGTGATGGCCGCAGGCCAAGTGGCCGGCGACCTTGAAGTGAATGACCATGTGAGGATCTCCTTCTTAAGGGGGAGGGCGGGAGTAGTTTTCCCGACACCTCAAAATAGTGACCCCGCCCACACAGCCGCGTTCGCTTTTGTTTGTTACCCTGCGTGCACCCAGTCATAAAAAGGAAGTAATGATGAGCGTCGAAACCCTGCCGCAAGAGGGCAGTTGCCGCTGCAACCGTGTGCGTTTCAGCGTCAGCCAGGCCCCGGTGATTACCATGGCTTGTCACTGCACTGGCTGTCAGAAGATGACGTCCAGCGCGTTTTCCCTGAGTGCGCTGATCCCCGCCGCCAGCTTCACCGTGACCCAAGGCTGCCCGGTTGTCGGCGGCTTGCACGGGATGGACCGCCACTACTGTTGCCCGCACTGCATGAGCTGGCTGTTTACTCGCCCCCATGGCATTGACGAGTTCGTCAATGTACGCGCTACATTGCTGGATAACGCCCGTGGATACGTGCCGTTCATGGAGACCTGGACAAGCGAGAAGCTGCCCTGGGCTTCGACCCCAGCGGTGGAAAGCTTTGCGCAACTGCCCAAACCCCAAGACTTCCCACGGTTGTTGCAGGCCTACGCCGAGTTCAATCAATAAGCGCCAACAGGTCGGTGTCCCCCACATCCACGCCCGCCTGGGTCAGCAAGGTTGTCGCCTGGCCCCGGTGGTGGGTCTGGTGGTTGAAGAAATGCACCAGCAGGCTGAAGAAGTTCTTGTGCGCCGGCATTCCGCGCATGTTTTGGTAGTGCAGGCGGTGATCCAGGTCCGGCGCCTGCACCGTCTGCACCCAATCGATGATCAGTTGGTCCAGCCAGGCGCGATGGGCAGCAAGCTGGCGGATATCGGCAAATACCAGTTGCCTGAGGTCGGTGGGCGTGGCGATGGCTTCCAGCGGCGCCAGCGCTGAATAGCCCGCCGGGTGCAAGGCGAAGCGCTTGAGCCACACCGTATCGCCCAATGCCAGGTGGTTGAGCGTGCCCAAGATCGAACCGAAAAATGCCTGCCGGTCCATGGCCAACTGTTCATCGCTCAGGGTGGCGGCCGCGTGGTAGAGCTTGCGGTTCATCCATTGGTTGTAGTGCGCCAGTAGCGCGATGTGTTCGGTCCGGTTCACCTGGGTTTCTCTCGTCGGCGCAGTGGCGCCATCATAAGCCGTGCCCGCCCGGCGGTCATGGTGTTCCGGCGGGCGCGGGCTATGGTTGTTAGACGCCATTACTGGGCCTTCGGAGGGTGACACCATGAACACCAGCGATCTACTCGAACAACTCCTGCGCGCCGGGCAACCAGGCGGTGGCTCCTCGGGCGGTGGCCTGGGTGGCTTGCTCGGCGGTCTCTTGAAAGGCACCAGCACCGGCAATGCCTCGGCCGGTGGCGGCCTGGGTGATTTGCTGGGTGGCCTGGGCGGCATGCTGGGCGGTGGTGCGGCGCCACGTACGGCCTCAGGACGTTCCGGCGGCATGAACTACGCGGCGCTGGCATCCCTTGGCATGGCGGCCTTCCAGGCCTATCAAGCCTGGCAACGCCAGCAGGCCAGTGCACCCCAGCAAGCGTTCCAGACGGTCGACCAACTCGATGGCGCCGCTGCCGAAGCCCACAGCCACGCCGTGTTGCGCGCCCTGATCGCGGCGGCCAAGGCGGACGGGCGTATCGATGAGCAAGAGCAGCAGATGATCGCCAGTGAGCTGGGCAAGCACACCAACGACCCGCAGTTGCAGCAGTGGCTCGACGCTGAAGTCGCCAAGCCCCTGGATGCCACGGACTTTGCCGAATTCGCTGGCGACCCGGCGTTGGCGGCCGAGGTGTACCTGGCCAGTGTGATGCTGGTGGACGACCAGCAGGACGCCGAACGTAATTACCTCGACGACCTGGCGGGCCAATTGCAAATCAACCCGCAACTGCAAGTGCACCTGGAGCAGCAGGCTCACCCAGCGGTGTAAAACCTGATCAGTACCACTGCTTGAAGCGGCGGATGTAGATCGTTTTCATCAGTTGGGCCACGCAGCAGTAGCTGAGCAAGGTGCCCACCAGCCATGGGAAGTACGCCAGCGGCAGCGGCTCAAGGCCCACCAGGGTGCCCAGCGGCGAGAAGGGCACGTAGATACCCAACGCAATCACCACGCCGGTCATCATCAATACCGGCCAGGCCGCCGTGCTCTGGAAGAACGGGATCTTGCGGGTGCGCAACATGTGCACCACCAGGGTTTGCGAGAGCAGCCCCTCAATGAACCAGCCGGACTGGAACAGGGTCTGCATTTGCACGCTGTTGGCCGAAAACACGTACCACATCAGCGCAAACGTGGTGATGTCGAAGATCGACGAGGTAGGCCCGATCCAGACCATGAACCGGCCGATGTTTTTTGCATCCCACTTGCGCGGCTTGGCCAGGTATTCCTTGTCCATCTTGTCCCACGGCAAGGCCAGTTGGGAGATGTCGTACATCAGGTTTTGCAGCAGCAAATGGATCGACAGCATCGGCAGGAACGGGATGAACGCGCTGGCCACCAGCACCGAGAACACGTTGCCGAAGTTGGAGCTGGCGGTCATGTTCAGGTACTTCATGATATTGCCGAAGGTCTCGCGGCCTTTGAGCACGCCTTCTTCCAGCACCATCAGGCTTTTTTCCAGCAGGATGATATCGGCTGATTCCTTGGCGATATCCGTGCCGCTGTCTACCGAAATCCCCACGTCGGCATCGCGCAGCGCAGGCGCATCGTTGATGCCGTCGCCGAGGAAACCCACGGTATGGCCGTTGGCTTGCAGCGCCTTGAGCACGCGGGACTTCTGCAGCGGTGTGAGCTTGGCGAATACCGTACGTTCTTCCACGCGGCGCAGCAGGGTGGCGTCGTCCATACCTTCGATTTCTGCGCCGAGCAGCGGCTGCCCTGGGTCGAGGCCGACCTGGCGGCAGATCTTGCTGGTGACCACGGCGTTATCGCCGGTGAGTACCTTCACCGCCACGCCGATCTGTTGCAGCGCGGCAATCGCCGGCCCTGCGGTTTCCTTTGGCGGGTCGAGGAAAGTCAGGAAGCCCTGCATCACCAGGTTGCGCTCATCGGCGGTGGTGTACTGCCGGCGGGCCAACGCTTGGGGAATAGCGCGGGTCGCCACCACCAGCACGCGGAAGCCGTCTTCGTTGTAGTCGTTGGTCAGCGCCAGCAACTCGTTGCGGCGGCGTTCATCCAGCGGCACGGCATCGCCACTTTCCATCACATGGGTGCAAATGCTCAGCATCTCTTCCACGGCGCCTTTGCACACCAGCAGTTGGTCTCCCGCGGGGTCCTTGACCACGATGGACAGGCGACGGCGTACAAAGTCGAAGGGCAATTCATCGACCTTGCTGTAGGCAAACGGCACCTGGAACTTGGGGTTATGTTGCGAAAACTGCACCACGGCCTGGTCCATCAGGTTTTTCATGCCGCTTTGGTGATGGCTGTTGAGCCAGGCCAGGGTCAGTACCCCATCATCGCGCTGGCCGAAAGCGTTGACGTGGTGTTCGAGGATGATCTTGTCCTGGGTCAGGGTGCCGGTCTTGTCGGTACACAGCACATCCATCGAGCCGAAGTTCTGGATCGCGTTGAGGCGCTTGACCACCACTTTGCGCTTGGCCATGGCGGTGGCGCCCTTGGCCAGGTTGGCGCTGACGATCATCGGCAGCATTTCCGGGGTGAGCCCCACCGCCACCGCCAGGGCGAACAGGAACGCGTCGCCCCAATCGCCTTTGGAGAAGCCGTTGAGGAAGAACACAATCGGCACCATCACCAGCATGAAGCGGATCAGCAGCCAACTGACGCTGTTCACCCCGCGATCGAACGCGGTTTGCACCCGCGAGCCGACAATTGCCTTAGCCAGTGAACCGAAATACGTGCGCGGTCCAGTGGCGACCACGACGGCTTTGGCGCGGCCGCTGACCACGTTGGTGCCCATAAAGCAGATGTTCGGCAAATCCAGCAGGTTGTTTTGGTCGGCGGCCAAGTACGCCGCGGATTTTTGCGTCACGTCGCCGAGGGTGTCGTACTTCTCCACGGGCAGGGCTTCGCCGGTGAGCACCGCCTGGCTGATAAACAGGTCGCGGGATTCGATCAGGCGGATATCCGCTGGGATCATGTCGCCGGCCGAGAGCTGCACGATATCGCCGGCTACCAGGTCGCGCATCGGCACTTCCCGCAGGCTCGGCTCGCCGCCCACTTGCCCACGGCGCAGCACCGTCGCGGTGGTACGCACCATGGCCTTCAAGGCCTCGGCGGATTTTGCCGAACGGTGCTCCTGCCAGAACCGCAGCAGGCTGCTGAGCAATACCATGGTCATGATGATGATGACTTTGGTCGGATCAGCGTCTTCACCGGCCTGCATCGGTAGCCAGCAATCGGTGACGAAGCTGATGCCACCCAGGGTCATCAGCACGTAGATAAAGGGGTTGTTCAGGGCCTGTAGGAACTGGATAAGGGCGTGGGGCGGCTTGTCATGGGCGACCTCGTTGTAGCCTTCGCGTTGTAGGCGGGCGGCGGCGTCCAATTCGGTCAGGCCTTCCTGGGTGGCACGTAGGTTGGCCAAGGTAGCTGACAGGCCATTGTGGGCTTCGCGGGCGGCACGCATCGACAGTTTGGTGTCGGCGTCGCTGGCAGTTTTTTTAAGCAGTGGCGTGTTTTTCAGGGTGCTCATTGTGTGTACTCCTGTCGCCAATTTTTCGACAAAACATACCCGATGCTGACCCGGTGACAGGCGAGCGAAAGCATGCCGAGCCGCAAACTTCGCGATCGGTTTAAATAGGGGCTTACATAGAGTTTGTCTGGGCGTTAGTTAACTAACGCGCAGCGCAATACAACTGGAGTTGTTCTTGAAGAACACCAGGGTATTGATCAGTAGTTGCTGTTTTCAGCAGGTCAGGCAGCGCAAAGACCCAGGCTGAAAACCTTCGGTCTCTGTGGGTCTTGAGGGGAGGGGGTGACAAAGGCCGAACGCACCGGAAAAAATCCGGCAGGGGCACGGCACAGCTTGGCACGCAGGGCCAGGGCTTGCGTGCGCACATCAAGTAAAACTTGGGTTTGGAAGGTCATAACACACCTCTGGACCGGACGGGCGACCGGTGAGGCAGTTACGGTGGAGCATCAAGCTCTAGCGCAGCTTACCGGACCGGGGAGGCGAGTCCTGTCATATTCTGGGTTTTGCGCCCGATGCCCGCCAACGCGGTGCTCGGACAGCGACTAGATACTGTGTCCATTGGCTTCTTTTGTGAGTTTTAAAAAAGGCCCAAGTTGTGGGCACGGGCAATCTACTCAGCCAGTTACAAAATGTCAACGGATGGATAATTAAAATGCCCGACGTTCAGAGTGTGTTCAGATAAGAGGTACGCGATATATAACTTCATATACCCTGAGCGGCCAAAACTGCCAGGTAGATTAATACCAAACCGCACGCGCCATGACTCACCCGCTGCCAGGTGGGTGATGCATTTTTGCGCAACAGATTCACCAGCGCCGCAATCAGGAAGCAGGACAGTACCGAGGCCAGCATGAACCCGGCGAAGAACATCAGGGTTTGGCCCTGACTTGGCGTTGCGCCCACGATGCCCGACAGCGCGCTACCCAGCGCTCCCCAATAGACAATGTTCTTCGGGTTGGCCAGGGAAATCGCCGCACCCACCGCCAGCGCGTTTTTGCTGGAATTGACCGGGGCGCTATCGGCCTGAGGCAAGCGCCGGGCGTCCATCAGGCTTTGCACGCCGAGCCAGGCCAGGTAAACGGCGCAGGCGATGGTCAGCGGTACGCGCACGGCGTCATGCTGGATCAACAGGGCGATGCCGGTAAGGCCGATCACCGCCCAGACGGCATCCCCCACCAGCGAGCCGACCTGCACCAGCAAAGCCGGGGTAAAACCGTGCAGCAGGCCCCGGCGCAGGGTTTCTGCGAGCACGGCGCCAGGGGACAGGCAGAACACAAAACCGAACACCAACGCGTAGAAAAAGATCGTCAACATGCCCACTTTCCTTACAAGAGATGGCGGGCATTTTGCAGATGCAACGGCGTGTTGTCTTGAACCAGATTGCGCTGTTCAGCGTTTCAATACGCTTTGGTAACGACCGGGGGTGACGCCGTAGGCCGCGCGAAAGTGGCGGTTGAGATGACTTTGATCGGCAAAACCCAGGTCATGGGCCACGTCGCAGGCGGCCCTACCGTTGAGCAACAGGCCTCTGGCACGGCGGGTGCGCAGTTGCATGGCCCACTGCCGGGGACTCAGGCCGGTTTCTTTCTGGAAGGTGCGCAGTAAGTGGAATTTGGACAACCCCAGCTCATCCCCCAATTGATCCAGGGGCAGCGACAAATGCAGGGATTCGGCAAGCAATTCTTGAGCACGGTTGATCAGGTTTTTACCGGTGGCCGCGCTGCCCGGTAGGCGGACGCCGCTGGCCTGAACCACGTCACCCAGTAACACGACCAAGGCGTCCTCGCTCACTTCACGCGCCAGCGCGTCGCTGCCCAGCGCGCCCTTTACCGCAGCGGCGAGGCGTAGGGCAAGATCGGGCTCAAAGCACAGCGAACGATCAAACTCCAACTGCGCCAGCCCCAGGTCGGCAGCCAATTGCTCTGCACTGATGTACAGGCTCACAAACTGCCACGGCGCGCCGTCGGCCGCGCCACCGCCTTGAATCTGACCTGGATTGTACAAGGTGATTGAACCCGGCCCAGCCGCGAACTCCCGGCGATCGAGCCACACCTTTTCCTCGCCCACCAGGTTGACGCCGATCACGCATTCGTCATGGCTGTGGCGGGCAAAGTTAAGGCCGGTGCAGGTGGTGCTGCTCAGTTCGTAGTTGCCAAGCCAGGCGTGTTGCATGGGGTTCATCGGGTCGGCTCATGGCATGCAGAGGCGTGGAGCATAGCTAAATACTCAGGCGCAAGGCGAGGGCGGCAAGGGTCACCAGCAGCACCGGCACCGTCAGCACGATCCCGACCTTGAAGTAGTAACCCCAGGTGATGGTAATGCCCTTGCGCGCCAGGATATGCAGCCACAACAAGGTCGCCAGGCTGCCGATGGGGGTGATTTTGGGGCCCAGGTCGCTGCCGATCACGTTGGCGTAGATCATCGCATCCTTGATCACGCCCACGGCGTGGCTCGACTCGATGGACAGTGCTCCGATCAATACAGTGGGCAGGTTGTTCATCACCGATGACAGCAGCGCCGTCAGCACCCCAGTGCCCATCGCCGCACCCCAGATGCCGTAGGTGGCGAAGGTAGCGAGCCACGTCGCCAGGTAATTGGTGAGTCCGGCATTGCGCAAGCCGTAGACCACCAGGTACATGCCCAGGGAGAAAATCACGATCTGCCACGGCGCTTCCTTCAATACCTTGCGCGTGGAGATCTTGTGGCCCTTGGCGGCGATGACCAGCAAGAGCACCGCGCATGCTGCGGAAATCGCACTGATGGGAATACCCAGTGGTTCCAGTGCGAAGCAGCCGACCAGCAGGATGCCCAGTACCCACCAACCCGCGCGGAAAGTGGCGCGGTCGTGTATGGCGCTGGCGGGGTCATCCAGGTCGGCGGGGTTGTAGGTGTGGGGAATATCGCGGCGGAAAAACCACAGCAGCACCGTCAGGGTGGCCGCCACGCTGATGAAGTTGACCGGCACCATCACCGCTGCGTATTCGTTGAAGCCGATCTTGAAATAGTCCGCCGAGACAATATTCACCAGGTTCGACACCACCAGCGGCAGGCTCGCCGTGTCGGCAATAAACCCGGCGCCCATCACAAAGGCGAGGGTCGCCGCCGGGGAAAAGCGCAGTGCCAGCAGCATCGACATCACGATAGGCGTGAGGATCAACGCTGCCCCATCATTGGCAAACAGCGCCGACACCAGCGCCCCCAGCAGCACCATATAGGCAAACAACCGCCGGCCACGGCCTCGGCCCCAGCGCGTCACGTGCAAGGCCGCCCAGGCAAAGAAGCCAGCTTCGTCCAACAGCAGGCTGATGATGATCAGCGCGACAAAGGTGCCGGTGGCGTTCCAGATGATGTGCCACACCGCTGGAATGTCGGCCAGGCTGATCACGCCACAGGCCAGCGCCAGGATCGCCCCCAGCGATGCGCTCCACCCTACACCCAGCCCTTTGGGTTGCCAGATGACCAATACGATGGTGAGCAGAAAGATGCCAACGGCAATAAGCATGAATGTCCCCGGGAAGGCTAAAAAGAGCCTAAAGATTGACCTGCGCCAACGTCTATTAATTCAGCCACAAGTGACTGAAATTAAAATGAAACACGAGTGTCCTAAAGTGCCCGACCATTGGTGATAAAGGAAGTAACCGCGTGACCCGTGCCACTCGCAATCTGCGCAAGACCCTCGATTCCGTCGCGGAAAATAACGAAACCGCCGCGTTTGACCTGATGCGCGCCGTCGAAAAACTCGGCGACGAAGTGCTGCGCCAGCGCTTGCTCAATACCATCCACCGGTTGAACCAGGATGCCCACGAACTGCGTGAAGCGCGGGATTCGGTGGAGCAAGTGTCCGTCAGGCTGGCATGACTGCTTCATTCAAATGAGGAGGAGAGTTCCTAGGAACGGCAGAATCAACGACCACGACTCAGTATCAGAGCACCTGACACGTTTCTGATCACCTGAGGCCGTAACATGTTACCGACAAATGTTTTGGGTTCGTATTTTGATGCAACGGCACGTCGCATCGATGCCAACAGCCCTGAAGAGCAGCCACAAGTCCGTACACCTGATCCAGCCACCACTCGCGCAAAAGGCACCGAAAAACCCCTCACCCTGCGCCCGCCTACCGTCACGCCTGAGCTAAGCGACTATATCAAGACGATTACGTCAGGCTTTCTTAGCCCATCACAGACTGCGTCAAACATCGTAAGCACTGCAATCAAGAACACCTGGAAAATCGATATCGACCCCGACAAGGCACGCATCGCGACATTCAACTATGAAATCGGCCAACCCAAGCCTGCCCCAGGCAAATTACTCAATAGCATCACGCTGACGGACGCCGCGCTTAAGAATATGCGCGATAAAAACCCGGAAGATGAATCGGTGGGCGCCGAACGGCCGTGGTGGCTGAAGATGCTGGACGTTGCAAAAAAGGGCTCGCCCTTGGCCGCCGCTATTGAGCATACCCGCGACATTCTTCATTACGCCCATACTCACGAGTACATCATTCCGGGGTTTTCTCCCGATCCTCAACACGTTTATCAAACCCATGAAAAACTGCACCACAGCCCCCAAGCGTTCAGGGACTTGATGAGGCAGACGGAACTCAGCGAGCCCTACAAGGCGTATCTGGACAAATTTTGGCCGGCCAATGAAGAGAACTACACACAAAGCAGCAAGTTTGCATTTGCCGCTGCCGCACAGATCCAGCTCAAGGAAGGCAGCCTCAGCAATTATGAAACCACGCTGGTCATGCGCGCAGCGGGGTTTGGCGCCAACAGCCGCTTGAGTGATATGGCGCCGAGCGGGCTGAAGGCGGGCTATCGTAAAGACCCCAACATCGAGACCGGGTTGCTGTCGATCAATGGCAGTCCTTCTACCAGCCTGGTCTATGTCACTGACAAACAGTCGCGCCTTAACGCCAAAGGCAAAAAGGTCCACCACACCCTGCTGTATATACCTGGTAACTCCTCGCCGATTCATCGATTTGAAAGCGTCGCGCAGATGAAAAGCTGGTTGGCGGATCAGGCCGCAGATCCGAATAAACGTGCGCAATTGAGCACACACTTCGAGGAGAACGATCAAGATGACAAGGTATTCTCGAGTGGCGTGAAACAGGCGCTCGCAGGACTTGGCGGGTGGACCGAGGCCCATCGACCCAACAAGTTGGGATTTGAGTCACCCAATGAGTGGGACCCGCAGACCTATATCACCACCGTGCCTGTGGATGACGACCCTTTCCATACGATGACCCAGCGGCAAAAAGCGCGCTCCTACGCGGATGCTGCCCACGACATCGTGACCGATGGCGATGTGCTCAAGCGCCGGGCTGTCAACCTTGCCGAGGCTGCGACCGTCGCAGCGCTGATGCTCACGCCCCTGGCGATGGTCATCCCTGAAGTGGCCGTGGCGGTGGAAGCGGCCTATGTGGCCGCCGGTGCTGTCGAAGCCGGCGCAGGCATCGATGACGCGGTGCACGGTAAATCCACCGCAAAGGACCGCATCGTCTTCGGGTTGCTCAATGCCGCTCCAGCGCTTATGCATTTGCCTTCGCGGTTGCCGGGCCTTTCGGCAATGGCGCACACCACTGAAACCGCGGCATCTGCCAGTAGACCCCACGTTGAATTCGAGGAAGTATTTGACAGCGAACAGCCGCGACAAACTCGCCAGATTGTAGAGTTGGCCGCCGACGATGAGCAACCAAGCGCGACTAAACGCGTACACCTGGACAACGCAGAGGATACGGGGGCGGTGAAACGCAGCAAACCGGCCGACGACGCCAGGGACCTGAACAAGATCAATGACCTGGTTTTTACCTTCGTCGACACCTACAACGGTGTAGAACGACTCAATATTGTGGCTGAGGGTGGCCTACAGCACAGCGGAGCCGACGCCGTCGCAGATATGATGCTCGATGATGTGCGCTACGATGCGACCGAGTTGTTGGACTTGTTGTGGGATAACGATGTAGCCCCCGAGGAGTACGCCAATGTCCGCCTGTTGATGTGCAACGCGGGTAAGGGGGCGGAGCGCTCTTTTGCCGCGCAGTTCCAGGAGCTCGTCAATGTACCGGTCAAGGCTTACGCCAGCAGAGTGACGGCGCAATTTACGCTGGACGATATCCAGGCGGTCTTCGAACCCAAGGCCCGCACCCAAAAGGTGGTGAAATTTGATGGCGTGCTGCCTGCGGAACGTCGGCACCGGGTGATCAAGCAGAACCCTTACTCCTCAGACGTAAACGGTCCCGATTACAGCAACCACGCACGCTTTACTTATGACCCCGTGCATTTTCCGCCACGCTCGGAAAATCCGAAACCTGTGCTGGCCGGCAGCTCGATGCCGGAGCTATAAAGCGCGCAAGATCGTTCAAGACAAGCCGCGTGTTGGGCTGGCATGCTTGTCGACTGTCTGTCGATGAGCTGTCTACATGCCTACTGCCTTGCCTCATTACGCCTTCGCTCGCGGTGCAATCGCCGTCATTCCGTTATCCCTGGCCTGCGCCCCGTGGGGCCTGTTGGCAGGCTCCATGGCCATCGATGCGCAATTCACCCCGCTGCAGGCCCAGGGGTTGTCCGCCATTGTGTTTGCCGGCGCGGCACAATTGGTTGCCATCGGCATGGTCAAGAGCGGTGCGAGCCTGATCTCCATCGTGCTGACCACCTTGTTGCTCACATCCCAGCATTTGCTTTACGGCATGCACATGCGCCCAACCTTGTCGGCGCTCAATACACGCTGGCGCATGAGCCTGGGCTTTTTGCTCACTGACGAATTTTTTGCCCTGGTCAGCCACTACGACCGCCAGACGTTCAATCGTTGGTACGCCCTAGGCGTTGGGCTGACGTTTTATATCGCCTGGAACCTGTTCACCCTGGCCGGCATCGTGCTGGGCAAAAGCATTCCCGGCCTGGACCAGTTGGGCCTGGAGTTCTCCATTGCTGCTACGTTTATTGCGTTGATTACGCCAGTGGTACGCGATGTGCCCACGGTCATCTGTGTTGCCGTGTCATTGTTGTGTTCGGTGTGGCTGAGCTTCTTGCATTGGGAGTCGGCGGTGGTGGTGTCCGGCGTGCTAGGCATGAGTGCAGGCTATGCGTGCAAACGACTCGGAGTAGGGCAGCGATGATCTACATCATGATTGTGGTGATGGGCCTGGTGGTGTTTCTCAACCGTTACCTGTTTATCGAGCCGCGCCTGCCGGTGCGCCTCAACCGTGGGGCGCGAGAGTTTCTGGGCTTTGCGGTGCCGGGGATGCTCACGGCGATCTGCGGGCCGATCATTTTCCTGGCCGATCACCAACACCTCAACCTCAGCCCCACCAACCCGTATTTGCTGGCGGGCATCAGTGCGGTGGCCTTGATGTACTGGACGCGTAACGTGTTGCTCACGGTGTTGTTGAGCATGGCGGTGTTTTATTTGCTGCGTTGGTGGCGCTGAACGCGAGGCAAAAAAAAGCCCGCGGGAGGGCGGGCATCAAGGGAGACTTCTAAAAATGAGCCTGGCCACTATAGGCGGCGCAGTCTCCCTTCACAGTGAAACTAAATTCATCCTCCCAACAGCAAGGCAGCCCCAATCAGGGCTGCCTTGTTGCATCAGCTTTTCGCGTTGAGCTTGCGCAGTTCTTCGTAGGTGGCCGACTGGACGAACCAGAAGCCGGAAATGATGCACCACGTCAACGTACCGCCCACCAAAACCGCCAGGCCCGACAGGAAACTCGCGCTGAACATCGACACCAGGCCAATCAGCCATACGAAAGCCAGGGCGATGTAGAGAACGGAGTTGTTGACGCTGATGACGAAATCTTTCATGACGCTTCCTTGTAGAGAATATCCCGTGGCCTCCTCAGTGAGACCAACGGCGACATCATAATGCCATGCCATCAGCCCGCGCCACCCTGACAAGCACTCAAGTAATGCGCCATGGACAGTATCGGGTAGTGGTAGAGTCGCGTTTTTTTCCAACGGAGCAATGGCATGCACAAGGTGGTAGTAGGCGCATTGGTACTGGCAGCACTGGCCGGTTGCGCGGGCTCGAAGATGAAGGATGCACGCGCAGGCGCACCCTACAAAACCCTGGCCTCGGACAAGGCGACCCTGGTGGTTGCCGAATGCATCCAGTTCGGCTGGCAGGACGAAAGCGTGTTCGGCGTTGACGCCGGCGGCTTCAAGGAACCCACCGGCGCGGGCGGTTTTACCGTGTACACCACGGGCGGCGACTACTTTGTCGATGTGCAGAGCATCGGCGCCGGCTCGACCATCAAGTACTACGCCAGCCAAGACTCGATGCCTGCTAAACGCCGCTTGGCAGCCCTCGCGACCTGTCTGTAATCCGTTGCCTTAGTGTTTTTAGGAAATGCCCGGCACGACAGGCACGGGACATTCGCTTATGATTCACACCGCTCGCCCGACATGATGGCTCTTTACCAGTACACGGACGTCGAGGCCGGACAGTCGGGCGAGCATCCTTTTTCCCTTAGCGGGGCATAAAACCCAAATGCCAGCGCCGGGGGATCTTCAATGACACCACGCCCAACAACCCCGCCAATACGCCGCTGACCCACAGGGCCTTGAGGCCCATCTGCTGCTCCAACAGCGCGCCGATCACCGCCCCCACGAACATCCCCGCCCACGGCACCAGTTGCACCCGCCAACCGTTACGGCGTTCGCCCAGCATCCATCGTCCCAATCCCCGCCCGAAGCGTGAGAGTGCGCCCGTGACGTAAGTCAGGCCCACCGGTAAACCGTTGACCTCTTCCACGGCGGCGTTGAGCATGCCCATCGCAATGATCGCCGCGAGCAGGGCAGGCAATGTGTCGGTGACGGGCAACAAGGCCCCGCCGCACAGTAATGCCGCGATGCACAGCAACAAGGGCAGGGCGTGCCGTCGCCCCAACCGGCTGACCAGCACCCCCAGCGCATTGCCCATCACAAAGGTGGCAACCAGCAACAGCAGGCGCCCCGTGAGGCCCAGGTCCCCCGCACTGATCGCCACTGCCAAGCGTGTGGTGTTGCCGCTCATGAAGGACACAAAATCGCCGCTGGCCATAAAGCCAATGGCATCGGTCATGCCCGCCAATACCGAAAGGCTCGCCACCAGCGCCAAGCCCACGCGACCGCGCCAACGCTGTTGGTGCGCAAGTGCGGCATTGACGAACGGCTTGCGGGGTAAAGGCAGCATGGGGCCGGGCTCCTCGGTGAGATTATCCGGCCACTACCGTAGGACGCTTTGCTGGCCCGCGCAATGACCTCAGACAGGCTCCAGGCGCCACCGCCCGTTATCCCAGTTCAACAGGTGCGTGGGCCTGATCGCTTGCATGAACGCCGCATCATGGGACACCACCACCATTGCCCCGGCAAACCCTTGCAGCGCCTGTTCAAAGGCGGTCACCGACTCCAGGTCCAGGTGATTGGTGGGCTCATCCAGCAGTAACAGTTGCGCAGGCGTTTCGCGCCACAGGGCAATCGCCATCGCGGCCTTCAGACGCTCGCCGCCACTGAGGTGCCCGGCCGGTTGCGTCACCCGTAGCGCATCCAGCTGTAACAACGCCAGGCGCGTACGCAGCTCGGCTTCGGCCAGGGGGGTGTCGAACAGGTTGAGTTGTTCGAGGAGGGAGCGTTGATCGTCCAGCAGCGCCAGGTGTTGATCGATGTAGGCACAGGGCAGGTGCACGTTGCATTCGCCGCTGGCCGGCAACCATTGCCCGGCCAACATCTTGAGCAGCGTGGATTTGCCGCAGCCGTTCGGGCCGCGCACGGCAACGCGTACCGGGCCTGCCAAGTGGACGTTGAGGTAACTGTGGGGCAGCCAGGGCAGTTGCACCTCCACCAGGCTTAGCACCTGTCGACCGTTGGGCACCGTCGACGCGGGCAGCGCCAGTAAGGTCGGCGTCTCATCCACCACGCGTGCGTAGGCTTGGCGTACTTGGGCGTCGAGTTCGCCTTTGTGTTCGCTGTGAGCGCTGCGCGCGGTGCTGACGATTTCGCTGGATGTACTTTTCCAGCGGGCCTGAGTGAAGCGGTCCACGTTGGCGGTCTCGGCGTGTTTGCGCGAACGGGCGGCATGGCGTTGCAGGTCGTCATGCTCTTTTTGCAGGCGCCGCCGTTCACGGCTGCGCGCCAGGCGTGCATGTTCCAGTGCCGCAGTGGCGGCGTGCTGTTCGATGGCACGCTGGGCGCGATAGGCATTGTAATTGCCGCCGTATACCCGGGCGCCGAGGGGCGAGAGTTCGATGATGCGCCCCAAGGTGTTGAGCAATTGCCGGTCATGGCTGACCACTAGCAGGCCTGCGCGCCAATCGGCCAGTAACTGCAACAGCCAATCACGGCCGACGCTGTCCAAGTGGTTGGTGGGTTCATCCAGGACCAGTAATTGCGGGGCGGCCAGCATCGCGCCGATCACCGCCACCCGAGCCAGTTGTCCACCACTGAGTTGATCGGCTGGGGTGTCAGCGGCCAGGTGCTGCAAGCCCGCGGTATCCAATGCGCTGCGCAGGCGCTCGGCTAGGTCCCAGCGATCGTCGATCAGCTCAAGATCGTCCACGAGGGCCGTGCCGTTGGCCATCCGCTCAAGTGCCGCCAAAGTCGTTGCAGTCCCGGTGACGTGGCCGACTGTTGCTCCAGGCATCACCCCACTATTCTGCGCGACGTAAGCCACGCTAGCCGCACGATTCAATGAACCCGAGGAGGGAGACAGTCGCCCGGCGATCAACTGGGCCAGGATGCTTTTACCCTGCCCATTGCGCCCCACAATACCGGTGGGTGTGTGGTCGATGGACAAGGTGATGTCGTCCAGCAGGGTCTCGCCATTGGCGAACTGGAAACACAGGTGTTGCAGGGAAACTAATACGGGCAGCCGTTTGACGTCAGTCATCAGCACCTCCAAAAAAATGTCGAACAGGCCAACAAGCGCGCCGTGCGGCTCGTTGCAGTTACATTTTGGAAGGCTTAAATGCTCACGTCGGCGGTCATCCGGGGAATCAGAAGGGACCCAAAGCCTAGCGCGCCTTGGCGTTCTTAGGCAAGTCTGTGGCCAGTTGTTCCAAGAACATCGCCAGCGCCACTTCTTCGGCCTTGAGGCCTTTGCGCACCCGAGGTCTGGGCAGCCTGGACAGCTCGCCCAGGCTGAAATGCTCCAGCACCGCAGGGTGGATATAGCACTTGCGACACACCGCCGGGGTGTTGCCCAGTTGACGGGCTACATCCTTGACCATCGCCACCACATGCCGCTTGGCGTCGGATTCGGGCTGCCATTCCAGCTCGCGCAGTACCGCCAAGGCCAGGGCGGTGCCGGCCCAGGTGCGGTAGTCCTTGGCGGTGAAATCGGCGCCGGTGAGGCTGTGCAGGTAGGCGTTCACATCATGGGAGCTGACGGTGTGGCGCTCACCGTCTTCGTCCAGGTACTGGAACAGGTTTTGTCCCGGCAGCTCCAGGCAGCGCTTGACCACGGTGGCCAGGCGCCGGTCCTTGACGCTGACCTGGTGCTCGACGCCGCTCTTGCCACGAAACTGGAATTGGATCTGGCTGCCCTTGATGTCCACATGGCGGTTGCGCAGGGTGGTCAGCCCGTAGGATTTGTTGTCCCGTGCGTATTGGGTGTTGCCGACGCGGATCAGGGTGGCGTCCAGCAGCATCACCACCGTGGCCAGCACCTTTTCGCGGGTGAAACCTGGCTCGGCGATTTGCGCCTCCAGCTGTTTGCGCAGCTTGGGCAGCGCTTTGCCGAATTCCTGCAGGCGCGAGTATTTGTCACTGTCGCGCACTTCGCGCCAGCGTGGGTGATAGCGGTATTGCTTGCGCCCGCGGGCGTCACGGCCGGTGGCTTGCAGATGGCCGTGCGGGTCGGCGCAGATCCACACGTCGGTGTAGGCGGGCGGCACGGCCAGGGCGTTGAGGCGCTGAACCTCATCGGCGTCACTGATGCGCGCGCCCTTGGCATCGAAATACTGGACGTTGCCCCGCAGTGTCTTACGGCGAATACCGGGCTGGGTGTCGTCAACGTAATGCAAGTCTCGGGGCAGTTCGGCGTCGGGCATGGTAGGCGCTCCTTGGGGCATGTCTGATTGACCGCAGCGCTGTGCGGTCGTGCCAAAAGGTTTTTACGCCAGTACCGCCACTGCCTTTATCTGCGCCCACAGCGCCAGGCCTGGGCGCAGTTGCAACTGGTCGCGGGAGTAGCGGGTGATACGTGCCAGCAGCGGCGTGCCGCCGGCGTCCAGGCGCACCAGCACGTGGGCATTGTTGTCGGCGCCGATTTCCTGGATGACCGTCACGGGCAAGCGGTTGAGGATGCTGCTGGGTTCTTCGGCTTGCAGGCTGAGGCTCACATCCCTGGCCTGTACCTTGATGCGCAACGCCTTGCCCAGTGCCAGCGGGGCATGGGCAACGCGCATATGCAGGTCGCTGTCGGGCAGTTGCAGGGTCAGCAGTTGATAGTGTTCGTCGTAGGCGCTGACGGTGCCATTGATCACCACACCGGCGTCGTCGCCCGAGGCCATGGGCAAGTCCAGCCTCGCCAGGGTCTCACCAATGGGGCCGCTGGCCAGGGCCTTGCCATCGCTGAGCAGCACAATGTGATCGGCCAGGCGCGCCACTTCATCCTGGGCATGGCTGACGTACAGCACGGGGATATCCAGTTCATCATGCAGGCGTTCCAGGTACGGCAGGATCTCGCTTTTGCGTTTGCTGTCCAGGGCCGCGAGCGGTTCATCCATCAGCAACAACTTGGGGCTGGTGAGCAAGGCGCGGGCGATGCCGATGCGTTGGCGCTCACCGCCGGAGAGGTGCTGCGGATGGCGGTCGAGCAAGTGGCCGATCCCCAACAACTCCGTAGCCTGGGCCATGTCCACGCGGCGCTGGTTGCGCGGGATGCGCTTGAGGCCGAATTCCAGGTTGGCCTTTACCGACAAATGCGGGAACAGGCTCGCTTCCTGGAATACATAACCCAAAGCGCGCTTATGCGGCGGCACGAACAGCCCCGTGCGGCTGTCTTGCCAGACTTCATCGTTGATCTGGATAAAGCCATCTTCGGCCCGTTCGAGGCCCGCAATGCAGCGCAGGCAGGTGGTCTTGCCCGAGCCGGAGTGCCCATACAGCGCGGTCACGCCTCGGCCGGGCAAATGCAGGTCCACGTCCAGGCCAAACCCCGAATACTTAAGTTGCAGGCGCACATCAATCATCGCGTTCAGCTCCAGCCCATCTTGGTTTTACGGCTGGAATAGAGCGCCAGCAACACGAGGAACGCAAACACCACCATCGAGCCTGCCAGCCAATGGGCCTGGGCGTATTCCATGGCTTCCACATGGTCGTAGATCTGCACCGAGACCACGCGGGTCTTGTCCGGAATGTTGCCGCCGATCATCAGCACCACGCCAAACTCACCCACGGTGTGGGCAAAGCCCAGAATCGACGCGGTGATAAAGCCTGGGCGCGCCAGGGGCAGGATCACTGTAAAAAACGTGTCCCACGGGTTGGCGCGTAAGGTCGCGGCCACTTCCAGTGGGCGCGTGCCGATGGCGGAGAAGGCGTTTTGCAACGGCTGCACCACAAACGGCATGGAGTAGATCACCGAGCCAATCACCAGCCCGGCAAAACTGAAGGTGAGGGTGCCCAGGCCCAGCCATTGGGTGAACTGCCCGAAGTAGCCGTTGGGGCCCATGGTCAACAGCAAGTAGAAGCCGATCACCGTCGGTGGCAGCACCAACGGCAAGGCCACGATTGCACCAATGGGGCCGCGCCACCACGAACGGGTGCGCGACAGCCACAGCGCGATGGGAGTGCCGATGACCAGCAGGATCACGGTGGTCAGTGACGCCAGTTTGATGGTCAACCAGATGGCAGAAAAATCGGCACTCGATAGGGGCATTTAGAGCTCGTAACCGTAGGACTTGATAACGGCAGCGGCTTTTGGCCCTTTGAGGTATTCAACCAGTGCCTTGGCCGCAGCGCTGTCTTTGCCCTTGTTGAGGATCACCGCGTCCTGTTTGATCGGGTCATGCATCGACGAGGGAACAATCCATGCCGAACCGCTGGTGACTTTGCCGTCTTTGTAGATCTGCGACAAGGCCACGAAGCCCAATTCCGCATTGCCGGTGGACACGAACTGATAGGCCTGGGTGATGTTCTGGCCTTCGACGATCTTGTCCTTGACCTTGTCGCTCAGGCCTTCTTTGGCCAGCACTTGGGTGGCGGCCAAGCCGTAGGGGGCGGCTTTCGGGTTGGCGATGGACAGGTGCTTAAACTCATTCTTTTTCAAGACGTCGCCCTTGGCATCCACATAGCCTTCCTTGGCCGACCACAGCGCCAGGGTGCCCACGGCGTAAGTGAAGCGTGAGCCTTTGACGGTGTCGCCTTCGCTTTCGAGTTTTTGCGGGGTGGTGTCGTCGGCGGCCAGGAACACTTCGAACGGCGCGCCGTTCTTGATCTGGGTGTAGAACTGCCCGGTGGCGCCGTAGGCTGCAACCAGTTTATGGCCGGTGTCTTTTTCGAAATCGGCGGCAATGGCCTGGATCGGCGCGGTGAAGTTGGCGGCAACGGCCACTTGCACTTCATCGGCGTGGGCCGAACCAAAAGCGAGGGCGGCGACCAGTGCGGCCAGGCGTGTGACACGAATCTTCATGAAGCAGCTCCTTGGGGTGTACGGCTTGTTATAGGTAGAAGGCTGTACCGCTATCTACGGGAATATATAGCGGTTGGCCATTGCCGGTACAGCCCAAAGTTGCCCTCGGTGTCAGTTCTGCTTGAGCTTGCTCAGCGCCTGCTCGGCCAATTGGCGGGTCAGGTCGTAGGTCGAAATGTCTTTGCCCAGGCGTAGCGCCTGGCCCGACCACAGGTTGCTAAAGCCCGCTTCGTCCTTGGCCTTGAGCGGTATCAATGCGCCGCCAGAGGTGGGGAACGCTGGCGCTGCCGGGTTGATGGCGCCCAACTCACGCATGACCCGGTTGACGATGCCCCGTGCCGGGCGGCCGGTGAACAGGTTGGTCAGCGCCGTTTCGCTGGCTTGGGCGTGGCGCAGGGCATGGTGATGGGAAGGGGTTACGTTGGCCTCGGGGGTAAACAGGTACGCCGTGCCAATCTGGACCGCCGAGGCGCCCAGTGCAAAGGCCGCGACCATTCCGCGCGCATCCCCAATGCCGCCGGCCGCAATCACCGGCACGCTGACGGCGTCGACGATTTGTGGCACCAGGGCGAACAAGCCGATCTGCGTATTGAGGTCGGCGCTCAGAAACATCCCACGATGCCCGCCGGCTTCAATGCCCATGGCGATGATGGCGTCGCAACCATGCTGCTCCAGCCAGATGGCTTCTTCTACGGTGGTGGCGGATGAAAGCACTTTGGCGCCAGTGGCTTTTACCCGATCCAGCAGGGACTTTTCTGGCAGGCCGAAGTGAAAGCTGACGACCTCAGGGCGGAATTCTTCGACCAGTTGGCAGGCTGCATCGTTGAACGGTTCACGGTTGGATACGGGCGTAGGCGCGTCATAGTCGGCGCCCAATTCACGGTAATAGGGTTCCAGCAGTTCCTTCCAGCGGCGCTCGCGTGCCGGGTCGGGCGCGGGCGGTTGATGGCAGAAGAAGTTCACATTGATCGGGCGCGGGCTGGCCTGGCGAAGGGTGGACAACGCCTCGCGCAATTGCTCCAGGCTCAGCGCAGCCGCCGGCAGCGAGCCCAGCGCACCGGCATTGTTGGCCGCGATGACCATGGCGGTGGTGGTGCCAACGGCCATGGGGGCCTGGATGATGGGCAATTCGATACCCAGCAAATCGAAAATGCGCGTGTCTGGCCAAGTGCTCATGGGATGCGTCTCCAGCGTTAGTAAGGCATTTCGCTGTTTTAGCAGGGCCCCCGGCACCCGGCCAGTCTGTTTTATTCACTGGACTGACGGGACGTTTCGTGCCGCTGCATCAGTCGATGGCGTGGCCCAGCACCGCGTGGATGCGTTGGGCGATATGGGCGGCATGGGTTTCCAGGGCGAAGTGGCCGGTGTCCAGCAATTCCACCACGGCATTGGCGTTGTCGGTCTTATAGGCATGGGCGCCTGGTGGGATGAAGAACGGGTCGTTCTGCCCCCAGATCACCAGCGTTGGCACCTGCGTGGCCTTGAAGAACGCCTGGAACGCCGGGTACAGCGTCAAGTTGTTGCGGTAGTCGAGGAACAGGTCCAACTGAATCTCCTCGTTACCCGGCCGCTGCATCAGCAGCACATCGAGCATGTAGGATTCCGGCGCGACCAACTCGGGCTGGTTGACGCCCTGCAGGTATTGGTAACGCGTGCCTTCGAGGCCAAGCACGCCTTTACGAACCACATCGCGGTTGGCGGCGCTTGGGTCGGCCCAGTAGGCACGAATCGGCGCCCAGGAATCCCCAAGGCCTTCAAGATACGCGTTGCCGTTTTGCGAGACCAGCGCGCTGACCCGCTCCGGGTGCGCAACCGCGAGACGCAAGCCCACTGGCGCGCCGTAATCGAAGACGTACAGGGCGTAGCGGCTCAGCGCCAGCGCATCAACAAAATGCCCGACGGTGAGCGCCAGGTTGTCGAAGCTGTAGTGGTAATTGCGCTCGGCCGGCACTTCGGTGAAGCCAAAGCCTGGCAGGTCGGGGGCGATCACGCGGAAACGGGTAGCGAGCAGCGGGATGAGGTCGCGGTACATATGGGATGAACTGGGGAAGCCGTGCAGCAGCAGTATGACTGGGGCTGTCGGGTTACCTGCCTCACGGTAGAACATGCGCACGCCATCGGTATCGATGTGGCGATAGTGGACAACGGGGGCCTGGATAGTCATTTTGAGCGCACCTTATGTAACTTGTTAATTGGTTTATACGGGTTACAGGCTTAAAAATCTGCGCCCTAACGAGTAACCTGTCAAACGATTTATTCAGGTTATTATTTTGTGCCTGGTAACTACCTATTAAATTCAATAGCGGTTACGCTTTCGGCGTGCTCACGAGGAATCGCCATGACTGCCACCCCCTTGCTGGAACCTTACGTCCTTGCCGATGACCCGGTCCTGGACATGCTCAACACCTGCGCCAACGTTGACGGTGCGCCCTTTGAGTTCTGGCAGGACGATGGGGATGTCGAGCGCTGGCTCATACGCCTGGGCTGGGTGACGCAAGATGCGATACCGGCGTTCGAGGGCGGCGCCTTACTGGCGACGGCCAAGGCGTTGCGTGAAGTGATTCGCGTCGTCGTGGCGCAGCGCAAGGCAGGCGAGCAGGGGGACCCCACGGGGCTCAACGGTTTCTTACGCAAGGCTGTCAGCCATCCGCAGTTGGCCTGGCCCGCACCTGGCGAAGTGCGCCTGGTGCGTCAGCGCAAACTGCAAACACCGGAACAATTTCTGGCGCCGATTGCCGAAGCCGCTGCAGTGTTACTGGTGGAGGGCGATTTCAATTTGATCCGCACCTGCGAGCATCCCGAGTGCGTGCTGTGGTTCTACGATCGAACCAAGGCGCATAAACGCCGGTGGTGCAGCATGGCGCTGTGTGGCAACCGCCATAAGGTTGCTGAGTTTCGCAAGCGCCAGCAGCTTTAGGATTTGCTTTCGCGTTCCAGCAGCTGCCGCTTGCGCGCTATGCCCCAACGATAACCGGACAAATCGCCATTGCTGCGCACCACGCGGTGACAAGGGATGGCCACTGCCAGGCAATTGGCACCACAGGCCTGGGCCACGGCGCGGAAGGATTTCGGCGCGCCGATACGTTCGGCAATGTGCCCGTAACTGACGGTGCTGCCCAATGGAATATCCCGCAAGGCCTGCCAGACCCGCTCCTGAAAAGCCGTGCCGCGCAGATCCAGCGGCAGGTCCAGGCCAAGGGCGGGCGCCTCGATAAACCCCACGACCTGGGCCACCACATGCTCGAAGCGACGGTCGGCACCGACCAGGTTGGCCTTGGGGAACTGGTCCTGCAGGTCGCGCACCAGTTTATCCGGGTCATCTCCCAGCAGGATCGCGCAGACACCACGGGTGCTTTGCGCCACCAATATCGCCCCGAGTGAGCATTGCCCGACCGCAAACAGAATCTCACTGTTGGTGCCCCCGGCTTTGTAGTCCCTGGGTTTCATGCCGAGCACTTGGTTGGCCGATTCGTAGAAGCGGCTATTGGAGTTGAAACCGGCGTCATACAGCGCCTCGGTGACGGAGTGCGGATGCTTGAGCCCTTCGCGGATTTTGCGTGAGCGATGGGCACTCACGTAGCCCTTGGGAGTCAGGCCCGTGACGGCCTTGAATACGCGATGGAAGTGAAATGGGCTGAGCCCGGCTTGGGTCGCGAGCGTATCCAGGCTGGGCGCGACATCGGCCTGTTCGATATGCCGGCAGGCGTTGGCCACCAGCTGGGCGTGCTGGGCGGCTACTTGGGAGCGGTCTGCGGCGGCGCGTTTGCTCGCACGGTAACCGGCGGCTTCGGCTTGGGCTGGAGTGTCGAAAAATTCAATGTTTTCCCGGCGCGGCAAACGCGTTGCGCTGCTGGGGCGGCAATAGATGCCGGTGGTCTTTACGCCATACACAAACTGCCCATCGGCTTTGGGGTCGCGTGCTTGGATGGCAGCCCAGCGGGCATCGTGTTCGGTTGTCATGGTTGGCACTCTTGACGGATGTGGGTCAGGCTAGCGCTGTTGCACGCGCCGAACACTCCGAAGTTTGCGGTCAAATCAGCCTGCGGTGCGAAAGGTCAGGTTGATGCGTTGCGGCCCCATGACAGGGTGCACACCTTCCTTGATGGGCATCACGCCATGAAAGCGCAAGCGGTCGACTCCGCCCCAGACCACCACATCACCGTGGAACAGTGAAACTTTGCGGGGCTTGTCGCTACGCTCATGGCCGCCAAACAGGAATATCGCCGGCAAGCCCAGGGACACCGACACCACTGGTGCAGTGTAGCGGCGTTCATTTTTGTCTTGGTGCAGCGACATTTTGGCGCCCGGCACGTAGCGGTTGATCAGGCAGGCGTCGGGAGCGAAGTCGTCGAACCCTGCATCCGCTGCTGCCTGCACTGCCAATTGCCGCAGCGCGTGGGGCATGCTCGGCCAGGGTTTTGCGTTGCGCGGGTCAAGCGGGCTGTAGCGGTAGCCGCTGGTATCGGTGGTCCAGCCCAGCGCGCCGCAGCTGCTCAAGGCGGCCGACATGGTGAAGCCGCCGGGGGTGACCATCTGTCGAAACGGCGCTTGTGCCAGCACGTGCCGAAGCTCGGGCAGAAGGCGCGCAATCCAGGGCAAGGCGTAGCCACGCAGCACGTAGGACTCTTCGCCGATCTGTTCACGCGCCGCAGGTTGTTGCAGGGCGTCATCGGCGAACAAGTCCGCAGTGGGGCCGGACATGGGCTTAGAGCGCCTTGCTCACGTTGATGTCGGTGATTTCATCGCTGGCATCGTGGATCTTCGCCAGGGCTTGCTTGGCTTCTTCTACGCTGTTGCTCTGCAATTGGGCGAATTCGAAGCGGCGTTCGCCGTTGAGTTTGTACTTGATGACGTACTTGGTCGTGGTGGTCACGGCTATTTCCTATTAGGGCTTTGGCTCAGCTCAGTTTTGTGCTGGTGCGACGTACGATGCGGATCTTGTGGGACAAGGTCGGCTTTTTGGTGACGCTGATGGCGCGGCGCGTGACCACATCCAGGGTGATGTTCCAGAACCCGGTGCTGGGCGCGGTGATCTTGGCCGGGAACTTGTCGAATGCGCCACCGTGGTAAGTGTGGCGGCCGCCGTTCTTGAAGCTGCGAAAGTTCGCATCGCTCATCAGGCGGATATTGCAGGTTTGCGAGCATTCGATGACAACAATGTCTCCCTCGTTGAGGTGCTCGCGCTGGTGGATGAATTTCATGGGGTGTCTCCAGAAGGGCTTTTTCTGAAAAATCAGAACGATACGTAGGTTAAGATGGAGTTTATCAGCCCCAGCGCGTTTATTATCGCGTCGTCTTCGACGACATCGACAATTTAAAACAGTTATTTACCCAGTTATCAGGGATAAATCCTATGTAGGCGGGAGAAATTTACCATCCCCGCTGTCGTAGGGTCTTTATCGGAGGTTTTGTATGAAGTGGAGTGTGTTGGTTCTGGCCTTGGCGATAGGTGGGTGTGCTTCGGTTGCAGATATCAAGCAGACCCCGCCGACGTTGGCGGTCATTTCCGGGAAGAAACCGCAGGAATATGCCGCGTGTGTGGTGCAAAAACTCTCTGCTACCCGCCGCCCGCCGCAGATTGAACCCCATAAGGAAGGCGTACGGGTGATCGTGCCGCAAAAGTTTTCGGCTGACCCTTCAGCGATCTTCGAGATTGAGGAGCGCTCAAGCGGTAGCAGCATCAAGCTCTACGAGAGCATGGCCAACGTGCCTATCCGTCCGGGTGATGTGAAAAAGGCCGGGGAAGATTGCATTTCCGGCTGATGCCGCGACGGAAGACCAGATATGAAGCGTGAACACGTTATAGCCCGCCATGCCGAGGGGCAAATCTCGGCGACCCATGTGATCCAGAACCCCGCTGATCTTGACGAATGGATCGTCTTCTTCAAGAAGAGCGGCGGGCGCAGCTTTTTCCTGGTGGACGAACAGGACGAGGTCGAATCCTTTGCCAGCCTTGATGAGCTGACCGAAACCTTGCGCGGGCTGGGGATCAAGTTTGCCGAGATCCACTTGTAGCTGTTGGGCTACTTGCAGACCACCACGACACTGCGGCTTTTATAGTTGCCGACATCCTTGCCCAGGGTCTTGTCGGCTTCGTTGAGCGAGGGTGTGCCCTCGGTACCGACGATGCGATAGCCGGTGCCCGCGCAGGAGGCGTCAGCTTTCTCGTAGCAGCTGGCCCAGGAATTGGCTTCGCCGGAACAGTCGATGGTCAGGCCTTGCTCGCCGTTTTTCAGGTACACGTCAGATGTAGTAGTGCAACCGGCAAGCGCCAGTACCGCAGTCAGTGCCAGTAATTTATTCATGGATGGGTCGTCGTCGAGGGTGTTGGGGGAGGGGCGCTGACACTGTCGTGGGGCGTTCGCCGCAGAGTATAGCGAATGGCTATCTAGGTACAGACAAACACAAAAAAGCCCCGCAGAACGGGGCTTTTTTGCACGCAACGGGACCTTTACTTACCCTTCGGGCGCTTACTCGAAGCATGGCCAGCTTCGTCGACGAATACTTCGGCCACGGCGATCGCTTCACGCTCGGTCGCGAATGCGCCGGCGACGCTGTCACCGTGGAAGTTAATCAAGTGCCAGCCGTCCGCTCGCTGGGTGATCAGGTAGCCGTTCACACCTTTTGGTTCTGACATCTATTAACAATCTCGTGGTCTGGTTCAAAGGCGCTCATGATAGCGCCAAATGTCGCGGGCCAGCGCAAGTTATTCTAGGTCAGTGTCCGAGGGGCCAAAGCATGCTAAAAAGGCTGTCGCCCTTGGAAACAACAGGGCGCGGAGGTTCTTTGGCCTGCCGATGATGATGCTATTCGTAAGATAGGCGGAACTTACGCCGACATTTTTTCTCTATGATGACATCGCAACGCCAGCAGGACCCATTGTAAGGTGACTGCGGCCTGATTAGACTGCGCCGAATTTCGTACGCACAGCCCTTTGTAAGGACTTATATGATCAAGAAATGCTTGTTCCCAGCAGCCGGTTACGGCACTCGCTTCCTGCCAGCGACCAAAGCCATGCCCAAAGAGATGCTGCCGGTGGTGAACAAGCCACTGATTCAGTACGGCGTTGAAGAGGCACTGGATGCCGGCCTGAACGAAATCTCCATCGTGACCGGCCGTGGCAAGCGCGCCCTGGAAGACCACTTCGACATCAGCTACGAGCTGGAAAACCAGATCAAGGGCACCGACAAGGAAAAATATCTGGTTGGCATCCGCAAGCTGCTGGACGAGTGCTCGTTCTCCTACACCCGCCAGACCCAGATGAAGGGCTTGGGCCACGCGATCCTGACCGGCCGTCCGTTGATCGGTGACGAACCGTTTGCCGTGGTGCTGGCGGACGACCTGTGCGTCAACCTGGATGGCGATGGCGTCCTGACCCAGATGGTCAAGCTGTATCAGAAATACCGTTGCACCATCGTTGCCGTTCAAGAAGTTGATCCTCAAGAGACCAACAAGTACGGCGTGATTGCTGGCGACGACATTGGCGATGGCCTGATCCGCGTGCGCGACATGGTTGAGAAACCAGCACCGGAAGATGCGCCGTCCAACCTGGCGATCATCGGCCGTTACATCCTGACCCCGGATATCTTCAAGCTGATCGAAGAAACTGAGCCGGGCAAAGGTGGCGAGATCCAGATTACCGACGCCCTGTTGAAGCAAGCCAAAGACGGTTGCGTGATTGCCTACAAATTCAAGGGTCGCCGTTTCGACTGCGGTGGCGCTGAAGGCTACATTGAAGCGACCAACTTCTGCTACGAGCACTTCTACAAGACTGGCAAGGCTTACTGATTCATCCAAGCCCATGCTTTAAACAGAGAAAGCCACCTTAGGGTGGCTTTTTCGTTTTTCAGCCCCATGTAAGTCGGTATGCTGATTGCCTGCCGAGGAGAGTGAAATGGCCTACGATTTTGACCTATATGTAATTGGTGCCGGTTCCGGCGGTGTTCGCGCGGCGCGTTTTGCGGCGGGCTTTGGCGCCAAGGTGGCGGTGGCTGAAAGCCGCTACCTGGGCGGTACCTGTGTGAATGTGGGCTGCGTGCCAAAAAAACTGTTGGTCTATGGCGCGCACTTTGCTGAGGACTTCGAGCAGGCCAGCGGTTTTGGCTGGTCGCTGGGCGAGGCGAACTTTGATTGGGCGACCCTGATTGCCAACAAGGATCGCGAGATCAACCGCCTCAACGGCATCTATCGCAACTTGCTGGTCAACAGTGGCGTGACCCTGCATGAAGGGCATGCGCAGTTGGTTGGCCCGCATGAGGTGCAAATCAATGGCGAGCGCTTCACCGCCGAGCACATTTTGATTGCTACCGGCGGCTGGCCGCAGATCCCGGAGATACCGGGGCGCGAACACGCCATTGGCTCCAATGAGGCTTTCTTCCTCAAAGAGCTGCCCAGGCGCGTGCTGGTAGTGGGCGGTGGCTATATTGCGGTCGAGTTCGCCGGTATTTTCCACGGGTTGGGCGCGCAGACGTCTTTGCTGTATCGCGGCGACCTGTTCCTGCGCGGCTTTGATGGTGCGGTACGCAACCATCTGAAAGAAGAGCTGACCAAGCGCGGCCTGGACTTGCAGTTCAATGCCGATATCGAACGCATCGACAAGCAAGCCGATGGCAGCCTCAAGGCTACCCTGAAAGACGGTCGGGTGTTGGAGGCTGACTGCGTGTTCTACGCTACCGGACGCCGGCCGATGCTCGACAACCTGGGCCTGGAAAACACCGGCGTCAAACTCGACAAGCGTGGTTGTGTTGAAGTGAACGACCTGTACCAGACTGCCGAGCCGTCGATCCTGGCGATTGGCGACGTGATCGGTCGCGTACAACTGACGCCTGTGGCCCTGGCCGAAGGCATGGCCGTGGCGCGTCGCTTGTTCAAGCCGGAGCAGTATCGCCCGGTGGACTACGCGATGATCCCAACGGCGGTGTTCAGCCTGCCGAATATCGGCACGGTTGGCCTCACGGAAGAAGACGCAAAAGCCCAGGGCCACAAGGTGCAGATCTTCGAAAGCCGCTTCCGGCCGATGAAGCTGACCCTGACGGATTGCCAGGAAAAAACCCTGATGAAGTTGGTGGTGGATGCCGACACCGATAAGGTGCTGGGTTGCCATATGGTTGGCCCGGACGCTGGCGAGATCGTCCAGGGCCTGGCGATCGCGCTCAAGGCGGGCGCGACCAAGCAGCATTTTGATGAAACCATCGGCGTGCACCCGACCGCTGCGGAAGAGTTTGTCACCATGCGCACGCCTGTCGCGGGCTGATCAGTCTTGGGAGGCTGCCTCTGGCGCCGCTGCAACGGCGGCCGCCAGGCGCAATGCCTCTATGCTGGCCTGGGCCTTGATCAGGTCCAGCTCCAGGGTCTTGTTGGTGTGTTGGTGTTCGGTCAGCGCCTCCTGGCGTGATTGGCTTTCCAGTACGGCAACCCGTAGGCGCTCTTGCAGCAGAGTGCGTTCGCTGTCGATCTGGCTCACTTGTTCGCTTAGCTTGAGTTGCTGAGCCTGATCTTTGCGGGCTTGCTCTTGCATCGCGGCCAATTCCTTGGTCGTCACCCGATGCTCAATCAATAGACGCTCATTGTCGCGATGCAGTTGGGTGATTTCGTCTTGGCGTACCAGCGCGCCTTGCTGGGCTTGACGCAGTTCTGCCTGCACTTGCTGTAGCTGGCCTTCGTGGCGACGCTGTTCCTGTTCGCGCTGATCCTTGATCGCGTTGCGGTAGTGCTCCAGCGCATCGCGGGCGTGCAGGTGCTTTTCTTCCAGTGAGCGAATCTGCTCGTCCTTGTCGTTGATGCGTAACTCGTAATCGCTACAGGCCTGGCTGAGCCCGGCATTGCGGGTTTGTTCCGTCTGCAGGCTGGTGCTGGCGGTTTGCAGGGCGGCGCTTTCTTCTGCCAGTGCAGCGGCCTGGATATCGAATTGCTGCTTGAGCTGGCTGTGGGCTGCTTCAAGGGTTTCAACCTGGGCGAGCAGGGCGGCTTTGTGTTGTTCAAATTGCGCCAAGGCCAGGTCAATCGGTTCCTGGGCTTTTTCCTTCAGGCGCTGGGCCAGTCGCGCTACCAGTTCACCAAGCTCGTCGTCGATGGGGGCTTCGGTGATGGTCAGCCGGGTTTCGCTGTCGTCCAATTCCTTCAAATAGCGGTGAATGGTGGTCTTTGAGCCGGTATTGCCCATTTCGATGCGTACGGCATCGATGCTCGGGTTTTCGCCGCGGGCCAAGATGGCCAGGCGTGCCGTTTGAACTACTGCTTTATTGATGCCGCCGCGAGCCATGGAGTCTCCGTCGATTTAGTACTGTGGTACGTATTATGTAGATACATACCCTATCACAAATTAAAATCCGTTTAAATTCATGATTTAACTGATGGGATATTGGCGTATTATCCCGTGTCATTGCCGTTTTAACCGTCAATTCCACCGCCAGCAGTACGAAAAGGCCCCTATGAGCGATCTGGACCGTTATCTCAATGCCGCCACCCGCGATAACACGCGGCGCAGTTACCGCGCGGCCATTGAGCACTTCGAAGTGAGTTGGGGTGGATTCCTGCCCGCCACCAGCGACAGCGTGGCGCGCTACCTGGTGGCGCATGCCGGTGTATTGGCGGTCAACACCTTGAAGTTGAGGCTCTCTGCGTTGGCGCAGTGGCACACCAGCCAGGGTTTTCCCGACCCGACCAAGGCACCCGTGGTGCGCAAAGTGCTCAAGGGGATTCGTGCCGTGCACCCCGCGCAGGAAAAACAGGCCGAGCCCTTGCAGCTCAAACATTTGGAACAGGTGGTCGCATCCCTTGAAAAAGAGGCGATGGACGCGGCCCATGACCCCGCACGGTTGTTGCGAGCCAAGCGCGACACCGCCTTGATCCTGCTGGGCTTCTGGCGTGGATTTCGCAGCGACGAGCTGTGTCGTTTGAGTATTGAGCATGTGCAGGCTACGCCCGGCGCGGGCATCAGCCTTTATCTGCCGCGCAGCAAAAGCGACCGCGATAACCTCGGCAAGACCTATCACACCCCGGCGCTGCTACGCCTGTGCCCGGTGCGTGCGTACGCCGAGTGGCTAAGCGCTTCGGCCTTGGTGCGCGGCCCGGTGTTTCGCGGGATTGATCGTTGGGGCAACCTGGGGGAGGAGGGCTTGCACGCTAACAGTGTGATCCCGCTGTTGCGTCAGGCGCTGGAGCGCGCCGGTATTCCCGCCGAGCAATACACCAGCCACTCGCTGCGCCGAGGCTTTGCTACCTGGGCCCATCGCAGTGGCTGGGATTTGAAGTCGCTGATGAGTTACGTCGGCTGGAGCGACATGAAATCCGCCATGCGCTATGTTGAAACGACGCCCTTTCTCGGTATGACCTTGGCGACGCAACCGCTGCTTTGAGATTTCTTCTATTAATACAGTCACCTGATAGGGAAAACCAATCGTTAGCATCAGGTTTGCCAATGAGCCATCGGCGTAGAGAGTGGGTAGGATTCACCTCATCAACTTATTACACCTTTCTACAAACCCTGACGGAGATTCAACGATGCCTATCATCAACAGCCAAGTAAAACCGTTCAAAGCTACCGCCTACAAAAACGGCAACTTCGTAGATGTGTCTGATGCTGACCTGAAAGGCAAGTGGTCCGTAGTGTTCTTCTACCCAGCCGACTTCACCTTCGTTTGCCCTACCGAGCTGGAAGACCTGGCTGACAACTACGCCGAATTCCAGAAACTGGGCGTCGAAATCTACAGCGTTTCCACCGACACCCACTTTGCCCACGCTGCCTGGCACAACACTTCGCCAGCCATCGGCAAGATCCAGTACACCATGATCGGCGACCCAACCCTGACCATCTCCCGTAACTTCGACGTACTGATCGAAGAAGCTGGCCTGGCAGACCGCGGTACGTTCGTGATCAACCCAGAAGGTCAGATCAAGATCGTTGAACTGAACGACGGCGGTGTTGGCCGTGACGCTTCCGAGCTGCTGCGCAAGATCAAGGCTGCTCAATACGTTGCTGCCCACCCAGGCGAAGTGTGCCCAGCCAAGTGGAAAGAAGGCGAGGCCACTCTGGCTCCGTCCCTGGACCTGGTTGGCAAGATCTAAGTCTGTGAAGCATCTAGGGCGGGTATCCGCACCTTAAGTAAGCTGCAACCGCCCTCAAAAACGCCCGGGCGAGATTCGCTCGGGCGTTTTTTTATACCCAGAAACATCAGAATCAAAAGGAATCGCCCGTATGTTGGACGCCAATCTTAAAGCTCAGTTGAAGTCATACCTGGAACGGGTCACCCAGCCGATCGAGATCGTCGCCTCCCTCGACGACGGTGCGAAGTCCCAGGAAATGCTTGCCCTTTTGCAAGATGTGGTCAGCCTCACCACGCTGATCACCCTGAAAACCGATGGCGATGATGCGCGTAAGCCATCGTTCTCCATCAACCGCCCGGGTGCCGAGATCAGCCTGCGTTTTGCCGGCATCCCTATGGGCCATGAATTTACTTCGCTGGTGTTGGCCCTGCTGCAAGTGGGTGGCCACCCGTCGAAGGCCAGTGTCGAAGTGATTGAACAGATCCGTACCCTCAAAGGCGAGTTCAACTTCGAGACGTACTTCTCGCTGTCCTGCCAAAACTGCCCGGACGTGGTCCAGGCGCTGAACCTGATGGCCGTGCTCAACCCGAACATCCGCCACGTCGCCATCGACGGCGCGCTGTTTCAGGCTGAAGTGGACGAGCGCCAGATCATGGCGGTACCGAGCGTGTACCTCAATGGTGTGAACTTCGGCCAGGGCCGCATGGGCCTGGAAGAAATTCTCGCCAAAATCGACACCAGCGGTATCGAAAAAGCCGCCGAGAAAATCAGCGCCAAAGACGCCTTTGATGTGCTGGTGGTCGGTGGCGGCCCAGCCGGTTCGGCGGCGGCGATCTACGCAGCCCGTAAAGGTATTCGTACCGGTGTTGCCGCCGAGCGTTTTGGTGGGCAAGTGCTGGACACCATGTCCATCGAGAACTTCATCTCGGTACAGGAAACCGAAGGGCCGAAATTGGCGAGCGCCCTTGAAGCCCACGTACGTCAGTACGACGTGGACATCATGAACCTGCAACGTGCCAGCAGCCTGATCCCGGCAAAAAATCCCGGTGACTTGCACGAAATCCGTTTTGAAAGCGGTGCGACCCTCAAGTCCAAAACCGTGATCCTGGCCACCGGCGCCCGCTGGCGCGAAATGGGTGTGCCCGGTGAGCAGGAATACAAGGCCAAAGGCGTGTGCTTCTGCCCGCATTGCGATGGTCCGCTGTTCAAGGGCAAGCGCGTAGCAGTAATTGGCGGCGGCAACTCCGGTGTAGAAGCCGCCATCGACCTGGCCGGCATTGTCAGCCACGTCACCTTGCTGGAGTTCGACAGCAAATTGCGCGCCGACGCTGTGTTGCAGCGCAAGCTGTACAGCCTGCCGAACGTGAATGTGATCACCAGCGCGCTGACCAGCGAAGTCAAAGGCGATGGCCAGAAAGTCACCGGCCTTGTCTACAAGGATCGCGACAGCGGTGAGTTCAACACCGTCGACCTGGAAGGCATATTTGTACAGATCGGTTTGCTGCCGAACACCGACTGGCTCAAAGGTACCGTAGAGCTGTCGCCTCGTGGCGAGATCATCGTCGATGCCCGTGGCGAGACTTCACTGCCAGGCGTATTTGCCGCCGGTGACGTAACGACTGTGCCTTATAAGCAGATCGTGATCGCAGTGGGCGAGGGTGCCAAGGCTTCCCTGAGTGCGTTCGATCACCTGATCCGAACGTCCGCCCCCGCATAAATTCGGGACCGCAAATGAAAAACCCCATGAGCAATCATGGGGTTTTTTTCGTTTACAGCGGCGCTGGCTGAATGATCTCAACCCAGTACGCATCCGGGTCCTTGATGAACGCCAGGCTTTTCATGCGGCCATCGCTCAGGCGCTTCTGGAAGTCGCAACCCAGGGCTTCGAAACGCTCGCACGCGGCGACGATATCCGGCACCGAGATGCAGATATGGCCAAAGCCACGGGGGTCGGTATTGCCGTTGTGGTAGGCGAAGTCGGCATCGTTTTCGGTGCCGTGGTTGTGGGTGAGTTCCAGGATGCCCGGGATCGACTTCATCCACTGGGTGCGCTCGGCAGCGTCGGCTGGGATTTGGGATTTGTCCACCAGGGCCAGGAAGTACAGGCTGAACTCGGCGTCTGGGAAGTCGCGCTTTTCAACCAGGGAGAAACCCAGGACGCGTGTATAGAAGTCCAGGGATTTGGTGATGTCCTTGACCCGCAACATGGTGTGGTTGAACACGAAGTTCGCGGTCGCGGTGTCAGGTTGGGCGGTAACGCCCGGGAAAGTATTCAGTTCGTGCAGGCTCATGGGCCCTCCAGGAAAAATGGGGTCAGTACGGGCGGTCCCTTGGCGTGCGGCTGGCATCCGTGCAGCTGAGCCATGATACGCAAGGGCCGCCCGCTGCGCCAAATGAAAAAGGTCACGCAAGCCTTGCGACGCGCGGGGTCGGGCCTCAGACTTTGCGGCTTGAACCTGGGGTGTTTTTTTGCAAATGATCAAATTTCGTAAACCGCTGTTCACCGCTGTGTGTTTGCTGTTGGCCAGTTCTTGCGTATGGGCGGCCGCGCCGGAACTCCATTGGCCCAGTGGCTGGCAAGTCGAAGAAGTGGTGCCCGACAACGACGCGCCCGCAAAACCACAGCCCGTCTCCCGGCAGCGGGCAATCAAGAACGATGAAAATGGCAATACATTGATGGTGATGGAGTTGACCGGTACACCTATCGAACCGGGGCATACGGTGAATCTTCAGGGGGTTTTGCTGGAGATGCGCAAGTCCATTCAGAAAGATTTCGCCCAGAGCGGTTATCAAAGTGTGTGCAGCAAGATGCACGCTACAACATTGAGCCGTCTTGACGCGCTGGAAACTACTTGTGTGATTACCGAGAACGGACGGCACGTGCTGTCGCAAACATTGGTGGGCGCTGTTGATACCGATAAGGCGTATGTTTTTTCATACGCCGGTCAAGCGGATGCGTACGAAGCCAGCAAGGATGAAGTCAGTTCAGTGCGTGACAGCCTGAAACTTTAAATGGCTGACTCGCGTCGATTCTGAACAACGTGAAATGTTATTTAAGTTCGGTTTCGAACGCCGCACTAAAAAAGCCCCGCGAAAGCGGGGCTCTTTGTTAGTGCGCTCGAATCACTTGCGCAACCAGGAATCTACAGTGGCGGCGCCGTGCTGTTCTTTCCAGGCCTTGAGGCCGCGGTGATTGCCACCTTTGGTTTCAATCAGCTCGCCGGTGTGCGGGTTCTGGTAAACCTTGACCACGCGCGCGCGGCGCTGTTTGGGTGCTGCGCTAGCCGCTGCGCTGGACTTGCCCGGGTTAGGGTCAAGGATAGAGATGATGTCCCGCAGGCCTTTGCCATAGGTTTTCATCAAGGCTTGAAGCTTTTCTTCGAATTCGATTTCTTTCTTCAGGCCGGCATCGTTCTTCAGGGATTCCAGCTGGGCGAGCTGTTCTTGAAGGGCTTTTTCTGCTGCGCGAAATTCGGCGAGTCTGGACAAAATAGGTACTCCAATAGTGTAGTTGGCTGATATCAACTGCAGACAAAGCTATAAGCCAAGAGCTTTAAGGCGACTCGAGAAAGAAGCCGCCCTGCGAGTTCTGCACAGGCAGGAAAAATTGTAGTAGTTAATCCGCCATGAGTAAATCACGTCTTTTGTCTGACTAACATTATTTCAACGGATCTAGTGCATGACTAATCAATGAGCGGCCAGGGATTTAATGAATTCATCGCCGGGCAACGGCTTTGCAAACAGGTACCCCTGTAGGAAATCCACGCCTTGAGCGGCCAGGTATTCGCACTGCTCGGTGGTTTCCACGCCTTCTGCCACGATGCCCAGGTCGAGCTTGCCGGACAGTTCTATGATGCTGTCCAGAATATGCCGTGATAGTGCGTCGGCACCGATCATGGCGACGAAACTCTGGTCGATCTTCAAGTAGTCCACATTGAAGTTGCGCAAGTAACCCAGGCTGGAATGACCGGTGCCAAAGTCATCAATGGCAATCATCACCCCTAATTGATGCAGGGCATCGAACAAGCGGCGGGTGATATCGGTGGGCACGACCAACTCGCGCTCGGTCAGCTCCAGCACCAAAGTCACCTGGCCGGGCGCAAAAGCTGCAAGGAACTCGCGACAGTCCTCCACCAAGTCCAGGTTCTGGCAATGGCGCGCGGTGATATTCACGCCGATATGAAACCCCGCAGGCCAATGCATGGAATGGGGTGACAGTTGAGCGGCGACCTGGCGCAACAGCGCACGGGTCATCGGCACGATCAGTCCAGAATGCTCGGCCAGCGGGATAAACAGGTCGGGGCGTACCAGACCTTCCTTGGGATGCTGCCAGCGCATCAGCACCTCGCAGCCGGCCCATTCATGGGTATCGCCGCGTACTACCGGTTGGTAATACGCAATGAATTCGTTAGCCCCCAGCGCCCGTTGCAATTCATGGGTGGGTGCCGAAGAACGTTTTTGCAGCCAATGCGCCAACAGGCCTGCAAACACGCCAAAGAACAGCACTAGGCTGAACACGGCGGGATAACGGTCTTGCATATACCGCCACACTTCACCCGCTGGCATCCCCGCCTCGACGCTGTAGTGATAACGCTCGGAGGCCAGGTGTTGAGGGGCGACGGCAAAGGTGGGTAGCGCCGAGCTTTGCACCTTGCCATCGTCACTCAGCCAATTAGGCCCGACTTGCAGGACCAACAGCGCGTAACGGCTGATCAAGCGCAAGGCATTGGTCAGGTGGTAGCCGTCAATCGAGGCGAACGCCGCTTTATCGCCGTCCACCATTCGATACACCAGCAACGCGGTGTCCGGGGTGACCGGGTTGCCGTTCATCAGCCACAACTGGCCATCGACATAGTCATCCGGGTTCACCGCCGATTCGTAGTGGCTGCCAAACAACGAACTGCAATAGATGTTCTTCTGCCAAGACAAGGTGGTGGCACGCACAAATGGACGACGCGTGACCTGTTCACGCAAGGCCAATTGCGCGCTGTTATCACAGGGCTGCCCGGCCAATGGCAGCAAGGCCTGGGCGGCGAGGGCGGTGTTGTCGAGCATCAGGTCGAACTGGCGCACGGCTTCCTGGGCGGTTTGGGCGGTGCTGTTTTGCAGTGTGCGCTCGGCCTGCCAATGCAGGATCACCACGCCCAAGACAACCGGAAGCAGCCCGCTGAGAGCCGTGATCAAGTAGCGCGTGGCGCGTTTTCGTGGGCCGGTGAGGGTAAGGGGCATAAGGGCGCCGGACGTTGACGGGGATACAACGATGATAGTGGGCCGGGTGCAAATAAGCTCGCCGTACCTAACCGTTCGGTCAGTAGGCGCCGTCAGAATAGTTACCTAAGATCGAGCCGTGGCTTTTGCTTTGATGAGGTATCGATCATGAATAGCAAATGGTTGACGATGGTCTTGATGGCAACGAGTCCTGTTTTTGCGGCGGATGGCATCATCACCATCACAGGAGAAATCCAGGGCTCTACCTGCACGATCAGCGGCGGTACCAGCGCAACGCCAGGTACTTCTGCTGACTTTCCGGTGGTGTTGGACCGGGTGCAGACTTCCGCGCTCAAAGCGGAAAACGCAGTAGCGGCCTACAAACTCTTTTTCATCCACATAGGGGGCGGCGCGACCAATTGTCCTCCCCAGCCCGTCGCGGTGCTGTTCGAGCGCAGCAGCCCGGCGATCAGCGCCGCCACTGGCAACCTGATCAATCAGGCATCTGCCTCTCCCGCCGGCAATGTGGAAGTGCAGATTGTCGATGTGACGGCAAACAGGGTGCTCAACCTGAGCCTGGGCGCCCCCTCCACATCGGTGACAATCGATGCTGCGGGGACCGCGACACTGCCCTTTGCGGCGCAATACATAGCGGTGGGTGGCCCCGCGACGCCAGGCCTGGTGAGCACCAACGTGCAGTACTCGGTGACATTCCCCTGAGCATGCTTTTGGCGGGAGGACAGGATGGATACCCTAAACAGTCCAACCCACTGCAGGCTGACAGCCGCTGTTATCGCGTTGCTGTGCTGCGACCTGACCAGCGCCGGCATCATTGTTACGGGGACACGCCACATTTACCCGGAGCGCCAGCGCGAAATCACCATCCAGTTGACCAACGATGATCCGCTGATACCCCGGCTGGTCCAGGCCTGGCTCGAACGCGGCGACAGGCCCTCCGGCCCCGAGTCCAGCGATGTGCCGTTCAGCCTGTCGCCGCCGGTGTTTCGCATTGACGCTAGCAAGGGCCAGGCCATGCGCTTGGTGTATACCCGGGAACCCTTGCCTATTGATCGCGAGTCACTGTTTTGGCTGAACGTGCTGGAAGTTCCACCCAACATCCAACCGGATGCCGCCTTGGAAGAGGGCGAGCAAAACTATCTGCGCTTTGCCTTTCGCATCCGCACCAAGGTGTTCTTCCGTCCGGCCGGATTGCCCGGCAAACCGGAGGAGGCGCCTGGCCGTCTGCATTGGAGCCTACAGCGCGGGCCCCAGGGCGCACAGTTGCAGGTGTACAACCCTTCGAGCTATTACGTCACGTTCAATGAAGTCGCCCTGGCAATGGGGGCTCGCCTGGACGCGGCTGTATTGCCGGGCGAAACGGGCATGGTGGCGCCCGGTGGCAGCCTGGCCTTGAGCATTCATCACAGCAAGGCCGCGGTGATCCCGCCAGATGCGCAGGTGCAGTTCAAATTTATCAACGATTTCGGCGCGTTTTCGGCGCCGCAGCGTGCCCCGCTGCGGTTCTGAACATGAACAGGCCTGAATGGGTGGGTGGATTGGTCGGTGCAATGCTGGCCACTTCAGAAGGCCTGTGCGCGCCGCCCCCCAGTTTTGACTTGCACGCTTTCAGCAGCCAAGTGGCGGCCGATGTGGACATGTCACGCTTTAACCTGCGCAACCTGATGAGCCCCGGCGCGTACCGTGTCGACATCGTGCTGAATGGGCAGCGCCAGGGGCGTCGCACCCTTGAGTTTGTCGCCAGTGATGCGGCCAATGATGCGGTGCCTTGTGTTGATGCACCGGTACTTGAATTACTCGGCGTCGACCTGGATGACCCGCTGATCAATCATCCGCCGCAGGAGGTAACGTGCCCGACCCTGGAGCAATGGCTGCCCCTGGCCACCAGCCTTATGGATGCCAACACCCTGGAGTGGGCGGTGAGCATTCCCCAGGCCCATCTCAAGCGCAATGCCCGCGGCTTTGTCGACCCGCTGTATTGGGACGACGGTATCGACGTGGGCCTGCTCAACTACACCTTCAGCGCGTCAAGGCCCACCTCCGGCGAGGGTGCTGGCCGGCGCTATCTTGGACTGGTCGGCGGTGTCAACCTGGGCAGTTGGCGCCTACGCCACCAAGGGGCGCAAGCGTGGAATTCAAACACCGGGCTGCAACGCTATCAAAACACCGCGACTTACCTGCAACGCAGCCTGGCACCCTGGCAAGCGCAACTGACGTTGGGCGACAGCTTCAGCGGCGGGCAAATCCTGGAGGGCGTGCGGCTGCGCGGCATCAGCCTGGCAAGCGATGAGCGGATGCTTGCCCAATCTCGCCAAGGTTACGCGCCCCAAGTACGTGGCATCGCCGAGAGCAACGCAACCGTGACTGTCAGCCAGAACGGCTACACCCTGTATGAAACCACCGTAGCCCCGGGCCCGTTCGTGATCAACGACCTCTACACCACAGGCAACGGGGGAGCATTGACCGTGCAGGTCACCGAGGTGGACGGGCGGCGCAATACCTTTGTGGTGCCCTGGTCAGTGGCGCCGCAGTTGCAGCGCCCGGGCACGCGCAAATACCAACTTAACCTTGGCCAAGTGCGCCAGTACGGGCGATCGCGTGAAACACCTTTGGTATTCCAAGGCGCCTTGGCCCAAGGGGTGAGCAACCATTTGACGTTGTACGGCGGTGGTTCCGTGACCGAGGGTCATGCCCTGGGAAAACTCGGCGTGGCCATTGGCACCTCGATAGGCGCGTTTTCCTTCGACCTGAGCGATTCCAGCACGCGCCTGCCAGGGCAGGGCAGCGTCGGCGGACGCAGCTTTGGGTTGGGTTACAACTACGCGATGCCGAGCACAGGGACCCATTTCGTCCTTGGGCTGCATCGTTATTCCACCCGTGGCTACCTGGGACTGAACGACGCGCTGACCCTGCGTGAACGGGCCCGGGAACACGCCAATGTGCAGGATATTGCTCGGCAAAAAAGCCGAATCGACCTGACCATCAGCCAGAAACTGGGCCCCGGCTCCTTGAGCCTGTATGGCAGTTCCGTGGATTTCTGGCAGCGCCAGGTGGGCCGGCAAACCTCCTTCACACTCAGTTACGGTGCCCAATGGCGAAAGCTGACGTGGAACCTGTCTGCCCAGCGCTCAAGGATCGAAGACACTCGCCATTTCCTGTCGGACCGCGAGCACAGTGATGAGATATTTTTCGGCGGTGTCGGCCAGCGCGGTCGCCTGGACAACCGGCTGATGCTGACCCTGTCCCTGCCATTAGGGGGTGGTATTCATGCACCGTCCCTGACCAGCTCAATGTCCCGCGACCGCGGTGACAGCCGTGGCAGCCAGCAACAACTGGGAATCAGCGGTTTGCTGGGCGAGCATGCGCAAGGTCATTACGGACTGTCGGGCAGCCGCAGCCGTATGGACCAGGGCTCTTTCAATAGCGTCAATGCCTACGCCGGTTTGCGCACTAGCACGGGCCAGATGCGTGCGGGATACGCCCAGGCCCGCAACACCCGGCAACTGTCGTTCAGTGCTGACGGCGGCGTCATCGCTCATGGCGACGGCATCACCTGGTCGCAAAGCCTCGGCGAAGCCTCTGCACTGGTACAGGCCAACGGTGCCGATGGCGCCATGCTTGGCCGGGCCAGCGGCACGCGTATCGGTGCTGATGGTTATGGCGTGGTGCCGTCGCTCAGAGCCTTCCATGACAATGTCATCAGCCTTGACCCCAGCGGCATGGGGATGGACGTCGAACTCAAGGAGTCGGTGCAGCATGTGGTGCCAACCCTGGGCGCGGTGTCTTTATTGCGTTTCGAAACCGTGAGTGGCCGCGCCGTGGTGGTCAAGGCGTTGCGGGAAAACGGCTTGCCCTTGCCGTTTGCCGCCCAAGTGCTGGATGAGGACGGCCTTGAAGTCGGCGTGGTCGGCCAGGCCAGCAAAGCGTTTGTACGGGGCATCGCCGACATGGGTCGGCTTGCCGTGGTATGGGGTGAAGGGCCGTCTGGGCGCTGCTTTATCGACTACCTGCTGCCACTGCCAGAAGCCGGAACGCGGCAAGTCAGCGCCGACTTGCTCGAAGGGCAGTGCATCACCAAACCCGCTGCGCTTAAGGGGAGGGCGCCGTGACCCTGTATCGAGCGCTGTGTGTGGCCGGGCTGGCGGTTATGGGCTTTGTTGTGTCTGCTGAAACACAGGCCAATGCCACGTGTGACCCTGGCCCGCCCACGGTGCTGGCGATTGCCCCGATCGATGTGCCTGCCAGCCCGATCATGGGCCAGGTGCTGGGTGATCCGAACGGGTACGCCTTCGAGGTACCTGATGCGATGAGATGCACCTATCGCCCCGACCTTGTCATCGACTATTGGTCGTACATGACGTTTTCCCCAGCCCATCGCTACCTGGGTTACTGGCTGCCGGCCCAGGGCTTCAGAATGCCGGTTTATCAGACAGGCGTAACGGGAGTCGGCGTGGGAATGGTCGCCCAGGACCGCGACGGCGGCTCATATGAGCCCGTCAGTGGCATGGCGACCTTGCGCAGTGGGGTGAACCCCGGCATTCCAACCTGGGGCGTACGCGGCCAGGTGTTTTTCTTTGTCACGGGCAATATCCAGGGTGGGGTTATCCCGGGCGGGACGCTCGGTTCACTGCATGTCTACACGTCCGGCACCATGCACGATATCGCCATCGCCAACACGCTGGTCGGCCCCCCCAGTAAACCGACGTGCACGGTGTCCACGCCCGCATTGACGATGAACCTCGGGGAGGTTCCCGCACGTCAGTTCACGGGTGTCGGCAGCGTGGCGGGCTCGGCCACCGACACCATTACCCTGCAATGCGCAGGCGGAACGGGCGCCACTGTGGATGTGCGGGTGACCTTGACCGATCAATCCAACCCCGCCAATCGCAGCGACCGGCTGACGCTTACAGGCTCCTCGACGGCTGCGGGGGTCGCCCTGCAATTGCTTTACGGCGCGCAGGTGGTCAGTTATGGCGAAGACTCCAGCGCCGTTGGCAACGTCAATCAATGGCTGGCGGGCAGCACTGACAACGGTCTGTTCCAAATCACTCTCACAGCCCGCTACGTGCAAACGCTGGACTTTATCAAGCCCGGTACGGCAAACGGCGTGGCCACCTTTACCCTGAGCTATCCATGAGGTGGCTCAGCCTGGTGTGCCTGGTGGCCAGCAGCGCTGCAGCCGATATCGTCATCGACCGCACGCGCATTGTTTACCCCGCCATAGCGCGGGACGTCAGCATCACCCTGACAAACCCTGCCGACACCCCAAGGGTGGTCCAAGCCTGGATCGATAACGGGGACGCCCGGTTGCAGCCCGAATTCAGCGACGTGCCGTTCAGTGTTACGCCGCCGATTGTGCGCATGGAGCCTGGCCGGGGGCAGGCATTGCGTATTGTGTTTCACTCGATGCAGGGGCAGGCAGTGGCAGCGGACAGGGAGTCGGTTTATTGGCTTAATGTGCTGAGCATCCGCCCGACCCCCAGCGGTAATCACCTGAGCCTGGCATTTCGCACGCGGATAAAGCTGTTCCTGCGCCCCGAGGCATTGGGTCCAGAGGCCAAACCGCTTAAATGGCGCGTTGAGGGCCGTTGCCCGTTACGGTTGCTGGCCCAAAACGAAAGCGCCTTTCACATCTCATTGTCCCAGGTGGTGATGAGCGCGGGAGGCATTGAGTACAGCAGCTCTGAACCGCCGATGATACCGCCGAGGACTATGCTGACATTACCGATGGCGGGGCGCTGCGACATGCTTTCAGGTCCCGCAACTCTGCAGTTCAGCATAATCGATGATCACGGCATCACTCGCCACCATGAGCAGGCGTTATGAGTGCAGGTCAATGGGCTCATAAACCCCTTGCGCAGGCAAAGGGATTGAGGATTTGATAAGACTACGGACAAACACTGTTACGCTGTGTAGAATCGATTTACGCATACAAGAATATGGACTTGCGCTCACGCAAGCCTAGGCCGTCAGAGACTGATGACACCATGAAGCGACTCGGCTCCCCCCTCATCTTTGGTGACTTTCTCGCCCGCAGCGTGCGAGGCCTGTCCTGTGCGCCACCCTGCAACCTCATCCTTGCTCGCCACTAAACAGCGTTTATTACAAGAATGATGAGGTGCCACCATGGCAGATCTATACGAAAACCCAATGGGCCTGATGGGCTTTGAATTTATTGAATTCGCCTCGCCAACCCCGGGCATCCTGGAGCCGATCTTCGAGATCATGGGCTTCACTAAAGTCGCGACCCACCGTTCCAAGAACGTGCACCTGTACCGCCAGGGCGAGATCAACCTGATCCTGAATAACGAACCCCACAGCATTGCCTCCTATTTTGCGGCCGAGCACGGCCCGTCGGTGTGCGGCATGGCGTTTCGCGTCAAGGACTCGCAACAGGCCTACAACCGTGCGCTGGAGCTGGGTGCCCAGCCGATCCATATCGAAACCGGCCCAATGGAGCTGAACCTTCCGGCCATCAAGGGCATTGGTGGCGCGCCGTTGTACCTGATCGATCGTTTCGGTGAAGGCAGCTCGATCTATGACATCGACTTCGTGTTTATCGAAGGTGTCGACCGCAACCCGCAGGGTGCTGGCCTCAAGGTCATCGACCACCTGACCCACAACGTCTATCGCGGGCGCATGGTGTACTGGGCCAACTTCTACGAAAAACTGTTCAACTTCCGCGAAGCGCGCTACTTCGACATCAAAGGCGAGTACACCGGCCTGACCTCCAAGGCCATGAGCGCGCCGGACGGCATGATCCGCATCCCACTCAACGAAGAGTCCTCCAAGGGTGCAGGGCAAATCGAAGAGTTCCTGATGCAGTTCAACGGCGAGGGTATTCAGCACGTGGCGTTCCTCACCGACGACCTGGTCAAGACCTGGGACGCGCTGAAGAAGATCGGCATGCGCTTCATGACCGCGCCGCCCGACACCTATTACGAAATGCTCGAAGGCCGCCTGCCGAACCACGGCGAGCCGGTGGATCAGCTGCAAGCACGCGGTATCCTGCTGGACGGCTCGTCCATCGAAGGCGACAAGCGCCTGCTGTTGCAGATCTTCTCCGAAACCCTGATGGGCCCGGTGTTCTTCGAATTCATCCAGCGTAAAGGCGATGATGGGTTTGGCGAGGGTAACTTCAAGGCGTTGTTCGAATCCATCGAGCGTGACCAGGTACGTCGTGGTGTACTGACCACCGAGTAAGCGTAAAAAAGCCCGGCCCGAAGTAACCTCCGGGCCGGGCTTTTTATTGCCTGGCGATCAGGCCTTGCGCTGTCGCACCAAGTGCTTGAAGCCTTCGTACACCAGCACCATCACCGCCAGCCAGATCGGGATGTAGGTCAGCCATTCACCGCCCTTGATGGCTTCGCCCAACAACAGTGCCACGCCCAGCAACAGTACCGGTTCAACGTAACTGAGCAGGCCGAACAGGCTGAACGGCAGCAAGCGGCTGGCAATGATATAGCTCACCAGCGCCGAGGCACTGATCAGCCCCAGCAGCGGAATCAACGCGTACAGCTTCGGGTGCGCATCCATCACCGCAAAGCCTTGTTCGCCGCTTTGCACAAACCACCAGGCCACCGGCAGCATGAACGCCATGTCCAGCCAGAGTCCGCCCAGGTGGTCGGTTTTGAGGTATTTACGCACGATGAAGTAGATCGGGTAGCCGATGATCACCACCAACGTCGCCCAGGAAAAACCACCGGCCTGATACAACTCGTTAAGCACCCCAAGCCCGGCGAGTACCACGGCGATCTTCTGCAAGTAAGACAGTTGTTCGCCCCACACCAGGCGCCCGGTCAGCACCATGGTCAGCGGCAGCAGGAAATAACCCACCGACACATCCAGGCTGCGTCCATTGAGCGGCGCCCACATGAACAGCCACAACTGCACACCCAGCAGGGCAGACGACAGCACCACGCCGCCGATCAATGCGGGCTTGGCCGCCAATACCCGCAACAACTCCCACACCCGCCGCCATTCGCCGCTGACGATCATGAACACCGTCATGCACGGCATGGTCAGCAGCATGCGCCAGCCAAAAATTTCCAGGCCGCTCAGGGGCGTGAGCAATGACGTGAAGTAATACATCACGGCAAACAACGCCGAAGCCGATACCGATAACACAACACCTTTAGACACGCTGTCCTCGCGAAAACCGATTAGTACAAGAGAGGAGGGGATTATGGTGCTTTTGGCGTGGAAGGGTTGCGCTGTTTTGGGGCGATTTTCGGGAAAATTTCTCGCTGCGCCCTGATATGACCTCCAATTGTAGTGAGCGGGCTTGCCCCAATGCCAGTCAGTTAAGGGTTAGAAAGAGTAAAAGCTAACCTGTGGCGAGGGAGCTTGCTCCCGCTGGACTGCGCAGCAGTCCCATCTTTGGGGCCGCTACGCGGCCCAGCGGGAGCAAGCTCCCTCGCCACACTGACGGTGTTTGCCCTTAACTGACTGGCATTAGGGCTTACCCCACTCACCACAACAAGCCCGCTATCACCACAGTTGAGTCATTCACCGCTGAGGGGTGGCAAGCGGCGTTTCACCGGCGTTTTCTTGACGATAGCGGTGTTGGTTTCGGCATAGGCATTGAGGCGGTCGAGCAGGGTGTCCAGCTGTTCCATGGTGCGCACATGCAGGCGGGCGATAAAACAATCGTCGCCGGTGACCTTGTCGCACTCGGTGAATTCGGGGATTGCCTGGATCTGGCGCTCCACCTCCTGCAATTTGCCGGGCAAGGGGCGGATACGCACGATGGCCTGCAGCAGATAGCCAAAATGCTTGGGGTCGATGTCGACGGTGTAGTGGGTCAACACGCCGCGTTCTTCCAGGCGCCGCAGACGCTCGCCGACGCTGGGCGAAGACAGCCCGGTGATGCCCGCCAGGGCCTTGAGGGACAGGCGCGAGTCGTCCATCAAGGCGGCGATCAGTTGCTGGTCGATGGTGTCGATCATGGTATTGGCCTAAAAAGAAAAGGTGATCCGCAGGTTTTGCCTTTTTTAGTCGCTGGAGGCGACCCCCGGCAGATTGCCATAATCAAGCCTCATTTGAGGAGCATCAATCGTGGATACATCCATCCGTCGCGGTACGTGGGAAATGGTCGCCGCCATGCTGATCTCCGGCACCATTGGCTGGTTTGTGCTGGTGTCGGGCGTGTCGGTGCTCGAAGTGGTGTTCTGGCGCTGCGTGATCGGTGGGCTGACGCTGCTGCTGGTGTGCGCCATGCTCGGTTACCTGCGCCTGGACTTGCTCAGTTGGGCCAAGGTCGGGCTGGCGATGCTCAGCGGGGTGGCCATCGTCGGCAATTGGCTGCTGTTGTTCGAATCCTATTCCCATGCGTCCATCGCCATCAGTACGGCGGTGTACAACGTGCAACCGTTCATGTTGGTGATGCTGGCGGCGGTGTTTCTGGGTGAGAAGATCACCGTGCAGAAGCTGGCGTGGCTGAGCGTAGCGTTCCTCGGCATGCTGGCGATCGTTACCGCCCATGGCGAGCAGCAAAGTGGTGAGGATTATCTGGCAGGGATTACGCTGGCGTTGGGGGCTGCATTTTTGTATGCGATTGCCGCATTGATCATCAAGCGCTTGAAGGACGTGCCGCCGCACTTGATGGCGTTGATCCAGGTCGCCACCGGCGCGGTGTTGCTGGCGCCATTAGTGCCTTGGAACAGCTTGCCTGTTGCGACCAATGCCTGGGCCGCGCTGGTGACACTCGGGGTGGTGCACACCGGGTTGATGTATGTGTTGTTGTACGGCGCAATCCAGAAACTGCCAACGGCATTGACCGGCGCGCTGTCGTTTATCTACCCGATTGCAGCGATTTTCGTCGATTGGATCGCTTTTGGGCATCGCCTGGGCTGGCTGCAATGGTTGGGTGTGGTGACCATTCTACTGGCGGCTGCCGGGTTGCAGCGGGGCTGGTGGTGGCCCCGCTTCAACAAGGTTAGTGCGTACCCTGGAAAATAATGTTTTCCGGGTTGAAATGCTCCACCGCGCTGCCCGGTTGCGGCAGGCCAAGGATATGGCCCTTGATCTTGCCCACCACGTGCATCTCGCACGGCTTGCAGTCGAACTTCAAGGTCAGCACTTCGTCGCCATGGATCAACTGCATCGGCGCAACCTTGGTCTTCACGCCCGTCACACCCTTGGCCTGTTTAGGGCACAGGTTGAACGAGAAGCGCAGGCAGTGCTTGGTGATCATCACCGGCACTTCGCCGGTTTCTTCATGGGCTTCGAAGGCTGCGTCAATCAGCTTTACACCGTGACGGTGATAGAAGTCGCGGGCCTTTTGGTTGTACACGTTGGCCAGGAACGACAGGTGCGCTTCAGGGTACACCGGTGCAGGCGTGGTTTCGGCTTTACGCCCACCACGGGGATGAGCCGCCACACGGGCAGCGGTCAGCGCTTCGACCACTTCGCGGCGCAAAGCCTTGAGCTGCGAGTTGGGGATGAAGAATGCCTGCGGTGCGTCCAACTGGACGTTGGTGGCATGGTATTCGGTGGTGCCCAGTTGGCCGAGCAGGTCACGCAGGGTGTCCAGCGCTTGCTCTGGCTTGTTGGCCACACCGAACGGGCCGGGCAGGGTGACGCTGGCCGTGATGCCTTCTTCGCTGGTGGCGGTGACCGTCAGCTCGTCTTCACGCAAACGTGCGACCCAGGACAGGCCGATACGGCGCTCGGATGAGGTCTTGAGCAACGCCTGTTGCCAGTTGTGGTCCAGGTTGCGGTTCAGCGGGTGGTTCGGGCGCAACTGGTGCAAGCCGGCCGGCATTTCATTCGGCTCGACGCGGTAGCGGTAGCGCTTCTCGCCGTCTTCCTCGAATTCGCCTTTAGCTTCTGCGATGTTGGCGCGGAACCCCACCACCTCACGCTTGATCAGCACATTGAGGCCATCGCCGTTGGACAACGGCTCATGGGTGACCACTTGCAAGTCGCGCTTGCCGGCTTTTTCCACCACACCCACCGGCAGGCCGGTGAAGGTCGGGGTGTCGAAGGCGCCGATGTCGACCTTGCGGTCGGTGACGAAATAGTCGGTGCTGCCCCGGTGGAAGGTTTTTTCCGGGTCGGGCAGGAAGAAGTGTGCGGTACGGCCGCTGGACGCACGGGCCAGGTCCGGGCGGTCTTCCAGCACTTCATCGAGGCGCTGGCGGTAATAGGCGGTGATGTTCTTCACATAGCCCATGTCCTTGTAGCGGCCTTCGATCTTGAACGAACGCACGCCCGCTTCGACCAGTGCGCGAATGTTGGCGCTCTGGTTGTTGTCTTTCATCGACAGCAGGTGCTTTTCAAAGGCCACGACGCGGCCCTGGTCATCTTTCAAGGTGTACGGCAGGCGGCAGGCCTGGGAGCAATCGCCACGGTTGGCGCTGCGGCCGTTCTGCGCGTGGGAGATATTGCACTGCCCGGAAAACGCCACGCACAAGGCGCCGTGGATGAAGAACTCGATGGCGGCATCGGTTTCGTCAGCGATGGCGCGGATCTCTTGCAGGTTCAGCTCACGGGCCAAGACCAACTGGGAGAAACCGGCCTGGTCGAGGAACTTGGCGCGACCCAGGGTGCGGATGTCGGTCTGGGTGCTGGCGTGCAGTTCGATGGGTGGGATATCCAGCTCCATCACGCCCAGGTCTTGCACGATCAGCGCATCGACACCGGCGTCGTAGAGCTGATGGATCAGCTTGCGCGCAGGTTCCAGCTCGTTGTCATGCAAGATGGTGTTGATGGTGGTGAATACGCGGGCGTGGTAACGGCGGGCGAATTCCACCAGGGACGCGATATCGCTCACGTCGTTACAGGCGTTGTGGCGTGCGCCGAAGCTCGGGCCGCCGATGTAGATGGCGTCGGCGCCATGCAAGATAGCCTCGCGCGCAATGGCCACATCGCGGGCAGGGCTGAGCAATTCGAGGTGATGCTTGGGCAAGGACATAGTTTTTTTAGTCAGGCTTGTCACGGTTGAGGCGGGCATTGTAGCTGTGAAACGCAGGAGGGGCACCTACCGCAGGGCTGGCTGCTTGAGTAGCAACGTCTGAAGTGTCAATGAGGTCAAACTGTGGGAGGGGGCTTGCTCCCGATGAGGGTGTGTCAGTTATTACAGTTCTGACTGACACACCGCTATCGGGAGCAAGCCCCCTCCCACAGTTGAACCGAGTTCGGCTTAGGCTTTTGCGGCCATTGCGGTGACTTCGACACGCATGCCTTCAACAGCCAGGGAAGCCACACCCACCGCCGCCCGCACCGGCCACGGCTTGGCAAAGTAGCGCTTGTAGACTTCGTTGAACGCGGCGCGGTCGGCCATATCGGTGAGGTAGATGGTCAGGTGCATCACCCGGTCCATCGAGCTGCCGGCTTTTTCCAGGGCGACTTTGAGCGCTTGCAGGGTGCACTCGCTTTGCAGGGTGATGTCGCCCAGTTCCAGGCTGCCATCGGCGCGGGTCGGGATTTGGGTGGAGACGAGGATGCCGTTGAAGCCGATCACGTCGGACGAAATCGAGTCGGCATCCGGGTCGGGGGTGTAGGACAGGTCGTGGTTGGCCATGAGCGCCTCTTGGTGGCAGGTTCAGAAAGGCGCCCATGGTCCCCGAAAATCACGACAGGGGCAAACTACGCCCAGCGCCGGAACAACACGCTGGCATTCACGCCACCAAAACCGAAGCCATTGGACAGCGCGTATTCAATCGCCATCGGCCGGGCGGCGCCGCGCACCATGTCCAGGCCCTCGGCGAGGGCGTCGGGGTGGGCCAGGTTGAGGGTCACCGGGGCTATCTGGTCGCGCAGCGCCAGTACGGTGAAGATCGCTTCGATGCCGCCCGCAGCACCCAGCAAGTGGCCGGTGGCGGATTTGGTCGAGCTGATGGCGGGGCGGCCAGCAGCGCCGAAGACGGTCTTGATGGCCGCCAGTTCGCCTTTATCACCTACCGGGGTCGAGGTGGCGTGGGCGTTCAGATACTGCACGGCGGATGCCTCGATGCCGGCTTGGCGCAGCGCTTGGGTCATCGCCCGGCGCGCACCGTCACCGTCTTCAGGCCCGGCGGTCATGTGGTAGGCATCGGCGCTGGTGCCGTAGCCCACCAATTCGGCGATGGGCTGCGCACCTCGGGCCAAGGCGTGTTCCAGTTCTTCGATCACCAGGATGCCGGCGCCTTCGCCCATCACAAACCCGTCACGGGCCTGGTCAAATGGCCGCGAAGCCAGCTCCGGCGTGTCATTGAAGTCGCTGGACAACGCCCGCGCCGCCGCAAAGCCCGCCAGGCTGACGCGGTGGATTGCCGCTTCGGCACCACCGCACACCGCCACATCGACTTCACCGGCACGAATCATGCGCGCCGCATCGCCAATGGCTTGCACACCTGCGGCGCACGCGGTGACCGGCGCACCCAGCGGGCCTTTCAAGCCGTAGTTGATCGACACATGCCCAGCGGCCATGTTGCTGAGGAAGGAGGGAATGGTGAACGGCGACAGGCGCCGTGGGCCTTTGTTGTCGGTGATGCGTACCGCCTCGGCAATGGCCGGGAAGCCGCCGACACCAGAAGCAATGATGGTTGCCGTGCGCTCCTGTTGCTCCACGGTTTGCGGTGCCCAGCCCGCTTGTTTCAAGGCTTCGTCCGCCGCCGCCAGGGCGAACAGGATAAAGCGGTCCATCTTGCGTTGCTCCTTGGCTGCCAGCAGGCGATCAGGATCAAACCCGGCTTCGGGGTCCTGCAATACGCTCTGTACTTGGCCGCCGATGCTGATGGCCAGGTCGCCGATCAACTCCTGCGGCAGGCGCCGGATACCCGATTGCCCTTCCAACAGGCGTTTCCAGGTGGATTCCACACTCGATCCCAGCGGCGTCAGCGCGCCCATGCCGGTCACAACGATGCGTTTACTCATGATCACTCGACTCCGGTTGCGTTGAGGGTACAGACCCTATGGACGTCACTATCATCATGAAAGTAACATCGCGTCACACAACTTTGTAACCAGCCGCAGGAAACGCCATGCAACGCAAATCCCTCGTCAGCGACGAATGCCCCATCGCCCGTAGCCTGGAGCGGGTAGGGGAGTGGTGGAGCATCTTGATCATGCGTGATGCGCTGCACGGCTTGCGCCGTTTCGATGAGTTCTCCCGCAGCCTGGGCATCGCGCCCAACATGTTGACGCGCCGTCTCAATGGTTTGGTGGAGGCTGGCATGCTCGAGCGTCGCCCCTACAGCGAACGGCCGCCGCGCTACGAATATGTGCCGACGGCCAAGGGTGAGGATTTCAGCGTGGTGCTGATGTCACTGGTGGCGTGGGGCAATCGGCATTACGCCGAGGAGGGTTTGAGCGTGGAGGTGGTGGAGCGCGCCACGGGCCTGCCGGTGCAGCCGGCAATGGCCAATGCCGAGGGTCACTGTGTGCCGCTCAAGGACTGTGTGATCCAGGCCGGCCCAGCCGCCAGCGCGGGGATGCGCCAACGGTTGGGTTCGATTGTCGAGTGATTAGAGCAGGGTGAACGGGTAGTCGACGATCAAGCGCAGCTCGTTCAACTTGCCATCGCCCTGGTCGGCATTCGACGACACGATGGCATCACGCACCCGCAGCGACAGGTTTTTCGCCGGGCCGCTCTGGATCACGTACTTGGCTTCCAGGTCCGTCTCGTGATGGGCGCCATCCGAGCCGTAGTCGTTGGCATAGGCGCTGTGTTCCGGTGTGTGGGTGCCATCAATGTCCGAACCATTGATGTAACGGCCCATAAAACTCAAGCCGGGCACCCCATAGCTGGCCATGTTCAGGTCATAACGAATCCCCCACGATTGTTCGCCCGGGCCGTTGAAGTCACCCCACTGCACCGAGTTGGCCAGGAACACCGAGTCACCGCCTTCACCCGCGCCGTTGTTGCCGGTGCCGATGTAGTCGAACGGCGTGTCGCCATGCACTTTCTGGAACGACAGCGTCACGGTATGGGCTTGCAGGAACGAATACGCCGCCGCCAACGAGTAGGTGGTGTTGTTGATCGCCCCGGCCTTGGCGCTGCCGGTGTCGAGGGTGCGATACACGTTGCCGTCCAGGGCCAGGGACTGGTCATGGCCCAGCGCGATCACGTAGTTGAGGTTGGTGTAGTACTGGCGCCAGATATCTTCCAGTTCACCGGCATACAGCGTTGCGCTCAGGGACGGGGTGAAGGTGTATTTGCCGCCGACAAAACTGGCGCTGTTGGCCGGGATATTGGCGTAGGTCGCATAGATATCGTGGTCATGGTTGCTGGTCATGCCGCTGTTGGTACTGGTGAAGTGCCCGGCTTCCAGGTCCAGCCCGGCGATTTCGCTGCTGGTGAGGTCAAACCCGGTGGCGGTCTGCGGTAACAGGCGCGTACCGCCGGTGGCGAACACGGGTGCGGTGGGTTGCATGTCGCCAAATTTGAGCTCGGTCTTGGAGACCTTGATCTTCACCGCCGCACCCACGGACCCGTAGGCGTTTTCTGGGTCGCCATGGCGATCGGTGGGCAAATCGCCGGTGCCGGCATCCCCATGGGTGGCGTCCAGCTTCACCCCGCCGTAAGCGTAGGCATCAACGCCGAAACCGATGGTGCCCTGGGTAAAGCCCGAGGCGTAGTTGAGCATGGCGCCTTGGGTCCAGTCGCGGTTGTCGGCCTTGCCGCTTTGCCGGTCACGGTCGAAGTAATAGTTGCGCAACAGCCCGGTGACGCTGCTGCCTTCGACAAAACCCTTGGAGTCCGCCTGGTCCGTAACGGACTCGGCAAAGGCCAGTTGACTGATGCCGGCACACACCGCCAGTGCTAACAGGCTCGACTGTTTGATCATGTTATTTACTTCCCCAGGATGATTAACGCGCGCACAGAAACACTGCACTGGTTGATAAGTGAATACAGTTTTATTGGCAGGTAGTTGTCAGTGAGGCGTTACAGTTTTTATTGTGCCCGGCGTGGTTGCCGAAGCTGATTCTAAGCACAGTTCACGCGGGCCGCAGCCAGGCGCCGGATGAAACTCGATTAATAAAACTTCACGTTCTTTAATCGGGCAAAGGCGTAGTGTTGAGCCTGTCTTAGCCGCTCTGCTTCGACAAAATCCTTTGGTTGCCGCCGCAGACTCTGCGGCGGATTTTTTTGGGCACGTTATGACTTTATCTTTTCAGATAAGGTTTTGACGATATCCAAGAGCGGTTCGATTGATTGGGTGTCTAGTGCCGTGCAGCCCAATGAGCCCTTTGATGAATTCCGATCAATGTTCCAGTGCTGAAAGACTTCCTTGAGCTCACTCCATTCGGTACTGGTGCCAAATGTTCCCAAATAAAACTCACCGAAGCGGATGGCATGGATCCGGTCAGAACTCTTCAGTGACTCGTTATAGTAAGACGCCCCCAACGTAAATAGCGTTTTCGAGCACACACCCAGCAAGCCTACGACCACTGTGGCTTTCAAGGCCATTAAAACCAATATTTGCAGGCTGGGGTCCTGCATTTTTTGAACCTCGGAAATCCCATAGACAGCGAATGCAATACTCATTAGCAGGCATGCAAAACCGCCTGATATACAGCCGTAGCTAAGTTTCCGGTCGCGCGCCTCAAGCTTATGCAAAGAGTCAATTGCCTTTTGTACATAACTGTCGGTGCTGCTCTTGATTTCTTTTGCTTGCTCCTTCGCGGCCGCGTCGAGCGCGATATTTCGTCCAATGAATGTAGAAATCGCTTTCTCGATTTGCGGGACGATCACGTAGAGATTCGCATCCCGTTGGATGATCGCTTGTATGTCTTGAATGGTATGAGGCAGCACGCCGTCGTCGATAACGATCGGGATCAGCAACATTCTATTAGAGACTTCCGAATACGCTCGGGCTGCACCGACCTCCATCGGCAAATAGGAAGACTTGGGTGAGTTTTGAGAAATGACGACAATAAAAACTTCTGCGTTTTTAAGCGCCAGGCTCAGGGTTTTACGCCAGTCAACGCCCGGCGATAGTTCACTTTTGTCGTAAGTGACTGTATGGCCTGCGGACACCAGAAATGTGTTCAGGGACTCCACAAAGTCAGCGTCTTCGTGCTGATACGAAATATAAACTGATGCCATGGCAATCCGTCCTTGGTAGGCCTAGAGGTAAAGGGGGAGGGCTAGTCGCCCCCCATCACTCTTGTACGTCCATGAATTCTTTAGCCCACGCCACATAACTTTCCGGCAACGTGTAAGTGTGGGTCAGTTCAGTAGCACTGAGGTTCGAGGTGCTGTGGGTCAATTGGCGTTGGGCGCGCAGGCTGTCGTAGGTGGCCTTGATGGCTGCGAAGTAAGCGCCGTGACCTGCAACCACCACGCGCACGCCAAGGCTGGCCAGGCGCTGGGCGTCGTGCAGCTTGGGATTGCCGTAGGTCACCAGCATCAGCGGTACAGTCAGGTTTTCGGCGATCTTCTCCAGGTGGTCGAAGTCGCTCACGCCCACCATGCAGATGCCATCGGCACCGGCTTTTTGATAGGCCAGGGTACGTTCGATCACCGCTTCGGTGGGCAGCACGCCAGCGTTGGTGCGGGCGATGATCGACAATTCGGGGTCAACCCGGGCTTCCAGCGCGGCGCGGACCTTGCCGATGCCTTCGTCGATGGAAATCAGGTCGGTGGATTTACGCCCGAATTGCGCCGGCAGCAGGGTGTCTTCGATGGTCAATGCGGCCACACCGGCGCGCTCAAGCTCTTCGACGGTGCGCATCACGTTCAAGGCATTGCCATAGCCGTGGTCGGCATCGGCAATAAAGGGCAGTTGCGCCACACGCCCAATGCGGGTGGCCTGCTCGACGAACTCACTCAGCGTGATAAGCGCAAAATCGGGTGCTGCCAGTACCTGTAGCGAGGCCACGGAGCCCCCCAGGATGCCAACCTCAAAACCCAGGTCGGCGGCGATACGTGCAGACATCGGGTCAAAGACAGAAGCGGTTTCAACGCACGCAGGCGTTGCAAGCAGTTCACGGAAATTACGGCGCAGGGCTGTGTGAGACTTTTTCGGCATGATCTTTCCTGGTTGGGGCCATTGACTGCATACGATCAATGCCTATTGGTAGACGTGTGAGATTACCATGTAGGAAAACGTAGGATTATGACGTTTGAGAATGGCCTATGCGTAAAGCACATACGGGCGCACCTCAATAGGGCATGGTTCACACGATGAATGCGTTTTACGCATTATTAATGAATTAGGTTATGCGCTATCGGTATTTTACAGGTGGCGTTCAGGCCCTCATCGTGGCTACCTCATAAATACTGCCGAGACCGCGCGCGCGGATCGACCTGAACTGTCTGTAAAGGCATCTGGAGACGAACGTGCGTTACCTGACCAAACTGGCGACCGGCCTAGCCACTACCTTGTTGTGCCTGGCAGCGCAGGCGCAAACCTTGGTGGTGGGCGACCAAAGCTACAACGCCCAGGCTGTAATGGAGGCGGCGGGGGTGTTGAACGATCTGCCTTATACCCTTGAATGGAAGCAATTCACCGCCGGCTCACCAGTGGCCGAAGCGCTTAATGCCAACAGCCTGGATATCGGCTTGCTGGGGGATGCACCGGTGCTCTTCCTGGGCGCGTTGGGGGCACCGATCAAGGTGATCGCTGTCACACGGCAAAACCTCGACGGCGTGGCCATCCTGGTGAAAAAAGACTCGTCTATTCACAGCCTTGCCGACCTCAAGGGCAAGCGCGCAGCCGTTTGGAAGGGCTCCTGGAGCCAGCAGCTGTTGTTCACGGCCCTGGACAAAGCCGGTGTACCACGGGATTCGCTGGAGCTGCGTTACCTCAGCGCCCTGGACGCGTCCCACGCCCTGGAGGGTGGTTCGGTTGACGTGATCGCGACGTGGGAACCCTATGTCACGCAGCAGGAACGCCAAGGTGCGCGGGTACTTGCAACGGCCGATGGCTTAATCCCAGCTCAGAGCTACATTGCCGCTAACGCCAAGGCCGTTGAGGCCAAGCGGGCGCAGATCAGTGACTTTTTGCAGCGCTTGAAAAAAGCCCGTGACTGGACCCGCCAAAGCCCCGACAACACCGATGCCTACGCGGATGCATGGGCTAAGCGCACGCGGGCCGACGCTGACATTGCACGCGCTTGGTTCGCCCGCGCCGGCACGACGGTCGAGCCGGTGACGGCACAATCACCTGTAGAAGCGCAAAAGACCGTGGACTTCTTTGCAGGCCTTGGCCTGGTCAAGTCGTATCCGGCGGTTAGCCTGTTCGACGCTTCATTTGCAGCGTCTCTGCAACCTGCCGTCGCCCAAAAACAGCCCTGAACGTGCCAAGGAGTCCGTTAGACATGAGCAAAAGACAACTCAAGCTCGGCGCCTTGACCATGGGCTGTGGCGGGCCGGGTCGCCATAACCTGTGGCTGGACCCGCAACTGCCGGCCGATGCCAGTGTGAATATCGACTGGTATATCGACATTGCTCGCCAAGCCGAAGCGGCGCTGTTCGACTTGATGTTCATCGTCGACAGCCAGTTCATCACGCCAGGTTCGCCCTCCCATTACCTCAATCGACTGGAGCCGCTGACGTTGTTATCGGCGCTGGCGGTCAGCACGCGGCATTTGGGCTTGGTCGGGACGCTGACCACCTCTTACAACTCGCCCTATAACGTCGCGCGGCGGCTGGCGTCCCTGGACCTGATCAGCAAAGGTCGTGCGGGATGGAACGTGGTCACCAGCGGTGACGCGGGTACGGCGGGCAATTACAGCCGTGACGAGCATTATGATTACAACACCCGTTACGGCCGCGCCGCTGAGCATGTGCAGGTGGTGCAGGGGTTGTGGAACTCCTACGAGGACGATGCCTTTGTGCGTAACCGGGCAACTGGTGAGTTTCTTGATTCGAGCAAACTGCACAGCCTGAACCACAGTGGCGAGCATTTCTCTGTAGTCGGCCCGTTGAACATCCAGCGCTCGCCCCAAGGCCAGCCGGTGATCTTCCAGGCCGGCGATTCGGAGCAAGGCCGCGACCTGGGCGCGGCTACGGCGGATGTGATCTTCACCCACGCGGCGAGCATCGAGCAGGGCCAGGCGTTTTACCGGGATATAAAGGGCAGGGCGCTGCAACGGGGGCGCGACCCGGAGCAATTGCTGGTGATGCCCGGCGCGGAAATCTATGTCGGCGACACCGACGCGCAAGCGCGTGAAATCGAGCAGCACTACCACCAAGCCGACCATAGTTTTGAACTGGCGTTGAAGGAGTTCGGACGTAATTTTGGCTGGCATGATTTCAGCCAGTACGATCTTGACGCACCATTTCCTCAGGAAAGCCTGGAGGCGGCCCGCAGCAGCTTTTTCACTGCTGCCAAACGTATTGCTGACCAAGCCTTGGAAAAAAGTTTCACCTTGCGCCAAGCCGTAGAGTTCGGCCGGCAACTGCGCCCGGGTGCGTTCGTGGGCACGGCGGATACGGTTGCGCAGAAAATGGCGCAGTGGTTAGAGGCGCGTGCCGTGGATGGATTCAACATCTACATCGGGCACCCGGAACAGTTCAAGCGGTTCACGCAGGAGGTCATACCGTTGTTGCAAGCGCGAGGCGTGTACCGCACGGCGTATGAAGGTACGACGCTGCGCGAGAGCCTGGGGTTGGAGATTCCGAGGTCAGGCAGCAGAGAATGAGGTTAGAGTGTTAACCCCACGTCTAAATGCTCTGTGAATAATGAATCGTGCGCTGTTTATCTCTCTCGATGGCCCCAAGGGAACCGGCAAAACTACCTTGCTGGAATCCATTACGGCAGCGCTGAGGGCTGACAATAAGAAAGTCGTCCGCCTGTGCGAGAGAAAAAGCGACCCCAACAGGGCTGAAACCATGGCCCTTGTTAATCAACTAGCCAGGCATCCTTCCCGGGATCTGGAGTGGGCTGTGTGCCAGCGTTTTGCACAAAGCAGGCGCTGGATTTCCCAGCATGTGCTGACTAAACAGCCGCAGGACAGCATCATCTTGATTGACCGCTGGTATCCATCGGATGCCGCATTTCGCCACACCGTGCCATTTGCGGACATTCTCCAGTTGAACAGGGATTTAGGCGTGAAAACGCCAGACCTGCATGTCGGCGTTGTCACCGCGCCGCAGATATCGTGGACAAGAGCAGCGACACGCTCGCGGGGGCTGGGTGGCACTGTGATCCAGCGGTATGCCGAACACGTCGCGTGTACCGAGATGTTTGAACGGGCGATTGGTGATCATGGCTGGGTTTTATGCCGTAACGAGGAAACGATCGAAGACGCAACGAGGCAGGTGGTTTCTGAGATCGGTAAAGTCTATGGGTGAAAGGCAAAGGGGGCTGTGCACTGGCAGCCTGATACATTATTTAACATAATATACATTATGCGTAATATCCTATTACACATTCTTGGCCAGTCCCCAGCAGATTTCAAGCTCACTCTCGCGCTTTAGCCCTTGGCCAATGGCGCCCCTTGCAAACCTCATCTTTACTCGCTGCACGGACGTCGCCACCGCGTGAGGTTTTGCATGAAGCAAATAATCTGCGCTGCGCTGTTATCAATGCTGTTGTCTGGTTGTGTTTGAAGCCACCGTCGAGTTTTTGCGCTTGCTGGATGCAGGCAACGTCGATAAGACCTGGTCAGCCTCCAGTGCGCTGCTTAAAGCCACGGCATCTGAAACGATGTGGACCAACGGCATCAAGGCCATGCGTTTGGGGCTCGGCACCTTTGTTGAGCGCGGATGCCTGATGTACCTGTCGGCCGTTACACGATTGTTGAGTGCGTGACGACGTTTTGCCGAGGCCCTGCAACAGAAAACATCGTGCTGCATGAAGACACCAGTCAGTGGCGTGTGGCGGGTTATTCTGTCACCCAGCGCTTTTTCAGCAGCGATACGAGTGACAGGAAAGCGCCCTGAACTGTCTTTTAATATTCAAATAAATTATAACTAAACTAAATAGTCATTTAGTTTAGTTATATTAAAGGCTGGCCCTATCTCATGGTCAAGCCCCCCGCTGCTACCGATCAGTAACGGTAGCCGAGCGTCATCATCATCGTACGGTCATCGCCCAAGGCCACTGCATTTTTGACGCCGCCGGTGTAGTACTCCCTGTCGAATAGGTTCTTCACGTTGAACCCGGCGCGCCAATGCTCCTGTTCGTAAGCCACACCTACGTCGGCGACTGCGTAGCCTGCGACTCGGTAGCCGTACGTGTATTTCTCACCCTCGGCACGCAATCCGCCGTTTACACTCCAGCCTTTCGGGCTGTCATCCAGGCGATAGCGCGCATGCAGCGTTGCCGTGTGGCGTGGGACGTTGTTCAGTCGGCCGCCCTCCACGGTGTCCGTCGACCCGCCGTTATCAGTGATGACCGCCATGGTGTAGGAATAACCCCCCATCAGGCTCAAGCGATCATTCACATCCGAAGTAACGCCCAGCTCGAAACCACGGGTGCGCTGCTCGCCCACGGCGACGCTGTAGGCATCATTATTCGGGTCGGTTTCCAGCACGTTTTGCCGGCGCAAGTCGAAAATCGCCGTGGTCAGCAATGTTTTACCGGGTACCAGGTCCCACTTGATGCCGCCTTCCCACTGCTGGCCTTTTTCCGGATCAAACACGTTGCCGCTGGCATCAGTACCGGTGTTTGGGAAGAACGAGGTGGAATAGCTGACATAGGGGCGCACGTTTTCAAACAACTCGTACATCACGGCGACAGAGCCTGTGGTCGCATCGGCCGGTGCGTTACTGCGCTCATCCTTCAACTGATTAACGGTGTAGGTTGCGGTCTGGTCAAACCGCAGGCCGGCCTGCAGGTTCCACTTGTCGCCGATTTTGACATTGTCGCGCAGATAAGTGCCCAGCATGCGTACGGTGGTGTACTGCTGGGTCCTGGGCGTTGTCGGGCACACGATTGCGCTGCCATACACCGGGTTGTAGATGTTCAACGAGCCGACAGTACAGGTCTTGCTCACCTGCTCTTCCCGTGAACGCAAATAGTCAACGCCCGCGGTGACTTCGTGTGCCGTATCGCCAAGATTGAAGGTGCGCTGCAGGTTGTTATCGAGGCTGATGTTATCACCCGACAATTGTTGGTCGGTCACGGAGCGTTTCAATGTGCTCCCGGTCAAAACGCCGGCCGCAACCAATTGCCCACTGAGGGTGTAGTCCTGCCAGCGCAGGTTCTGGTTGAAGGTCCAGCCGTTGTCGAAGCGATGGGTCAAGGCATAACCCAGGCGATTTTCCTGGCCGTGGTAAGGGTCTTGATCCGGCTCACCGGTAAACAGATGGCGGGACACTTTGCCAGCAACGCTGGGGGGAATGCCTTGTTGGCGAATGTAGGAGCGGTCCTGATGGCTGGCCAGAATGGTGAAGTCGGTGTCGTCACCAAAGTCCAGCGATAGCGACGGCGCGATGTAGCTGCTTTTGGACCACACATGATCAGTCGAGTCGTTGGACGCACTGCTCAACCCGTTGAGCCGGATCGCCGCCTTGCCGTTTTCCGACAATGGCGTGCCCACATCGAAGGTGCCTTGGCGCAGGTCGTTGCTGCCGTAGGTGAAGTCAATATTGGCAAACGGATCGGCCTTGGGGCGCTTGGTGACGATGTTCACTACGCCGCCCGGCATGACCAGGCCATAGAGCAGCGACGCCGGCCCCTTCAAGACCTCCACTTGCTCTGCGCCAAACAACTGCTGGGCCACACGATTTGAGGAAGACGTACGCAAGCCATCAACAAACAACGAGTCCGACGCCACTTGACCACGAATGATCAAGTCATCCCAGCCACGCCGACCGTACGTGCCAGCGCTTACACCAGGTACGTTCTGCAACGCATCGGTCAAGCTCAGTGCTTGTTGGCTGTCGAGCACAGCGCGTGGGACCACCGTGATGGTCTGAGCGGTTTCGGCCAGTGGGACACTGGATTTGGTCACCTGCACCGGTGTGAAGCCAGTAAACGAGTTTTCGTCGGAATACGTAGCAGCGCCCTCCACCGCCGTTTCTGGCAACACAATTGCCGCGCTCGCATCGGTAGTTTCAACGGATTCTGCGGCCGATAGCGACGAACAGGACACCAACAGCAAGCCACTGACGGCGAAGGGAATTGACGGTCGCAGCATACGCACTCCTGGCGCGGGGGATCTTGAGGGCGCGGATGTTATTGGCAGCCATTGCTAGATGTCAATTATTCTCAACTAGATACAATTGACGCTCACCTTCCCCCAAACATCAAAAAAACCAAATGCCAGTCTCCAAACATATGGATTTATCCAAATGTTTGCCTCTCTTAAGCTCTCCCCCACTCCTCCCCGTGATGGAGCATCTGTTGTCGGTACGCCCTGGCCACAAGGGCGATCCTAAAAATAATGTGTCTGCCGACCCAAGGAATACCTATGTCCTCTCCTTTGTCTGACCGGCAAAACGCCGATGAGCGCCTGTTACACAGCCAAGGCTACGATCAACAACTGCACCGGGGGCTGTCGCTCTGGTCGTCGTTTTCGGTGGGGTTTGCCACGGTATCCCCCGTTGTAGGCATTTATTCGGTCATGTCGCTGGGTGCGATGAACGCGGGCCCGTCCTGGGTCTGGATCGTTCCGTTGTGTCTGGCCCTGCAACTGCTGGTGGCGTTGGTTTACGCCGAGCTCGCGTCCCAATACCCCTTGGCCGGCGGCTGCTACCAATGGGTCAAGCGCCTGGCCGGAGAACGCTGGGCCTGGTTTACCGGGTTCATGTACTTGGCTTCGGCGCTGGCTTCGCTAACTACCGTCGCTTACTTGGGCGGTTTTTGGCTCTGGCTGTTTTGCACTGGCGAGCCGCCCTCGGCCAATGCCCAGGTGTTCAGTGGCGCCGTGTTGTTGGTAGTGGGGCTGGGGGTGAATCTATTTGGGATCAACCCGCTCAAGTACTTCGTCAATGCCGGGATTGTTGCTGAAGCCATTGCCTCGATTGGGATTGGCGTGTTGTTGCTGCTATTTTTCCGCAACCACTCGTTCTCCTTGCTGCTGGAAGGGCTGACCTCCAGTCAAGGTAATGACGGCGACTACTTTCCGGGATTTCTGACCGCGATGGCAGTGGGTGGCTGGGCCTTTCTCGGCTTTGATGCCTGTTCGCAAGTATCGGAAGAAACCGCAGACGCCCGTACCTCTACACCCCGCGCGATCCTGCGCTCGATGATCCTGGTCGGCCTGACCGTGATGCTCACCGCGTTTGCCGTCACCCTGTCCTACAGCGATACCGGCGCAATGGTCTCCGGCCAAGTCATCGACCCGGTTACACCTGCTGTGGTGGATGCGTTCGGGGCTTGGGCCGAGCGACCCTTCGTGGCCGTGGTGCTGGTGGCATTCATTGCCTGCGTGGTGTCGGTGCAAACCTATATAGGCCGGGCGGTATTCGGCATGGCCCGCGACAAGATCTTGCCAGCCTCTGCGCTGCTCAGCCGCGTGGACACACGCAAAGTGCCGTTCGCCGCCATGGTGTTCAGCACCCTGTTTGCCAGCTTCGGACTGGCGTTGGGCCTCAATGCAACGGCGGTCGGCACCCTGATCGCGTTTGGCAGCGGCGGCTTCTTCTTTGTGTTCCTGATCGTGGTGAGCTGCGCCCTGCTCGCCCGCCTCAAAGGCAACTGGAAGCCAGAACCCGGCACATTCAGCCTCGGGCGTTGGGGCCTGGTGGTCAACGTTGCGGCCTTTATCTGGCTGGTATTCGAAAGCATCAACGTGGCCTGGCCCCGTGAAGCCCTGGCCCCGCCCGGTGCGCCTTGGTTCCAGGTGTGGGCGGTGGTGTTGGTGTTCTCGGTCCTGGCAGTGCTGGGGTTGATCTACCTGTTCTGGGCCAAGCCCACGCTGCGCACTGCCAGCCCGCAGCTGCGCACTCATTAATCCGGATACGGAGTTTCAGATGTCTGCCGTTCACTATTGGAATTACCCCACCGACATCTTCTGCGGCCCAGGCGCCCTGGAGACCCTGGCCCAGCGCTGCGCCTTATTGGAGATGCGCAAGCCTTTGCTGGTGACTGACCCCGGCATGCTCGCCCTGGAGCCGCTGGCACTGCTCAAAGCCCATCTGATCGAGGCCGATATTGCGTTTGGCGTCTTCAGCGACATCCAGGCCAACCCCACGCTGCAGGATGTGGCGCGCGGCGTTGCGGCTTTCCAGGCCGGGGGGCATGACGCATTGATTGCCTTGGGCGGTGGCAGCGCCATGGATGCCGCCAAAGGCATCAGCCTGGCCGCCGTTGACCGGCACGGCTTGGCGCGCTTCGAATGGTCACAGGTGATCAGCCGCTACCCGAGTCTTGCGGACTTTCCGAGGCTGGGCCTGCCCAAGCTGATTGCATTACCCACCACCGCTGGCACCGGCTCTGAGCTGGGTCGCGAGGCAGTGTTGACCCTGAGCGAACACAACATCAAGCAGGTGATCAGTCACCCGGAGCTGTTGCCGGCTACGGTCATCCTTGACCCGATCCTGACCCGAGGTCTGCCGCCAGCACTCACTGCCGCGACCGGTATGGATGCCCTCACCCACCACATCGAGGCCTTCTGCTCGCCGCTGTATCACCCCATGTCCTCGGGTGTGGCGGTGGAAGGTGTGCGATTGATCCAGCAGCACTTGCCCGCAGCGTTCGCCGATGGCCAGGACCTGGTGGCCCGTGAAGGCATGTTGATCGCGTCGGCCATGGCCGCCGTTGCATTCCAGAAAGGCCTGGGTGGCGTGCACGCCCTCGCCCATCCGCTGGGCGCGCGCTTTCACAAGCATCACGGGTTGCTGAACGCCATTTTGTTGCCCTACGTAATGATCGCCAACCGTGAAGTCATCAGTGCGGACATTGCGCGCCTGGCCCGTTACCTGGAACTGCCGCAGCCGGACTTCGACGGTTTCGTACAGTGGGTGCTGCAGTTGCGCCGGCAACTGGCGATTCCCCATCGCCTGCGGGACATCGGCCTGGATGCCGACGCGGCTGAATGGGTGGGCGAGCAGGCGGTTGCCGATATCTCATCCTCGGATACCAACGCGCGGCCGTTGAGTGCCCAGGAATACAGCCAGGTGTTTCGCAACGCCGTCGATGGCGAGCTACCCGCTGTGTTCCGCCAGTAAGTCATCAATAAACGCCCGCACCGCCTCGCTTTGAGGATGCCCGACATGGGTGATCATGCTGTGCTGCACCGCGTAATGCAGGGTATCGGGGCGCAGTGCGCGCATGTGCCCGCTGGCAATCCACGGTGCGGCGTAATGCGCCGGTAAATAACCCAAATGGGTGCCGGCCAATACGCCATGGGCCACCGCTTCCATATGGTAGGCGGTGGCCGATGCGCGCAGGGGCGCCACCGGCAGGGTCTGGTCCGCCGGGAGGAAGCCATGCTTGATCCAGTCACAGCCCTGCAATTGTTCAATACTGGGGGCCTGAACCGCGAATAATGGGTGCTTTTGCCCGCAGAAAATGCCGATCGCTTCGCTGTACAACGGTTGGTAAGCCAGTGTCGGCAAGGGCCGGCTGAAATACGAGATGGCCATGTCCAACTGGCCGTCGATCACCGCCAACTCAAGCTCTGTGGGTGAGTTGACGAAAATGTGCAGGTGCATATCGTGCTCGCGCTGATAGAACCGTGCGATGGCCGCATCGATGCGGGCCGTCGGCAATGTGGCGATATTGTCCGCGAGCCCCAAGTACAAATCCCCCACCAACCGCCCCGCCAGGTCCTGCGCCTCATCGCGAAAAGCATCTACCGCCCCGAACAGCGCCGCTGACGCTGTAAGAATGCGCTGGCCCTTTTCGGTCAGGCGAAAGCCACCCTTGCCCCGTTCACAGATCCGATAACCCAGGCGTTTTTCCAGGCCCGAAATATGGGTGCTGATATTGGACTGGCTCATGTTCAACTCCGCCTGGGCTGCGGTGAACCCGCCGCACCTGACCACCACGGAAAAGATCCGTAGCAGGCGCAAGTCCATGTCGGTGACGTTTCTGAGCACTGCAACTCCCCGGCTAGCAAAAATAAGCGCCTCATTCAACGCCACGCGCTGGGCAGCGTCAATGCGGCTTGTGTGCTGCGGCCACCAAACTTAAGCTGACGCTCCTTTGCTGCCCTGCCCGGAACCCCCATGTCTCGAAGCATCGCCCACCTCGCCCTGCTCCTGGGCCTGATCACCGCCGTCGGCCCGTTCGCCATCGACAGTTACTTGCCCGCCTTGCCTACCTTGGGTGCCAGCCTGCACGCCTCGCCGGCAGCGGTGCAGATGAGCCTTACCGTATTTTTCATGATCATCGGCGTGTGCCAGTTGTTCTACGGGCCGATCAGCGATGTGTTCGGGCGCAAGCCGCCGATCTATGCCGGGTTGGTGATTTTTGCCGTGGCCAGTGTGGGGTGCGCATTGGCGCCCACTATCGAGGTGTTGATTGGTTTTCGTGCGCTGCAGGCCTTCGGCGCTTGTGCCGGGATGGTGATTCCCCGGGCAATCGTACGTGACCTCTACACCGGCCATGAAGCCGCGAAGTTGATGGCCTTGCTGATGCTGGTGATGAGCGTCTCGCCGATCCTTGCGCCGTTGGCTGGCAGCCTGGTGATTTCGCTGTGGAGCTGGCGCGAAGTGTTTGCCGCGCTGGCGATCGTCGCGGTGGCGTGCCTGGTCATGACCATTGTGCAACTGCCCGAAACCCACCCGGCGGAGCGGCGCCTGGGCAAGACCCTGGGCAACTCATTCGGCAGCTACGGTGCATTGTTGCGCGACCCGGTATTTACCGGCTTGTCGGTGGTCAGCGGTTTTGGCCTGGCCACGTTCTTCGTGTTTATCGGCAGCGCGCCGTTCGTCTACATCGAGCACTACGGCCTGACGCCGACCCAGTTCAGCCTGGGCTTCGCCGTCAATGCCGCATCGTTCTTTGCCATGAGCCAACTCACCGCGAGCCTCAGCGCACGGTTTGGCCTGGCGCCGGTGATCCGCTGGTCGGTGGTGGCCGTGGCGGTCGTGATGGTGCTGCTGGCAAGCACCACGTTGTGGATCGACAACCTGGCGCTGATGATGGTGCTGCTGTTTATCGGTTTTGGTTTTCTTGGCCTGTTATTGCCGGCGGCGGGTGTGCTGTCCTTGGAAGACCATGGCGCGGTGGCTGGTTCTGCATCGGCGCTGCTGGGGGCAATCCAGATGATCACCGCTGCTGCGTCCATGAGCCTGGTGGGCGTATTTGCCGATCACACGCCGGCGCCGATGTTGATGGGTATCGCGCTGTGTGCCGTTGCAGCCATGCTCACGGTGATGTGGACGCTGCGCCGCCTGCCGGCTCACCTGGCGAGCGCCCCGCCCTCCCCCTGATTCAATGTGCAAATACAATTTTTTGTGGGAGCGGGCTTGCTCGCGAATGCAGTGGATCAGTCGAAACATCTGTGACTGATACACCCTATTCGCGAGCAAGCCCGCTCCCACATTTAGTGCTTTATTCCTTCAGCAGAGTTGCGGTGATATCTNCCCCCCCCCCCCCCCCCCCCCCCCCCCCCCCCCCCCCCCCCCCCCCCCCCCCCCCCCCCCCCCCCCCCCCCCCCCCCCCCCCCCCCCCCCCCCCCCCCGCTCCCACATTTAGTGCTTTATTCCTTCAGCAGAGTTGCGGTGATATCTACAAGTCAAACCGATCCACCGCCCGTCTGCGCTCATTATCATCGCGCACGTCATAACTGGCGGTAGTTTGGATATTGGTGTGGTGCGCCAGCTTCTGTGCAATCGACAGGTCGTGTTCCTCGATCACCCGGGTGATAAACGAACGGCGGAAGTCGTGCGGCATGATCTTCACGCCCACCTGCTCGCCACGTTGGCGGGCAATGTAGTAGATCGCGTGCTTGGTGATGCGCTCCCGGGTGATATGGCTGCCCCGGCGGATGCGGTTGAACAGGAAACTATCGTCCTGCTCGCCCTCTTTGAGCTGCTCGCGGCGAAAGTCCAGCCAGGCTTGCAGCTTGGCAAACGCCCAGTCCGGCGCATATTTGAGCAACTCTTTATTGCCCTTGCCGATGACCCGCAAGCTGCGTTCAGCGAAGTTGATCTGGGCGAGGTCCAGGTTGACCGACTCCGACTTGCGCATGCCCGAGCCATACAGGATCCCGATCAGCGCCGCATCCCGCAGGCCTTGGGGGCGCGGGTCGGCGGCGCAGACATCCATCATCTCGCGGATCAGCGTGCGCCGCAGGTTGCGGCCCTGGCCCAGGCGGGTGCCAGGTGCCGGCTTGACGGTGCGCATGCGCAACAAGTGTTCCTGGCTGATCAGGCTCATGCGCCAGGCTTCATTCATCACCCCACGCACCGCATTCACGTAAAGCGACGAGGTGTTCGGCGCATAACCGTCTTCGCGTAAAGCCGCCACCAGGGCGATCACGTGTTCGGGTTGCAGCAAGTGCCAGTCGATGTCTTCAAGGTTGATGTCTTCGAAGCCCAGGCGGTCGGCGGCGTCCTGCAGCACATAACGCATGGTCAACTGGCTGGAGGGGGCCAGGCGGGTGAGGTAAAGGGTCAGTGGGTTGCGAATAAACTCAGTCAAGGTAGATCAGCCTTTGGATTAAATACCTCGAACAAGCCATTGTTTAATCGAGATATTTAGTGAATTGGCGAAGGCCGAGTCTAACCCAGGACTGGGCCTCGCACAAAGTCACGGGGCCGCGTCATCGTCCTCGACAGGGTCCTGGGGCTGGGTCTGGCTCTGACTCCATTCACTGTCCTGTTTCTGCATCAGCGCAAACCAGTGTTGGCGCATAAACGTCAGATAAGCCTCTGGCGCCTTGGCAAAATCCTTCTCTTCGCCATAGCAACCCGGCAGCGGCAACTCGGTGCCCTGCTCCTTGTATTGGCTGACCAGTGCCTGCTGCGCGGCAACGCTGCAGTCCTTGGGCAGCGGCATGCCGCGCAACGCGCCGGCGTCCTCGTCCCACCAGCTTGCGCCATAGCGGTCGACGCCGCGCAGGCGAAACTTCTGGGACTTGCCCTGGTGCATGATCAATTTGAATTCGTTGGGGCTCACATCGCTGGTGCAGGTGCGCGAGTAGCCAACAGTCGCCTGGGTGATGCCATCGCCCGCCAAGTCGGTGACTTTGGTCGCGGCCCTATCAAAGCGCAGCGCTGCGTCGAATTCACAATGCTGCACATCGTCGTAGAGCATCCACACGCGCTTGGGACGGTTGCCGTCGATCAGGTACTGGGCCGCATACACGAACGCCGACTGGGTGCCGTCATCGTCACGTTCGCTGACTTGTTCAGCCAACACCAGCAGGTTCTTGCCCTGGCGATCGTCCCACGTGTAAGCGGCGATTTGCTTGCCGCGCACTTCAACTCCGTCCGGGACCTGGTCGATGCTGGTCAGCGCCACGCTGTCCTCGGCCCGCACCGTCGTGACACACGCCACGCTCATCAACAAACCCATCAACACTGGCCGCAACTGGCCGCGTAAAAGCTGCACGCTATTCATCCGAGTACCCTGGCAAGAGAGGGCTTACTTTACCGGCACTTGAGGGGTATTGCAGAGAAGATTCTTCACTAATTGGCATTGCGCACTGCTTACTCGAGAGCCCTTCCCAGCACGGGAATTACTTTGCTGAACCCTGGCTGTCTACCTGTCAAATAAACGAGTTTTTCATCTGCCTTTCATATTCGTTCAACATTTTTACGCTTAATCTTGGCCCCAGGACCTGAGATCGAACCACGTTTTCTACCACTAACCTGTTGATTAGGCTTTACCTTTACCGTTTTTAAGCTTTACTCCAATCGGCATCATGGAAGACCTCTTTGCTCGCCTCAGGAAAGTCGAATGAATAATCGCCACCCCACGCTTCATGTAATCAGTTAACGCTAAGCACCCCACTGATTACTGCTGTTTTCACGCGCCAAGTTGCTCTAACCCCCGAGGTCATGAATCTTTGAAACCCTACCCTATTCATTGTGTGTCGATCGTTATCCCGGTCTACAACGAACAAGAGAGCCTGCCTGAATTGCTGCGCCGTACCACCGCAGCCTGCAAGCAACTGGCCTACGAATACGAAATCATCCTGGTGGATGACGGTAGCCGCGACAATTCGGCCCAAATGCTGGAAGACGCCGCCGCACAAGACGGCAGCAACGTGGTCGCGGTGATCCTCAACCGCAATTACGGCCAGCACGCGGCGATCATGGCCGGTTTCGAACAGTGCCGGGGCGAAGTGGTGATCACCCTCGACGCCGACCTGCAAAACCCGCCGGAAGAAATCCCGCGCCTGGTCGAACAGGCCGCCTTGGGTTACGACGTCGTGGCCACCGTGCGCAACAACCGCCAGGACTCGGCGTTCCGCCGCTGGCCGTCGCGTTTGATCAACCTCGCCGTGCAACGCTCCACTGGCGTGGCCATGACCGACTACGGCTGCATGCTGCGCGCTTATCGGCGCACCATCGTCGATGCCATGCTGGCCTGCCGCGAGCGCAGCACCTTTATCCCGATCCTGGCCAACGGCTTTGCCCGCCACACCACTGAGATCCTGGTGCACCACGCCGAGCGTGAACACGGCGAATCCAAATACAGCGCCATGCGCCTGATCAGCCTGATGTTCGATCTGTTGACGTGCATGACCACCACCCCGCTGCGCCTGCTGTCCATTGTGGGTTTCAGCCTGGCGGGCCTCGGCGTCCTGTTCGCCCTGGCACTGATCGTGCTGCGCCTGGCCTTCGGTGCCGCATGGGCCGGCGACGGCATGTTCGTACTGTTCGCGGTGCTGTTCATGTTTACCGGTGGCCAGTTCATCGGCATGGGCCTTTTGGGTGAATACCTGGGGCGCATGTACAGCGACGTGCGCGCCCGCCCACGCTTCTTTATTGAAAAAGTGCTGCGCAACCAACCGGCAGCACCGGCTCCAGTCGTCGTGGTCGACGGCCTGGTGTCTTCCCATACCGCCACTTCTACTTCTCCTTCCGATCAGGTTTCGTCATGAATTCAAACGCCGTTGTCTTCGCATACCACGATATTGGCTGTGCAGGCATTGAAGCCCTGCTGACTGCCGGCTACGACATTGCTGCCGTGTTTACCCATGCCGATGACCCCAAGGAAAACAATTTCTACGGCTCCGTCGCCCAACTCTGCGCCCGCAATGGCATTCCAGTGCACGCGCCGGAAGACGCCAACCACCCGCTGTGGATCGAGCGTATTGCCAAGCTGAACCCGGACTACATCTTCTCCTTCTACTACCGCAACCTGCTGAGCGAGCCGCTGCTGGCCACCGCCCGCAAAGGCGCGTTCAACCTGCACGGCTCGCTGCTGCCTAAATACCGTGGCCGCGCGCCGGCCAACTGGGTGCTGGTCAACGGTGAGACAGAAACCGGTGTGACCCTGCACCGCATGGTCAAGCGTGCCGATGCCGGCGCGATCCTCGCCCAGCAAAAGGTCATCATCGAGCGCACCGACACCGGCCTGAGCCTGCACGCCAAACTGCGTGACGCTGCCACCACCCTGCTGCGCGATGCACTGCCGCAACTGGCCGCTGGCAAACTGAGCGAGACCGCGCAGGACGAAAGCCAAGCCACCTACTTTGGCCGTCGCACCGCCGCCGACGGCAAACTGGAGTGGAAAAAACCGGCTGAAGAGCTGTTCAACCTGGTCCGCGCCGTGACCCAACCGTACCCAGGCGCCTTCTGCGCCGTGGGCGAGCACAAGCTGATCGTGTGGCAAGCCGAAGTCGCCAAGGGCAACGAAGGCCTGGCGCCTGGCCGTGTGATCAGCGTCAACCCGCTGCGCATCGCCTGCGGTGAAGATTCCCTGGTGATCAAGTTTGGCCAGCGCAACGACAACGGCCTGTACCTGGCCGGCCCGTCCCTGGCCAACGAGCTGGGCTTGGTGGATGGCTCCGTGCTGCGCGGCGCTGAGTCCGGCCGCACGCCACGCCGTACCCGCGTGCTGATCCTGGGCGTGAACGGCTTTATCGGTAATCACTTGTCCGAGCGCCTGCTGCGTGACGACCGTTACGAAGTCTACGGCCTGGACATCGGCTCCGACGCCATCGAGCGCCTGCGCAGCCACCCCAACTTCCACTATGTGGAAGGCGATATCAGCATCCATACCGAGTGGATCGAATACCACATCAAGAAGTGCGACGTGGTCCTGCCGCTGGTGGCCATTGCCACCCCAATCGAATACACCCGCAACCCGCTGCGTGTGTTCGAGCTGGACTTCGAAGAAAACCTCAAGCTGGTGCGCTACTGCGTCAAGTACAACAAGCGCGTGATCTTCCCATCGACCTCCGAAGTCTATGGCATGTGCCAAGACCAGTATTTCGACGAAGACACTTCCAACCTGGTGGTCGGCCCGGTCAACAAGCAGCGCTGGATCTACTCGGTCTCCAAGCAACTGCTGGATCGCGTGATCTGGGCGTACGGCGCCAAAGGCCTGAACTTCACCCTGTTCCGTCCCTTCAACTGGATGGGCCCGCGCCTGGATCGCCTGGATTCGGCCCGCATCGGCAGCTCCCGCGCCATCACCCAGTTGATCCTCAACCTGGTGGAAGGCACGCCGATCCGCCTGTTTGACGGTGGCGAGCAGAAGCGTTGCTTCACCGACATCGCCGACGGTATCGAAGCCCTGGCCCGCATCATTGATAACGACAATGACGTGTGCAACGGCCAGATCATCAACATCGGCAACCCGGAAAACGAAGCCAGCATCCGTCAGCTGGGCGAAGAGCTGCTGCGTCAGTTCGAAGCTCACCCGCTGCGCAGCAACTTCCCGCCGTTCGCCGGTTTCCGCGACGTAGAGAGCAAAGCGTTCTACGGCACTGGTTATCAGGACGTGGCACACCGCAAGCCAAGCATCGAAAACGCCAAGCGCCTGCTGAACTGGGAGCCAACCGTTGAGATGAGCGAGACCATCGGCAACACCCTCGACTTCTTCCTGAAAGAAGCCATGCTCGAAATCGCGGACAAGAAGTAATGCAGGCAGGTCTTCGCATTGATGTCGACACCTACCGTGGCACCCGTGAAGGTGTGCCGCGGTTGCTCGAATCCCTGGATGAAGCAGGGGTGAAAGCGACGTTCTTCTTCAGTGTCGGGCCGGACAACATGGGGCGCCACTTGTGGCGTCTCATCCGCCCGCAGTTCCTGTGGAAAATGCTGCGTTCCAATGCCGTAGGCCTGTATGGCCTGGACATCCTGCTGGCCGGCACTGCCTGGCCGGGCAAGCCGATCGGCCGTGACCTGGGGCACTTGATGCGCCAGGCCAAGGCCGCCGGGCACGAAGTCGGCCTGCACGCCTGGGATCACCACGGCTGGCAGGCCAACACCGGGCGCTGGAGTGAAGCACAGCTGATCGAACAGATCCGCCGTGGTGTTGACACCCTCAGCGACATCCTCGGTGAACGTATCGACTGTTCAGCGGCCGCCGGTTGGCGTGCCGATGAGCGCGTGGTGCAAGCCAAGCAAGGCTTCAACTTTCGCTACAACAGCGATTGCCGGGGCACCAGCCTGTTCAGGCCGACACTGGCCGATGGCAGCGCGGGCACCCCACAAATTCCGGTAGACCTGCCGACCTTCGACGAAGTCGTCGGGCCGGTGGTGGCTGCCAAAGACTTCAATGGCTTCATCCTCGACCGCTTTGCCGCCTCGAAGCTGAACGTCTACACGATCCACGCAGAAGTAGAAGGGATTCTGATGGCCAACGATTTCCGCCAGTTGCTCGCCCAGGCAGGGCAGCGCGGCATTGAGTTCACCCCCCTGGGCGACCTGTTGCCCGCAGACGTAACCACCCTGCCCCAGCAACGGCTGGTGCGCGGTGCCTTGCCCGGCCGCGAGGGTTGGCTCGGAGTGCAACAGGCATGATCCGCCGTTGGGTGCTGCCCCTGCTCCTGTTGGCATTTGGCCTGTTCTACCTGTTGCCGCTGGCCACCCATGGCCTGTGGATTCCCGATGAAACCCGCTACGCGCAGATCAGCCAGGAAATGCTGCTGACCGGCAAGTGGGCGTCGCCGCATTTCATGGGCATCCGCTACTTTGAAAAGCCGGCGGCAGGCTACTGGATGATCGCGCTGGGCCAGGCGATCTTCGGGCAGAACTTGTTCGGCGTGCGTTTCGCTTCGGCGTTGAGCACTGGCCTAAGCATCCTGCTGGTCTACTGGGTATCGCGCAGGCTGTGGAATGACCCGCAAAAGTCGCTGGTCAGCACCGTGCTGTACATGAGTTTTGTCAGCGTTGCTGCATTGGGCGGCTATGCCAACCTCGATCCGCAGTTCACCTTTTGGGTCAACCTGACCGGCGTGGCCTTGTGGTTTTGCTTTGACAGCACCACCCGCAACGGCCGCCTGGCTGCCTGGGCCTTGCTGGGTTTTGCCTGTGGCATGGGCTTTATGACCAAGGGTTTTTTGGCCTGGCTGCTGCCGGTGCTGATCGCCCTGCCCTACGCGCTCTGGCAGAAACGCTTTCGTGAGTTGCTGGGCTACGGCCTGGTCGCGGTGGTCGTGGCGATTGTAGTGAGCCTGCCGTGGGCATTGGCAGTGCACCTGCAAGAACCGGACTACTGGAACTTCTTCTTCTGGCACGAGCATATCCAACGCTTTGCCGGGGACGACGCCCAGCACGCCGAGCCTTTCTGGTACTACTTGCCGTTGCTGGTGGCCTTCTCGTTGCCCTGGGTGGCGCTATTGCCATCCACGGTCAAACAGGCATGGCAGCAAAAACGCCTGCCGAAAACCGCGTTCCTGTTGCTGTGGCTGCTGATGCCCCTGGCGTTTTTCAGCCTGGCCAAGGGCAAGCTGCCCGCCTACATCATGCCGTGCCTGCTGCCGTTGGCCTTGCTGATGGGTGCCACCCTGGCCGACAAACTGGCCCAGGGCCGCAGCCGCGCCTTGCGCATCAACGGCTGGCTCAACCTGGTGATTGGCATCGTGGCGCTGCTGGCGCTCACCTGGGTCCAATTGAAGAAGCCGGTGTACGAGCACGGCCAGGAAACACTCAGCCTGGTGCTGGTATTCACCTTTTTGTTCGGTTGGATCATCGTCAACCTGCTGCAAGCCGCGCGCCCATTGAAACTGTGGGCCGCACCGATAATCGGCAGCTGGCTGCTGGTGGCGTTGGTGCCTGCCGCGCTGCCCCACTCGGTGGTCTACAACAAGACCCCGGATCAATTCATCATCGACCACTTGCAGGAACTGCGACCGGCCACCGCCCTGCTCAGCAATGACCTCGGCGCGGCCTCTGCCCTGTCGTGGCGCCTGGCGCGCCCGGACGTGACCCTCTACAACACGGTGGGCGAAGTGAAGTACGGCCTGGCCTACCCGGATGCCAGCCACCACAAGGTGGATACACGCCAAATCCAGCAATGGATGAGCGATGCCCGTAAAAAAGGTCCGGTCGGTGTGGTGATGCGGGTTAAAGGTGACGATGAAATTGCCGAAGTTGCTTTGCTGCCCAATGACGGCCAGCGCTATGAACAAGGCAATATCGTGATTCTGATCTTCCCGCAGGTTGCGCAATGATCACCCTGCTCCTGTTATTGGCGGCCTGCCTGCTCACCTGCGTGGGCCAGGTGTCGCAGAAATTCGCGGTAGAAAGCTGGCGCGACCTGCCCGAGGGCTGGGCGCTGAAACTGCGCTCGCCCTGGTTGTGGTCGGCGTTGGTCTGCCTGGGCTTGGGCCTGCTGGTGTGGTTACTGGTGCTGCAACGCCTGGAAGTGGGCATCGCCTACCCCATGCTCAGCCTGAATTTTGTGCTGGTTACGCTGGTGGCGCGGTTTGTGTTCCATGAGCACATCGACGGCCGCCATTGGCTGGGCGTGGTACTGGTGATCGCCGGCGTCGTGTTGCTGGGACGCCAGGTATGAGTCGGGCGCAAGGCTTTGCCCTGGCCCTGGGCAGTGTCGGCCTGGTGAGCGCGGCCCAGTTGGGCATGCGTTGGAGCATGACGCGTCTGCCGCTGCCCACCGAATGGCTGAGTGCGCAGATCGATCTTGGCGCCCTCGCGGTGGTAGCCCTGGCAATTTTTGCCTACGCGCTGTCGATGCTCTGCTGGCTTGGCGCGCTTAAACACCTGCCCTTGGGCCGCGCCTATTCGCTGCTGAGCATCAGCTATGCGCTGGTGTACCTGCTGGCCGCCAGCCTGCCGGTGTTCAACGAACACTTTTCCCTTTCAAAAACCCTGGGGGTGGCCTTGGTCGTCCTCGGTGTTGTGGTTATCAACTCTCGCCGTGCTAGCACTACAAGTCCCAGGAATGCCCCATGAAAATCAGTGTATTTGGTAGCGGTTACGTCGGTCTGGTACAGGCCACTGTATTGGCCGAGGTCGGTCACGATGTCATTTGCATGGACGTTGACAAGAACAAGGTCGAGTCACTGCAAAAAGGCCATGTGACCATCTTCGAGCCGGGGCTGGCGGCAATGGTCAAGGAGAACCTGGAAAGCGGGCGCCTGAGCTTCACCTATGACGAAAAGCTCGCCGTCGAACATGGCGAGGTGCTGTTTATTGCCGTGGGCACCCCTTCGGACGAAGACGGCTCGGCCGACCTCAAATACGTGCTGTCGGTGGGCGACGCCGTGGCCCGTCACCGTATCGCCCCGGTGATCCTGGTAGAGAAATCCACCGTACCCGTAGGCACCGGCGACACCCTGCGCGCCCACATCGAAAAAGCCCTGCACCTGGCCGGCCGGCACCTGGAGTTCGATATCGTCTCCAACCCGGAATTCCTCAAGGAAGGCTCGGCGGTCGCCGACTGCCGTCGCCCCGACCGCATCGTGATCGGCTGCGAACGCGACGAAGTGCGCGACGTGATGCGCGACCTGTACGCACCGTTCAACCGCAACCACGACCGCATCATCTTCATGGACCTGCGCAGCGCAGAACTCACCAAGTACGCCGCCAACTGCATGCTCGCCACCAAGATCAGCTTTATCAACCAGATCGCCGAATTGGCCGAACACCTGGGGGCGGATATCGAAGCCGTACGCCTGGGCATCGGCGCCGACTCGCGCATTGGCTACCACTTTATCTACCCCGGTTGCGGCTATGGCGGCTCATGCTTCCCCAAGGACATGCGCGCCCTGATCCACAGCGCCAAGCAGGCCAACTGCTCCAGTGACCTTTTGGAGGCAGTGGAAGCGATCAACCAGCGCCAGAAGAGCAAGTTGTTCGAACGCATCAACGCGTTCTTCAAGGGCAACCTCAAAGGCAAGACATTCGCGCTGTGGGGCCTGGCGTTCAAGCCCAACACCGACGACATGCGCGATGCCCCCAGCCGCGTGCTGATGGAAGCGCTGTGGGCCGCCGGTGCCAACGTGCGGGCGTTCGACCCCGAAGCCATGCAAGAAACCCAGCGTATCTACGGCGACGACCCACGGTTGATGCTGATGGGCACCCCAGAGTCCACCCTCGGTGGCGCCGACGCGCTGATTGTTTGCACCGAGTGGCAGCAGTTCAAGGCCCCGGACTTCGACCTGATCCACCAGCGGCTGAAAACCCCGGTGATCTTCGACGGTCGCAACCTGTACGACGGCGAACGCCTGGCGCGCAAAGGCTTCCAGTACTACCCGATCGGCCGTGGCGACTCCTGTCAGTTGCCGATTCCGCAGCAGCAGTGGCTGCCACAGGTGGTGGAAGCCTGATACGTGAACAACGTCCGACCGCCCCTGTTGAATGCAACGGTTCGCCAGCACTCCCTCGGCTTGGGCGTGTTGGCACTGTTGCTGTTTATTGCCGGTAACTGGCACCAGGCAATCATTGGTTTCGACTCGCGCTTTGTGGTGTTCGCCCAAGAGATGCTGCGCCATGGGCCGAGTTTTTTCCCCACCACCTACGGCCAGCCGTATGCCGATTACCTGGCCACCTCGACCCTGTTGACCTGGCTGTTGTCCTTGCCGTTGGGCCAGGTCACCAGCCTCACGGCCTGGTTGCCCACCGCCATCGCCTCGGCAGTCATCGTCACGCTGGTGTATCGCCTTACCGCGCCCTACTCCCCGCGCTGGGGCCTGTTGAGCGTGGCGATGCTGCTGCTCAGCAGCACCTTTGTCAGCGAAACCCGCGCGGTGTCCCTCGACCAGATGCTCGCTGCGGTAGCCCTCGCGGTGTTCTACCTGGGGTATGCCCATGATCACTTTGGCGCCGGCAAGCGCCTGCACTGGTTGTACCTGCTGTTGATAGTGGGCTTTGCGATCCGTGGCCCCATCGGGCTGGTGATTCCCACGGGCGTGCTGTGCAGTTACTACCTGATCAACCGCCAGTGGCGTCAGTTGTTCAGCTTTGGCCTGCTGGCCCTGGCGCTGCTGGTGGCCTGTGTTGGCCTGCTGTTGCTGCTGGCCAAGCTCAGTGGCGGCGAAGCGTTCATGCAGGATGTGATCCGCATGCAGTTCCTCGGGCGCATGGACGGCAGCGAAGGTTCCAGTGGCGTGTTGTATTACTTCACCAGTTCGTTGGGTAATTACGCGTTGGCCTACCCGTTGGCGTTGCTGGTGCTGGTGGCGGTGGCTGTCGGTGGGCGCCGTCCTCCGGATCCGGCCTTGCAACTGGTGCTGTACTGCGCAGCGGCGGGCTTGCTGGTGATGCTCGGCCTGTCGGTTCCCCAGGCGAAAAAGGCGCGCTACGTGCTGCCGATGTTACCCATGGCGGCAATCATTGCAGCGTACCCCTTCCACGTTGCCCAAGGCCGGTTGTTTGCCTGGCTGCGCGGCTTGACGATGGCAATCTGGGTGCTGCTGCCGGCGCTGCTGGCGATAGGTTTGCTGGTGGCAAGGCGGCGCTTTGCCGAACAGTTGCCCTCCCTTGAATTCGTCTTCATCGTGCTGGGCGTGCTGCAGGTACTGGCGTTGCTGGCGCTGTTCAAAGCGCGCTGGCGTCCGGTTGGGCCGGCGTTTGCAGCGGTGCTGGCGTTGTGGGCCAGCTATGGCCTGGTGGTTGAGCCCCTGGTGCGTAACCTCTACGACACCCGCACCTTCAGCCTGGCGGTCAAGTCGCAGATCCAGCAGGCCCCCGCGCCCCTGGTGCTGCACGGCCTGGGTAAGGACGCCAAGGCGATCAAGTTCATGGTCAACTACGATTGCGACCGGGTGCCGCTGTTCACCCAACAGCCTTCGGACCTTAACGCCCTACCTGCACCGGCCTGGCTGGTGATGAGCGCCGAGGATTTTGCTGGGCTGCAAGACTCGCGCTTTCGCGGCATCACGCCGACCTTGACCGGGGAATTCGACAAGAACCCCTTTGTGTTGCTGCACCTGACCAAACCCAGCCAACCCTGAATGCAGTTTTTTTGCATTTAACCCTCATTAATATGCATTGGCGCTGCGCTATCTGGCGCGGCACACTGCGCAGGTTCCTTCCCCCAAATGTTGGAACTTTTCAAAAGGCTTTTCCGGGCAACCAGACAAGCCTTTTTTTTGCCTGCCGTTTATGGAATGCCTTTCAATGCTCGCTCGCTGGTTCCCCGCTGCAATCAATACCCGCCCCACCGAATGGAGCCGCGCCGCCATCGGCATGGCCTTGGGCACACTGCTCAGTGTCTGGGTGTGCGCCCAGGTGTTTGGCATGGACGTGGCTCTGCACCTACTCGGCCCCTTGGGAGCCTCGGCGGTGTTGCTGTTCGCCGTATCGTCCGGCGCGCTGGCCCAACCCTGGTCGATCATCGGCAGCTACCTGTGCGCAGGCGTGGTGGCCTTGCTGGTGGCTCGTGTACTAGGCCGCACCTTGGGCAGCGCGTGCCTGGCGGCGGGCATGACCGTGGTGTTGATCTGCTGGCTACGCTGCCTGCACCCGCCAGCGGGTGGCTTGGCGATGACCCTGGTACTGGCCGACCCGGCCTCCGCAGGCCTTGGCTGGTATGAGTTGGGCGCGGTGATGCTCGGCGCGGGCGCTTTGCTGACCTGTGCACTGGCCTATAACAATGCCACGCGCACCCGCTATCCCAAGGGTGCCGTTGAATCACCGGCGATAGCCATGGGCAGCGCCCAAACGCCCGTCGACCCGACAATCACCGCCGCCGACCTCAAGCTGGCGCTGGCCGACAGCGAGCAGTTCTACGATATCGAGCCCACCGAACTGGAACAGCTGATCCACGCCGCTGAAGCTCACGCGCGGCGGCGCAGCATCGGCGAAGTGCTGGCCAGCCGTGCTGCATAAATGCAAAAACGACCTGCATGATTGACGGTTGTACTGGGCAAATTTGCACTGGTAGGATCGCGAGATGGTTCGTCCGCGAACATCTTGATAAAGAACAATAAAAGCAGGGAGTTAGAGATGACTGCTCAGGTTTCATCCGAGGCAAGCCGCGCCGATTTAACTCAGGAAGACGTATTAGCCGAAGTGCGCAACCACATCGGCCACCTCACCCTAAACCGCCCCGCCGGCTTGAATGCCATCACCCTGGACATGGTCCGCAGCCTCACCCGCCAATTGCAGGCCTGGGCCGATGACCCTGCCATCTACGCCGTGGTCCTGCGCGGCGCTGGCGAAAAGGCGTTCTGTGCCGGCGGGGATATCCGTTCCCTGTACGACAGCTTCAAAAGCGGCGATACGCTGCACCAGGATTTCTTCGTCGAGGAATACGCGCTGGACCTGGCCATTCACCACTACCGCAAACCCGTGCTGGCCCTGATGGACGGGTTTGTACTCGGCGGCGGTATGGGCCTGGTGCAAGGCGCCGACCTGCGGGTGGTCACCGAACGCAGTCGCCTGGCAATGCCCGAAGTGGCCATCGGTTACTTTCCTGACGTGGGCGGCAGCTACTTCCTGTCACGCATCCCCGGGGAGCTGGGGATTTATCTGGGCGTGACCGGCGTGCAGATCCGCGCAGCCGATGCGCTGTACTGCGGGCTGGCCGACTGGTACATAGACAGCACCCGGCTGGCTGACCTGGACCACAAACTTGACCTCCTGCGCTGGCACGATTCGCCGCTCAAGGACCTGCAAGGCGTGTTGGCCAAACTGGCCGTGCAACAACTGCCCGACGCGCCGCTCGACGCCTTGCGCCCGGTGATCGACCACTTCTTCGCCCTGCCGGACATCCCTAGCATCGTCGAGCAATTGCAGGCCGTTACGGTCGCCGACAGCCATGAATGGGCGCTGGCCACCGCCAGTTTGATGCAAACCCGCTCGCCCCTGGCCATGGCCGTGACCCTGGAGATGCTACGCCGTGGCCGCCGCCTGCCGCTGGAACAATGCTTTGCCCTGGAACTGCACCTAGATCGCCAATGGTTCGAACGCGGCGACCTCATCGAGGGCGTGCGCGCCCTGATCATCGACAAGGACAAGACCCCGCGCTGGAATCCACCCACCCTCCACGGGTTGGATGCCAGCCATGTCGAAAGCTTCTTCCATCACTTCAAGCAGGTTGCGAACTAAGCCATGCAAGACATTGAATATACAGAAGAACAAGTGATGATCCGCGACATGGCCCGCGACTTTGCCCGTGGCGAAATCGCCCCCCATGCCCAAGCCTGGGAGAAAGCCGGCTGGATCGACGATGCCCTGGTGGCAAAGATGGGTGAACTGGGCCTGCTGGGCATGGTGGTGCCGGAAGAATGGGGCGGCACCTATGTCGATTACGTGGCCTATGCCCTCGCGGTGGAGGAAATATCCGCCGGTGACGGTGCCATGGGCGCGCTGATGAGTATCCATAATTCAGTGGGTTGCGGGCCGATCCTCAACTACGGCACACCTGAACAGAAACAAACCTGGCTGGCCGACTTGGCTAGCGGCCAGGCGATTGGTTGCTTCTGCCTGACCGAGCCACAAGCCGGCTCCGAAGCCCATAACCTGCGCACCCGCGCAGAACTGCGCGATGGCCAGTGGGTGATCAATGGCGCCAAGCAGTTCGTCAGCAATGGCAAGCGCGCCAAGCTGGCCATTGTGTTTGCGGTGACCGACCCCAACCTGGGCAAAAAAGGCATTTCCGCGTTCCTGGTGCCCACCGACACCCCAGGTTTTGTCGTGGACCGTACCGAACACAAGATGGGCATCCGTGCCTCGGACACCTGCGCCGTAACCCTCAACCAATGCACCGTGCCCGAAGCCAGCCTGCTGGGGGAACGCGGCAAAGGCCTGGCCATCGCCCTGTCCAACCTCGAAGGTGGGCGCATCGGCATCGCCGCCCAAGCCCTGGGTATTGCCCGTGCAGCATTTGAGGCCGCATTGGCCTACGCCCGCGACCGGGTGCAGTTCGACAAGGCGATCATCGAGCACCAGAGCGTGGCCAACCTGCTGGCCGACATGCAAACCCGGCTGAACGCCGCCCGCTTGCTGATCCTGCATGCGGCGCGCCTACGCAGTGCCGGCAAGCCGTGTTTGTCGGAAGCATCACAGGCCAAGCTGTTTGCATCGGAGATGGCAGAGAAGGTGTGTTCGTCAGCGATGCAGATACATGGGGGGTATGGGTATCTGGAGGACTATCCGGTGGAGCGTTACTACCGGGATGCGCGGATTACGCAGATTTATGAAGGGACCAGCGAAATTCAGCGGATGGTGATTGCGCGGGAGCTGAAGAACTACCTGCTTTAACTGACACACTGAAAGGTAAATGTGGGAGCGGGCTTGCTCGCGAAAGCGGTGGTTCAGTCACCTGATGTGCTGACTGACACTCCGTATTCGCGAGCAAGCCCGCTCCCACACTTGAGCGCATTCCAAGCGGGTGTACGCGGTGCAAATGTGGGAGCTGTCGAGCTTTAGCGAGGCTGCGAAGGCGGCAGCATGGGCGGTAGAGATTCGGTGCCTGGGCCACCGCTTTCGCGAGCAAGCCCGCTCCCACACTTGAGCGCATTCCAAGCGGGTGTACGCGGTGCAAATGTGGGAGCTGTCGAGCTTTTGCGAGGCTGCGAAGGCGGCGGCATGGGCGGTAGAGATTCGGTGCCTGGGCCGCCGCTTTCGCGAGCAAGCCCGCTCCCACATTTTGATCTCCAGCGTTTGTTTACTTGTCCTTGAACTCGGGCGCGCGCTTGGCCACGAATGCCGCCATGCCTTCCTTCTGATCCTGTGTGGCAAACGCTGCATGGAATACGCGACGTTCAAAACGCACGCCTTCGGACAAGCTCACTTCAAACGCGCGGTTCACGCTTTCCTTGACCATCATGCTGATGGGCACCGATTTGCCGGCGATCAACGTGGCGACTTTCAGCGCTTCTTCCAGCAATTCATCCGCCGCCACGATGCGCGCGACAATGCCACAGCGCTCCGCTTCCACCGCATCGATAAAACGCCCGGTCAGGCACATTTCCATGGCTTTGGCCTTGCCCACGGCGCGGGTCAGGCGCTGGGTGCCGCCCATGCCCGGCAATACGCCAAGGTTGATTTCCGGCTGGCCGAACTTGGCACCGTCGCCCGCCAGGATAAAGTCGCACATCAGTGCCAGTTCACACCCACCGCCCAAGGCAAAGCCGTTGACGGCAGCGATGATGGGCTTGCGGCGGTTGGCTACGCGGTCGCTGTCGCTGAACAGGTCGTCGAGGTAGATCTGCGGGTAGGTCAGCTCGGCCATTTCCTTGATATCGGCGCCCGCGGCGAAGGCTTTTTTCGAACCGGTCAGCACGATGCAGCCGATCTCAGGGTTGGCTTCCAGGCCATCCAATGCCTGGTTCAGCTCGCTGACCAGTTGGGCGTTCAACGCGTTCAAGGCCTGGGGGCGGTTGAGGGTGATCAGCCCGACGCGGCCCTGGACTTCGAGCAAAATGGTTTCGTAACTCATGTATCGGCTCCTTAGAGATTGCGTGAGATGACCAGGCGTTGGATATCGCTGGTGCCTTCGTAAATCTGGCAGACCCGCACATCGCGGTAGATGCGCTCCAGGGGGAAGTCGCTCAGGTAACCGTAACCGCCCAGGGTTTGCAAGGCGGCAGAACAGACTTTTTCCGCCATTTCCGAAGCGAACAGCTTGGCCATGGAAGCCTCGACCAAGGCAGGCTTGCCGCTGTCACGCAGGGCGGCTGCGTACTGCACCATCTGCCGGGCCACCGCAATTTGGGTGGCCATGTCCGCCAGGCGAAAGGCCACGGCCTGGTGCTCGATGATGGCCTTGCCGAAGCTCTCACGCTCGCGGGCATAGTCGCGGGCCGCTTCAAACGCAGCACGGGCCATGCCCACCGATTGGGACGCGATGCCCACGCGGCCGCCTTCCAGGTTGGCCAGGGCGATCCGGTAGCCTTCACCCTCTTCTCCCAAACGGTTGGCCACCGGCACTTTTACGTCTTCGAACAGGATCTGGCAGGTGTCGGAGGCATGCTGGCCGAGTTTGTCTTCGACCCGTGCCACCTTATAGCCCGGTGAATCGGTCGGCACGATAAATGCGCTGATGCCGCGCTTGCCCGCAGCAGGGTCGGTGAGCGCAAACACAATCACCACCCCGGCGTTTTGCCCGGAGGTGATGAACTGTTTGCAGCCGTTCAGCACATAGTGGTCACCATTGAGGCGCGCACGGGTTTTCAGGCTGCTGGCATCGGAGCCGGCCTGTGGCTCGGTCAGCGCAAAGGCGCCGAGCATGGCACCGCTGGCCAGGGGCTTGAGGAAGCGTTCTTTTTGGTCGTCATTGCCAAAGGTGAGGATCGGCACGCAGCCCACCGAGTTATGCACGCTCATGATGGTGGAACAGGCGCCATCGCCCGCAGCGATTTCTTCCAGCGCCATGGCGTAGGCCAGGTAGCCGGTGTCACACCCACCCCATTGTTCCGGCACCAGCATGCCGAAAAAACCCAGTTCGGCCATTTCGCCGATAGCCTCCTTGGGAAAACGGTGTTCGCGATCCCATTCGGCGGCGAAGGGCTTGAGGCGCTCTTGGGCAAATTGTCGGGCCGCGTCGCTGATTTGCAGTTGTTCGTCATTGGGCAACATGGGGTTCAGTCCTTAGTACAGGCATTCGATGGCCATGGCCGTGGCTTCGCCGCCGCCAATGCAAATGGCCGCAACGCCTCGGGTGAGGCCTTTCTGGCGCAGGGCCGAGAGCAATGTCACCAGGATGCGTGCACCCGAAGCACCGATCGGGTGGCCCAGGGCGCAGGCGCCGCCATGTACGTTCACCTTGGCATGGGGGATTTCCAGTTTGCTCATGGTCACCAGGCTGACCACCGCGAAGGCTTCGTTGATCTCGAACAGATCCACGTCACCCAGGTTCCAGCCGGTCTTGGTCATCAGCTTACGGATCGCACCCACCGGCGCCACCGGGAACAGCCCCGGCTCATCGGCAAAGGCCGCATGCCCGTGGATTACCGCCAAGGGCTTGAGGCCACGCTGGGTCGCTTCGGATTGACGCATCAGCAGCAAAGCCGCTGCACCGTCGGAGATTGAACTGGAGTTGGCAGCCGTTACTGTACCGCCGTCGCGGAATGCCGGTTTCAGGCTGGTGATCTTGTCCAGCTTGGCCTTGGGCGGCTGTTCATCGTGTTCGATGGTCTTTTGCTCTTTGCCCACGGTGACCTGCACCGGGACAATCTCGGCGGCAAAGCAGCCGTGGGTAATGGCTTCCTGTGCACGGGTCAGGGAGGCAATGGCAAAAGCGTCCTGGGCTTCACGGGTAAACCCGTTGTACTGGGCGCAGTCTTCGGCAAAGGTGCCCATCAGGCGGCCTTTGTCGTAGGCGTCTTCAAGGCCGTCGAGGAACATATGGTCCAGCACTCGGCCGTGGCCCATGCGGTAGCCGCTGCGGGCGCGGTCCAGCAGGTATGGGGCGTTGGACATGCTTTCCATGCCGCCGGCGATCACCACATCGACACTGCCAGCCAACAGGGCGTCATGGGCCAGGATCGCGGCCTCCATGCCCGAGCCGCACATTTTATTGAGGGTGGTGCAGCGCGTGGATTTATCCAGCCCTGCGCCCAGCGCGGCTTGCCGGGCAGGCGCCTGGCCGAGCCCTGCTGGCAGCACGCATCCGAACAGCACTTCATCGACGGCATCGGTGGCAATGCCGGCGCGTTCGACCGCGGCGCGAATCGCGGCCGCGCCCAACTGTGGCGCCGTCAGGCCCTTGAGGTCGCTCAGGAACCCGCCCATGGGCGTGCGCACGGCGCTGACAATCACGATGGGATCATTCATGGCAAATCCTCCTTACTTGGCCGCCATACGCAAGGCGCCGTCGAGACGGATCACCTCACCGTTGAGCATGCTGTTTTCAATGATGTGCCGCACCAACGCGGCATATTCGGCCGGTTTGCCCAAGCGCGGGGGGAACGGCACACCGGCAGCCAGGGAGTCGCGCACTTCAGGGGTCATGCCGGCCATCATCGGGGTTTCGAAAATGCCCGGGGCGATGGTCATCACGCGGATGCCAAAGCGCGCCAGTTCACGGGCTGCGGGCAACGTGAGGCTGGCAATCGCACCCTTGGACGCCGCATACGCCGCCTGGCCGATCTGCCCGTCGAACGCGGCGACCGAGGCGGTGTTGATGATCACCCCGCGCTCGCCATCGGCGTTGGCTTCGGTTTCGGCGATGGCCGCCGCCGCCAGGCGCAATAGGTTGAAGCTGCCGATCAGGTTGACGTTGATCACCTGGGCAAAGCTGGCCAGGGCATGGGGGCCGTGCTTGCCGAGGATTTTCTCGCCGCGCACCACGCCTGCGCAGTTCACCAGGCCGTGCAGGCCGCCAAAGGCTGCGACAGTCGCCTGTACGGCCGCTTCGGCGGCGGTTTCCTGGCTGATATCGGCGACTGCGCTGCGGGCGTTTTCACCCAATTGCTGGGCTTTGGCCGCGACAGCCTCGGCATTCAGGTCCACCAGCATCACCTTGGCACCGGCAGCCACCAGCATGTCAGCGGTGGCCGCGCCGAGGCCCGAAGCGCCGCCGCTGACCAGGAACACCTTGTTTTCAATCTGCATTATTGTTTTTCCTTGGGCTGTCAGAATGGCCCAGATAGTCGCTCCGACGCACCGGCGCAGCAATGGTCAAAGCCTTCAACTTGGCTGACTGGATTGGCCAGTCATCAATCCCGCCAATCAACCGGTCAGCCCAAGCAATTGGACGCCTTTGGCGCAAGCTTCTAACCTGTTGGCCTGCGCCACCGAAGAAGCCCGCCCCCCGATGATAGTCCGCCCCAAACCCAACCTGCTGGGCATCCTGTTTTCCCTCAAGGGCTCGATTGCCAAGCGCATCGCCCTGCGCAGCCTGCTGGTTACCCTGCTGGCCTCGGTAATCGTGCTGGTGGAAACCCTGCACCCAGCGTACTTCTCCAAGGTCAATGCCACGCCGTTCACGCTACTGGGCCTGTCGTTGTCGATCTTCATGAGCTTTCGCAACAACGCCTGCTACGACCGTTGGTGGGAAGGCCGCAAGCAGATGGGGCAGATGATCATCGACGTGCGCTCGTTGATCCGTGAAACCCAGGTGCTGGGCGACACGGCCGAACGTGCAGGCCTGCTGCGGGGCTTATGCGGCTTTGCCCATGGCTTGATCGCCCGCTTGCGCCTGGAGGATGAAGCCCACGCGATAAACCCCTGGATGGCCGTGACAGCCGGGCACCCAAACCTTCCGGACCGCGTGCTGCAAAGGGTCGGTGCGCGGTTTTCCGAACTGGCCGAGCAAGGCGTGATCAGTGAGTGGCGCTACACCCAGCTGGAAGCGCGGCTGGTCAGCCTCAGCCAGGTGCAAGCCTCGTGCGAACGGATCAAAAGCACACCGCTGCCGTTCCCCTATACCTTATTGCTGCATCGCACCATCTACCTGTTCTGCATCCTGCTGCCGTTTGCCATGGCCGAGCCCTTGGGTTGGCTCACACCGGTGTTTACCGCCATCGTCAGCTACACCTTCTTTGGCCTGGATGAGATTGGCGACGACCTCGAAGACCCGTTCGGGTTCGACGAAAACGACCTGCCCTGCAATGCCATTGTGCGCACCGTGGAACGAGAGGTGCTCGCCGCCCTCGGCGAAACCGACCTGCCCCCTGTCCTGGAGCCGGTAGAGTACGTACTCACCTGACACGGGTTTGACACTCGCCCTGGTCTGGTCGAAGCTGGCGGCTTTGTGATCGCTCGGACGCCTGCATGTCAAAGTCACGCCGTTACTCCATCATCGGCCTGTGCGCCCTGTTGTTTGTTGTGTTGCTCACCTGGCATTTCACCCGGTCCACCCAGGTGGCGGTGCCACCCGCGATAGCCCATGGTTATTCAAAAGCCCTGAAACAAGCGCGTAACGGCGAGCCTGGGGCAGCACGGGTGCTGTACCAACAACTGGGCCGCCCGGACCTGTCACCGGAGCGCCGCGCCGCACTGCATGCCGAACTGCCCAACTACCCCAGCCCGCAGGCCTTGAAGCTCGCGGACAAAGACCTGACCAGTGATTCGCCGTTGGTACGTGAAGCCGCGATCCACAGCATCGCCGGCCTGGTGCCTTCCGGTCAGCGCACCCTCTTGCTTGGCCCGGCGCTGGATGACCCGGAACAAAGCGTACGGTTTGCCGCTGCCAATGCCTTGCTCGGTTTGTCCCCGGACACCTTGGGGCTGTACTTCGGGCCGTTGCAGCAAGTGCTCGATGAGTTCGTGAAAAAAATCAAGGCCCAGCCCGAAACCGCCGAAAACTGGATTCAATTGGCGCGCCTGTATATCCACAGTGCCCTGCTGCCGGATGCGCAGAACGCCTTGGAGCAAGCCATGCGCCTGGAGCCGGACAACCTGCAAGCCGTGGTTGCGCAGATCGAGTTGCTGGACAAACAAGGCAAGTCCGAAGAGTCCCGCCAATTGCTGGCACGCCAGTTGGCCGCCCATCCCGAATCCGCTTACCTGCAACACGCCTTGGGCATGTGGTTGCTGCACCATGGCGAGCGCCCGTATGCCTTGCTTGGCCTGTCAAAAGCCGTGGAGCTGGAGCCGGACAATCAGGATTACCGCTACGACTTGGCTACCACCCTGCACGCCCAGCAGGAACTGGAAGCGGCGCAGCGCCAACTGGAAGAAATCATTCAGCGCCATCCAGCCAACCGTAAGGCGCGAGTGCTGCTGGTCAATTACTGGACCGAAAGCGGCCAGCTGCAAAACGTCCAAGTGCTGCTGGCGCAGCTTGAGCAGCAAAACCCGGATGACCCGGCGCTGCAACAAGGTCTTTGACAGCCATCGGTGCGTTGTACAAATTTTACCAATTGCGGAACGGCTAGGTGCCACTAAGGTCAAGTGAATATGGCGCGCCCAGGGCGGCGCGCTCTTCTATTCGTACGTGACCTGAGGGCACTCCTTGTCTACATCCAATGAGCTGTTCAGTGAAAAAGCAGCCACCGGTATCGAAGGTCTGGACGACATTCTTTCCGGCGGGCTATCGCGCAGCCACCTGTTCCTGCTGGAAGGTGAGCCTGGCACCGGTAAAACCACGGTCGCCCTGCACTTCCTGCAAGCCGGCGCCAAAAATGGCGAACGATCGCTCTACATCACCTTGTCCGAGACCGAGCGCGAATTGCGCCAGGGCGCCAAGTCCCACGGCTGGGACCTGGACGACAATATCCATATCTTCGAACTGACGCCGCCGGAAAGCCTGTTAAACGCCGAGCATCAGCAAAGCCTGCTCTACTCCTCGGACCTGGAACTGGGCGAAGCCACGCGGCAGATCTTCGAAGTGGTCGAACGGGTAAAACCCACTCGCGTGGTGGTCGACAGCCTCTCCGAAATCCGCTTGCTGGCGCAAAGCTCACTGCGTTACCGCCGGCAGATCCTGGCGATCAAGCACTACTTCGTACGCTATGACGCCACCGTGTTGCTGCTGGACGACCTGACCACCGAATCCCTCGACAAAACCGTGCACAGCGTGGCCCACGGCGTGGTTCGCCTGGAAGAACTTACCCCTAACTACGGCGCTGAACGTCGCCGGGTGCGGGTGGTGAAATACCGTGGCCAGAAATACCGCGGCGGTTTCCATGACTTCACCATCTTGCAAGACGGCGTGCATGTGTTCCCACGTTTGGTCGCGGCCGAACACCGCGGCGGCTACAACCGCCAAACGCTGACCAGTGGCATCAAGGAACTCGACTCGCTGCTCGGCGGTGGTATCGAGACCGGTTCCAGCAGCCTGATCCTGGGGCCTGCCGGTACGGGCAAGTCGCTGATCTCGATGATCTTCGCCGCCTCCGCCGTGGCCCGTGGCGAAAAAGCCGCGTTGTTTATCTTCGATGAAGAATTGGGCCTGCTGTTTGAGCGCATGAAGAACATGGGGATTGACCTGGAGGCGCTGCAAGCCACGGGCAACCTGCTGATCGAGCAAGTGGACGCCGCCGAACTGTCGCCTGGGGAGTTCTCGCACCGTGTGCGCCGTTGCGTGGATGAAGCCGGGATCAAAACCGTGGTGATCGACAGCATCAACGGCTACACCGCAGCCATGCCCGAAGAAAACGCGCTGATCCTGCACATGCACGAGTTGCTGCTGTACCTCAACCGTCGCGGCGCGGCCACCTTCATGACCGTTGCCCAGCACGGTCTGGTGGGGGATATGCAGGCTCCGGTGGACATTACCTATCTGGCCGATACGGTAATCCTGCTGCGCTACTTCGAAGCCATAGGCGAAGTGCGCCGCGCTATTTCGATCATCAAAAAGCGCACCGGCTCCCATGAGTCGACGATCCGCGAATACCGCATCGGCAGTCGCGGCATGACCGTGGGCGAGCCGCTGAACAACTTCCAGGGTGTGCTGCGCGGTATTCCCACCTACATGGGCGCCGGTTCTCCCCTACTCAAGGATGAGGGCTAGTGGCCGATCTTTCTCCTGTCTCCGAGCGCGCGATCATCCTCGCGCCCCTCGGCCGTGACGGTGCCCTGGCGCTGATGATGCTCAACGAGGCCGGCTACCGCGGTATCGTTGCCACCGACTTGAACATGCTGTGCCAAGCGCTGGCCCAGGGCAGCGGCCTGCTGATCATTGCCGCCGAAGCCCTACGGGGGGTTGAGCTGGACCCATTGCTTGAGCACCTGCATCAGCAGCCAGCCTGGTCGGACCTGCCTATCGTGCTGCTGACCCATCACGGCGGCAGCGAGCAGAACGGTTCGACCCACCTCAGCGGGCTGCTGGGCAACGTGACGTTTCTGGAGCGGCCGTTCCATCCAGTGACGCTGATCAGCCTGGTCAGCACCGCCCTGCGCGGCCGCCGCCGGCAATACGAAGCGCGCGACCGCCTGGTGGACCTGAGCGAAAGCGAACTGCGCCTGCAACGCACCCTCGAAACCCTTGAACAGCAAGTGGAAGAACGCACCGCACAGTTGCGCCATAACGAAGAGGCCTTACGCCAATCACAAAAGATGGAAGCGGTGGGCCAATTGACCGGCGGCATCGCCCACGACTTCAACAACATGCTCACCGGCATCATCGGCAGCCTGGAGTTGCTGCGAAGGCGCGTGTCCCGTGGCAAGCTCGACGACCTGGACAGTTTGATCGACCTGGGCGTCACCTCAGCCAACCGGGCAGCGGGCCTCACCCACCGCCTGCTAGCGTTTTCCCGCCGACAATCGCTGGACTCCAAGCCCGTTGAGATCAACCAACTGGTGACCTCCATGGGCGAACTGCTGCAACGCAGCATCAATGAAAGCATCAAGCTGGAGATGCGTTTGACCGGCGAACTCTGGACCGCCGAAGCCGACCCCAACCAACTGGAAAGCGCCCTGCTCAACCTGGTGATCAACGCGCGGGATGCCATGCCCAACGGCGGCAGCCTGACAGTGGAAACCACCAATCGCCACCTGGACAGTGTGTTTACCGCCGCCTATGGCACCTTGAAACCTGGCGATTACGTAGAGCTGAGTGTCAACGACACCGGCTGCGGGATCCCGGAGAGTGTGATGAGCCGGGTGTTCGACCCCTTCTTCACCACCAAGCCTATCGGCCAAGGCACGGGCCTGGGGCTGTCGATGATCTATGGCTTCGCCCGCCAGTCCCGCGGCCATGTGACCATCCACAGTGAAGTGGGCAAAGGCACCACGGTGAGCCTGTTCCTGCCACGGTTCATCGGCGAAGTGGTCGCCGATGTGATTTCGGACCCCGCGCAGCTACCGTTTGCGCAGGCGGGCGAGACCGTGCTGATTGTCGAAGACGACCCTGCTGTGCGCTTACTGGTCAGTGCGGTGCTCAAGGAGCTGGGTTATGGCTTTGTCGAAGCGGGTGATGCCGATACGGCGCTGCCGATCATCGAGTCCGATCAGCGTATTGACCTGCTGATCAGCGATGTCGGTTTGCCCGGCATGAACGGTCGCCAGTTGGCAGAAATCGGGCGCCAGATACGCCCAGACCTCAAGGTGTTGTTCATTACGGGGTATGCCGAGCATGCGGCGGTGCGTGGTGGGTTCCTGGACCCTGGGATGCAACTGATCACCAAGCCATTCACCTTTGACCTGCTGACCGCCAAAGTCCGCGAAATGATCCGCAGCGTTTAATGAATGGGCTTGCTGTAGTCAGCGGGCTTACTGTGAATGTGCATACTGTGGTGAGCGGGCTTGCCCCGCGCTGGGCTGCGAAGCAGCCCCAATAAGAACGCTGCGTTGTGTCAGGCACTCGGCAGCGTCAGGTTTTAGGGCTGCTTCGCACCCCAGCGCGGGGCAAGCCCGCTCACCACAAGAAGCCCGCTCACCACAGGCAAGCCCAACTTTCACAACCACAACCAAGCCCATTCATACGTTATGCAAGCAGGCGTTGGATGTGTTCCTGCAAAGTATCCAGGTCGAACGGCTTGGCCAAAATCGGTGCATTGCGCGTAATAGGGCTGTTGCAGTCGAGAATTTCCTGCGGGTAGCCGCTGATAAAAATAACCTTCAATTCCGGGCGCAGCTTGATCGCAGGCTCTGCAATCTGCACCCCCGAAATGCCACCCGGCAAGCGGTAATCGGTGACCATCAAGTCCAGGTGCGGCTTGGTCGCCAGGATTTCGAAGGCCTGCTCCCCATCGATCGCCTTCAACACCCGATAGCCCAGGCCGGCCAGGTATTCACCCAGCACAAACATAATGGATTCGTCGTCCTCGACGATCAGAACGACATCTTGTGCATCTTCACTCATGGGAAGCCTTTGTCCGGTCAATTGCTGCAATTACGACCATGGGGTCACGCAGAGGTTGCGTCGAGGTGACGATTGAATTCATACCGAGGCGCCGAGGGGCAGGCACACCCGGAACAGGGCGCCCTCGCCTATCTGGCTCTCGACCTCGATGGTGCCGCCATGGGCCGCCACGATCTGTTCGGAAATAAACAGTCCAAGGCCAAGGCCCGCCGCGACATGGCTGGCCGACACTCGCTCAAACTGCTGGAAAATACGTTTCTGGTTGTCTTCGCTGATACCGATGCCACGGTCACGCACTTCAACCCGCGCCTCACCGTGTTCGCTGTACACCCGCACCTGCACCGGGCTTTTAGCCCCGTAACGCAAGGCGTTGGTCAGCAGGTTAGTCACCACCTGCTCGATACGGAACTCATCCCAGTTGCCTTCCACTGGCCCCTCTACGACCAATTGCAGGGTGGAATCGGCGGCCGCCACTTGCGGCGCGAAGTTACTCACCAGGTTGCTCACCAACTGGGCCAGATCAAAGCGTGCCGGACGAATCGACAGCTTGCCGGTACGGATGCGCGACACATCGAGCATGTCTTCGATCAGGCGGATCAGGCTCTGGATCTGGCGCTCATCGCGGTCGACCATGGCATGCATCTTGTCCAGAGTGAACGCGGCGGCGTTATCCCGGGCCAGGTGCATCTTGCGCAGCTGGGTTTCCAGGATCAGGCCATTGAGGGGCGTACGCACTTCGTGGGCAACGATGGACATGAAGTCGTCACGCATGCGCACGGCCTGTTCCAACTCGGCTTGGGTGGCCTGCAAGCGCGTCAGCAACAGCTCTTGCTCGCGACGGCTGCGTTCCAGGGCTTCGACCTGCTGCTTCATTGCCTTGCTCTGGCGATACAGGTCAACAAATATATTGACCTTGCTTTTCACCGCATGGATATCCAGCGGTTTGTGCAGGAAGTCTACGGCTCCGCTTTCATAGCCCTTGAAGGCGTAATTGAGTTCGCGGCCGGCGGCACTGACGAACACAATCGGGATGTTCTTGGTCTTTTCGGTTCCGCGCATCAATTCGGCCAGCTCGAAACCATTCATGCCGGGCATCTGCACATCGAGGATCGCCATGGCGAACTCGTGCTCCAGCAACAGGGACAAGGCCTCGTCGGCGCTCAATGCCTTGAACACCTGGCGGTCCTCGCGCTTGATCAGCGCTTCGAGGGCCAGCAGGTTTTCCGGCAGATCGTCGACGATCAGCAGTTTGGCCTGGACAGTACTTAGCATGGGGAATATTCCAGGGAAGCCAGCAATGAGCCAATGCGGCTCAAGGTAAGAATGTGGTCGGGTGTATGCAATGCCAAGGCTGCACGGGGCATCACGGCGACACGTGCCTCCGTAGGGTCTTGCACCACGGTGGTACCGCCTTGTTGCTTGACGTGGGCAAGGCCTTGGGCGCCGTCCTGGTTGGCGCCGGTCAATAAGATGGCCATCAGGCCTGCACCGTAGGTATCGGCAGCGGAGGTAAACAGAAAATCGATAGCAGGCCGTGAATGATGCACACGGTCTTCCTGGCTCAGGGACAGGCTGCGGTCGTGCTCCACGGAAAGGTGATAACCAGGCCCGGCGAAATACAGGGTGCCGGGCTTGATCACCTCTTTGTCACGCGCCTCCAGCACCGGCATGTTCACGCGGCGATCAAACACCTCCGCCAACTGGCTGCGGCGCTCGTCCGGCAGGTGCAGTACCGTGATGATCGGCAAGCCGAAACCCGTGGGCAGCTCGCCAAACACCGTCAGCAACGCCTCGACGCCGCCAGCGGAGGCGCCGATGACAATCGCTTCTATGCCCGGAACCGATGCCAGGCTGGCAGCCGCTTCATTCATAGTTTTCGGTAGATCCGTTCCTGTTTGACCAAGGGTTCGAATTGTTTGCCATAGGCGGAGAAATCCAGGGTCTCCTTGCTGCCCAGCACCAGGAAGCCGCGATGGCAGAGCGACTCATGGAACAACCCAAACGCTCGATCCTGCAATTTTTTATTGAAGTAAATCAGTACGTTGCGACATGAAATTAATTGAGTTTCCGAGAATACACTATCGGTCGCCAGGCTGTGGTCGGCGAACGTGACGTTCTCTCGCAGTGTCTTGTCGAAGATCGCGTAATCGTAAGCCGCGGTGTAGTAGTCGGCAAATGAACGTTGCCCACCGGCCTGCTGGTAGTTGGCGGTGTAGGCCCGCACATTTTCCAGGGAGAAGATGCCCTGCTTGGCCTTGTCCAGGGAGGCCGGGTTGATGTCGGTGGCGTAGATGATGGTGCGCTCCAGCAAGCCTTCTTCACGCAGCAGGATGGCCATGGAGTACACCTCTTCCCCCGTGCTGCACCCGGCGATCCAGACCTTGATCGACGGGTAGGTCTTGAGCAGCGGCACTACCTCCTGGCGAATCGCCAGGAAGTGCGAAGGGTCGCGAAACATCTCGCTCACCGGAATGGTGAGGAACTGCAGCAACTGCATAAATGCCGCCGGATCGTGCAGCACCCGCTCCTGCAACGCAGAAATGGTTGCGCAGTCGAATTGGCGCAGGGCATGGGCCACCCGGCGCTTGACCGACGCCCCGGAGTAGTCGCGAAAGTCATAGCTGTACTTGAGGTAAATCGCCTCGATCAGCAGGCGCAGCTCAATATCGCTGCTTTTTTCCAAAAAACTTCGCTCCACTTAAATACGTTCCATCTTCGGTAGCCATACGCGAATCAGTGAGAACAGACGGTCCAGATCAATCGGCTTGGCCAGGTAGTCGTTGGAACCTGCCGCGAGGCAGCGCTCCTGATCGTCTTTCATGGCCTTGGCCGTCACGGCGATGATCGGCAGTTTTTTCCAGCGCGGGTCCTGGCGGATCAAGGCGGTGGCCTCGTAACCGTCCATCTCCGGCATCATCACGTCCATCAGCACCAAGTCGATATCGTCGACTTCATTGAGTTTGTCGATGGCTTCACGGCCGTTACGCCCGATGACCACGATGGCGCCTTTGTGCTCCAGGGCACTGGTGAGGGCGAAGATGTTGCGCACATCGTCGTCCACCAACAGGATCTTGCGCCCCTCGAAGACCTTGTCGCGGCTGCGGGCGGTCTTGAGCATCTTCTGGCGGTCATGGGACAGCTGGGATTCGACTTTGTGCAAAAAGAGTGTCACTTCGTCCAGCAGGCGCTCTGGCGAGCGCGCGCCCTTGATGATGATCGAGCGCGAATACTTGCGCAGTTCAGCCTCTTCATCCCGGGTGAGGTTGCGCCCGGTGTAGACGATCACCGGCGGGAACGAGCAAATGTCCTCGGTGGCCATGCGCTTGAGCAGCTCGTTGCCGAGCATGTCCGGCAGCTTCAGGTCGATGATCATGCAGTCGTAGATGTTGGTGCGCAGCAGGTCCAGGGCCGCCTGGGCGTAGCCGACGTCGGTAATCTCGATATCATCGTCGCCGATCAGGCGGGCAATGCTGTCGCGTTGCAGGTCATCGTCCTCCACCAACAGCACGCGCTTGACCTTTTGGGTCAGCTTGGCTTCCAGGCGCGCGAACACGTCCTTGAGCTCCTCGCGGGTGGTGGGCTTGACCGCATAACCCACGGCGCCCATGTGCATGGCGGCTTCGACGCGGTCTTCCACGGAAATCACATGCACCGGGATATGCCGGGTGCTGGCGTGTTCCTTGAGGCGTTGCAGCACCGTCAGCCCGGAATGGTCCGGCAGGCGCATGTCCAGCAAGATTGCATCGGGGATGTATTCCTCGGCCAGGCTGTAGCCTTCGTCGGCACCGTGGGCCACCAGGCAGTTGTAGCCCAGCTCATGGGCCAGGTCGAAGAGGATGCGCGCAAAGTTGGGCTCATCTTCCACCACCAGGATGCAACGGGTGGTAAAGGGGGCCTTGTCACGGTCATCGGCGAAGCGCGGGATCAGGTTGGCATCGGCCATCGGCAGTGGCGATACCTTGACCGGCGCTGGGGCTGGCGCCACGACCACCTGGCGCGGTTGTTCGATGGGCGCGGCATCTTCTGCGCGTTCGACATACTGCTCCGGCAACACCAACGTAAAGGTGCTGCCCTTGCCCGGCTCGCTGCTGACGCTGATGTAGCCGCCAAGCAAAGTGGCCAAGTCGCGGGAAATCGACAGGCCAAGGCCGGTGCCGCCATAACGGCGATTGGTGGTGCCGTCGGCCTGGCGGAACGCTTCAAAGATGCTTTCCTGCTGGTCTGGCGCAATGCCGATACCCGAATCGCGCACGGTAAAGGCAATGCCCTCCCCCGGTGCCTGGGATACGGACAGGCTCACTTCACCCTGCTCGGTAAACTTGACCGCATTGGACAACAGGTTCTTGAGGATTTGCTCCAGGCGTTGGCGGTCGGTAAACAGCATCACTGGCGCGCCTGCCTGCACCTCCACCTGGAAACCCAACTTGCGATCGGCGGCCAACGGTTCGAACATGCCGCGCAAGCCGTCTACCAGGCGTGCCACGCTGGAGTTTTCCGGGCGCATCTCAAGCTTGCCGGCTTCGACCTTGGAAATGTCCAGGATGTCGTTGATCAGGTTGAGCAAATCATTGCCGGCCGAATAGATCGACTCGGCAAACTTGACTTGTTCGGCGCTGAGGTTTTCCTGGGGGTTTTCCGCCAACAGCTTGGCCAGGATCAACGAGCTGTTGAGCGGCGTGCGCAACTCGTGGGACATGTTGGCGAGGAACTCGGATTTGTACTTGCTGGAGCGTTGTAACTCTTCGGCGCGGTCCTCCAGCTCCAATTGGGCCTGGTTCAGCTCGCCGTTCTTGCGGTCCATGGCGTCGCGCTGCTCGGCCAGGGTCTGGGTCTGCTCGGCCAACTGTTCATTGGTCTGTTCAAGTTCGGCCTGCTGGGTTTCCAGGTGAGCCTGAGACTCCTTGAGGATGCGCGACTGTTCTTCCAACTCTTCGTTGGCGGTCTTGAGTTCTTCTTGCTGCACTTGCAGCTCTTCGTTGAGCTGCTGGGTCTCGGCCAGCACTTCCTGCAGGCGCTGACGATAACGGGCAGCTTCGATGGAGGTGCCGATATTGCCGGCGATCAGCTCCAGCAGCTCCACATCACGCTCTTGCAGCGGGCGTAGAAAACCCAGTTCGATCACACCGTTGACCCGCCCGTCGTCGCTGGTGGGCACCACCAATACGCTACGGGTTGAGCCTTCACCCAGGCCGGAGCTGACCTTGAAGTAGCCCACCGGCACATCGTCCAGGCGGATCAGGCGATCCAATTGCGCGGCTTGGCCAACAATGCCTTCGTCGCTGTAGATCGACTGTTCAAGCTGCTCCTGCTCGCGGGAGAAGCCATAACTGGCCACGCGCTTGAGACCGCCATGTTCCTCGCGCACATACAGCGCGGCCACGGCCGAGCCCATGTACTGGGCAAAAAACTGCAGGATATTGCGCCCCAGCATGTTCAAGGTGAGCTGGCCAAGTACCTGTTCGGCCAGTTCGGTCTGGCCATTGCGCAGCCAGGCTTGCTGTTCCAAGCGCCCCGCAATCCTCTGTTGTGACGCGAGGTTTGCGTTATAACTATCTGATAATGAAATTAAATTTTTACGGCCAATATAGGCCAGGAACCCACTCAACCCGAGCACAAATGCCAGGTACAGGGTCACGCTGATCACCGTGGTGCGGGTCACTTGCTCATTGCGGGTAATACGGAACTGCTGCTCCATTTCCACCGCGTTGTCGTATTCCTTGCGGATCTCATCGGTCAGGCGCTTGCCCCGGCCGGCCTTGACGGCACCCCGGTAATCACCGCTTTCGCGTTGCAGGTCAATCATCGACTGGGCGTACTTGTTCCACTCTATCTGCAAGGCTTCCAAGCGCTTGAGACGGTCCACCTGCTGGGGGTTATCGGCCACCAGGTCCTGCAAATTACGCAAGTCGGCGATGATCCGCGGCTTGGCCACCTCGTAAGGGTCGAGGAAATGCTCATCGCCAGTGATCAAGAAACCGCGCATGCCGGTTTCCAGGTCCACCGTGAGCTTTGACGACTCGTTGAGGTTATTGATAACCCGGTCGGTGTGCTCCACCCACTGGATCACCGACAACAGGTAGGTGATCAGGCACACGAAAAACACGGCACTGAGCACGCCCACGCCCAGGGGCAACGCCACGTTTCGGCTTAAAAGGTTACGAAAGCTCTGTTCATCGATGGACGACGCGGGAGTCATGGGCATGCCTTGGCCAAGTGTGGAAAAAAGGAGAGTTTGCCCGAATATCGCCGCGCAAGGCTATGTTTTCAGGTCGCTTTGACGCAATCGCCTATGACCCGCACTCATAGGTGATTGAGTTTCAGGCCGGCAGGGTCAGCCCATCTACACGCCTTAAAACATATTTGCGGGACGAATCCGGAACGAACGCCAAGGAGCTGCACACCCAGAAACAAGCCTGCGGAACAAGGAAGATCCTATTGCAGGGTGACTAAACTTGACCATTCAGGTACGCCAAATGTTCTTATCCGTCGCTCAACAACTTATTATTCCCGCGCTTCTTCCTCTTGCTGGTGCAGTGAAACCACTCGCTACGCAACCCCCTTCGCCGAAGCCGATCACTGCCGACGCTACCAACCCTCCACCCAGCGCTGCCCGCAGCTTACGCGGCCTGCTAGCAGACAACGACAATCTACGCCTGCTGGCTAGCAAACTGATGGCTCTAGATAGCCGTGTTTATGGCAGGCCGGTCCCGCCCGGACGGGTCGCCTATTCACTGAACGCTAATACGATGAGTCCAGTGAAAGATTCGTCCTATGCGGCGATACAACCGAGCGCAGTAACCCTGGCCGCTGCCATTAGCGGCCTTGGTTTCAAGCTGCCGACCACTATCGATGAAGTGGTCGCGTTGAAGGAGGAACTGGAGCAGAAGGCATCACTGCACCCTTTGGGTGACTTCGGCGGCGGTCTTTCCTGGCCAAAACCGATGTCGAAACATGACCAACAGAGCATAGTCAACTACCTCGACACCCAAAAACCAACTGCCAAGCCGGGCGAACCCACCGCTACCCTTGCCTACCTGTTGAGTGGCAGCTCGGTGATGCCCAGCGATCTGCAAGATCCCGTTGGGGCATTACAGAAATTGCTCGACTCACCCAAAGCCCGCGAGCTGGGACTTGCCCTGCAAACACAGTTGAAGGGCGCCCCCTCGCCCATCGGTGTTTATGACTATGTGCTCACAGCGCTTCACTTGGGACTGGACCCAGAATCCCTCACTACGCCCGTGGTCGGCAGCGTCGCGGGTTTTGAACTGGCCAAGCCTGAGCATTGGGGAAAATCGCCCGCTACGGTTGTTGAAAACCTGAGCAAACACCTGGTCGACAAAGGCCGAACAACATCTGACAGCGCCAAACTTGCGAGCCACTTGCTGCTAGCCCGCACGGCACCGCAGTACCTGATCGAAGACATTCCTGCCAGTGTGACCGTGGGCAGCCTGGCGTGGGCAAACCTTTCGATCGCGGCGGCGGCAGTAGAAGCCGAGCGTCCGGGCACCGTCGCTAACATGACGTTCGCCGATGTCATGAGTTACGCCGCCCGAAACACGCCCTCACCCTCCGCACCCGAAACTGCCAAAAATGCGGCATTGGTGGAATGGGCGCTCGCCAATGGGTTGTTGACGAAGAGCGACGCCGGTACTTACACACCCGCTCAGATCAACGAATTAAGAGCTGCCTTCACGAAGCGAAGTAACGAGCTGATCTCTGCTTCGCAAGCCATGGATAACGCGATTCTTTCGCGAAAAGACATAGCGCTGACCAGGCTGAAAGAAATCTTTGGCGATCTGGGGCCACTGTTCGAAGAAAAAGTACTCACGTCGACCGATGACCGCGTTAATGATCGTGCACTGCGTCGCGAGGACGGCACGCTCATCAAGCACTCGATGCTGGATATCGCCATGATGGACCTCGGGTCGCCATGGGTTCATTACCAGTCAAGTGATCCGCGCATTCCCATCGATAAAGTGAACAACAGCCAATCTGATTTTGGGGTGAGCAAGTCATTCGAAACCTGGTTCAGCACCGCGATGACGCACAAAAGGGATGCCGTCACTACCACCGTCCAGCATTTGATTTCGCAGCTGCCATTGGAAGACAGGAAGAATTTCGAGTACGGCAAAATTACGCTGTATCAACAAACATCCTATGCGTTGAACGGTTTTATAGGGACCACGCCAGCCCCCACCGACCCGGAACTGTTGGTAAAAATCGAACGTGAAGGGCAAACCCAAACATACGAAATCAACTTCAATGCGGGCACCATCAAGCACACCCCTGCCTATCGTGCAAAAGAAAGGCAATCACGAGAGGCCAATTGGGTTTATGAAACCAAAGAGTTCAAGCCCGACAGCATGAAGAACGACCGCAGTGATGAGCGCCCCTCAGAGGGACAGGCGCTCGATAGTTTCAACAGCCTTCGTTCTTACAGGATCGGCAATGCCCTAGTCGAGCACCTAGGGCTTTACGACCCCTCCATTAAAGAGGCTGCACTCGGGAAAACCACCCTGGAGACGTCAAAAGACCGCTATAAGCCGTTGAATGACTTTTTACTCAACCTGATTCCCTTCAGGTCGGCCATTCTGAATTTTCAAAAAGGCGACATTGGCGCAGGGTTATTTGATCTCACACTGGACGTGTTTGGCTTCGTTACGGCCGGCGTAGCGGCCGGTGGGAAACTGCTCAAAATAGGCAGCACCGCTCTATCTACAAGTACCAAAGCCTTACAGGCCGCAAAAGTGATTGGTGCCGCAGCGCTCAGTGGGCTCAACCCATTGGGCGGCTTGGATGACCTCGCCAAGGGGGGCATGCAGTTGCTGGATGTAGGCGCCGAACTAGCAGTGCGTAAAGCGCGCGAAACCATCAATAAACTAAAGGGGGCGACTGGCAGTTATGACTTGTTGAAGGCGGCCAACAAGGAATTTGGTCCGACGTTGATCGGGACCTATAAGCAGGGCAGCAACAGCGTCGAAGGCGTCGCCGTCCTGAAAAACAATAAATGGTATAGCTACGACCCTGTACTGAAGAGGCCCTATGGCCCTGCAATCGACTATCAACATTTCACCCCGCTCAATAGCCCTCTGCTTGACAGCAGCCTTCATAAACATCTTGATGCTTTCGAAGTGAACATGGTGAGGTCAAAAAGTGCTGAGAACCTTTCGCAATTCGACCAGGGTTATAAACATGGCAACCTCCAGCAACTTAAGGATTATTCGGGTCAAACCAGCCTTGAGGATTTGCTGAAATTGGCCGCGAAACCCGACAGGGCACCGGATGAAATAGGCATCCTTGCACGAGTGGTTGAGCATGAAAACATAGAACGCGGAAGGTATTTCACGTCTCTTCTTGCCAGCGACGTAGCGGGGCCTGGTGTGTCTATCGATCGCTTTACCCAACTTGAGTACTTGGCCCGTGTCGATTTAACGTCAACAGGTGACTGCGCCGGGTTGGTCAATGCCATGGCGCTTGCCCTGCAACGCGGCGATGAAAAGATATTTCTCGCCAATCTCAACAAGGTCTCGACCAGTGCTTCGCACGCCCCGCAACATATAAAATTCAATGCAGACCTTAAACATTTGCAGAACGCCGTAGATAAAAAGCACAGCTTTCACATGGGTTCTGCTCCCTCACGGGACACCGCCGAGCGCATCATCAACCAACTCACCAGAGCCACCAAGTCGACCTACCTGAGGATCAGCACTCAAGATCACGCCCTGTTGGCAGGTGTGAGGTTCAAAGACAACAAAAAAGAATGGTTTTTCTTTGAGCCCAATGGCGGCTTGGTCAAGTTTGACAACCTGGAATCCATGCAAAAAGGCATGGCCAAGGTCTTGGATAGCGGGGCGGTCAGCGCTACGTTAAAGCCTCACGTCACATCCCTAGGTACTCGTGAGTTTCTTGTCAGCCCGTTCCACCCTGACGATCTGGTAACCGAAGCCGTGGACAGCTTTGCGGTTTCTTTGATGGTGTCCAATCCGTTACCAGCTTGATGCAACGCGTACGCTTGCTGCCCCAATCCAGAGACTGATGTCTGCACCTATCAATGGCGCTGTGAAACGGCGCCGTTGACGCGCTACCTCACCCGCATGGCAACGAGACATTTTCTGCCATTCCCTTCACAATCCCCGTGCCAACGGAACTTGCCGAGATCGACGCTACTCATTAGAGGATGGTCTTTCAACCGCTAAAGACCTGTCCCCTCACTTCTCGGGAATTTCTATTATGTCCACCACTTCCTCCACCATCCTTGTAGTCGAAGACGATGCCATCGTGCGCATGCTGATCATCGACGTACTGGAAGAGTTGGAGTTCAGCGTGCTTGAGGCCGGTGATGCCGAAGAGGCGCTGGCATTGGTCAAGAACACGGATCAATCCATTGACCTGATGATGACCGACGTAGGCCTGCCCGACATGGACGGCAAGCAGTTGGCCAACTTGGTGCGCGAGCTTCGTCCTGAGCTGCCGATCCTGTTTGCCAGTGGCTATGCCGACCACATCGACGTGCCAAGTGGCATGCAAGTCATCGCCAAACCGTTTTCGATCGATCAATTGCGCGACAAAGTCAAAGCGATGCTGCCCACCGCCTGACCCCCTCTTCTATGGTGCCGTGGGCGGTGTCGCAGGGATTAACGTGACGTCCGGCCAATAAAACTAGAAACTCGCCGTTTCATCCCTCGCCCTTTAAAAAGATCTCTGGAAGGACGCAACAACATGATTGGAAAACCGACGCGCCTGCTGTTGGCGAGCCTCTCGATACTGATGAGTACCGGCGCCCTGGCCGACTTCACGGCGAACCCTGCCGAAGCCCGGGCGATCGCCAAGGAAGCCTACCTGTATGGCTATCCGGTGGTGGCGATGTACAAAACGCTCTACAACCAGGCCGTTGATAAAGGCGGGGCCAACTTCAAGGCGCCCTTCAACCATATTGGCAATACCGCCCAGGTGTTCACCCCCAAGGACAACGCGCTTGTCACCCCCAATGCGGACACGCCCTACTCGTTCGTGTGGATGGACCTGCGCAGGGAGCCCCTGGTCCTGACCCTGCCGAAGATCGAAGACAACCGCTACTACTCGGTGCAGTTGATCGACCTCTACACCCAGAACATCGCCTACCTGGGCACCCGCAGCACCGGTAACAATGGCGGCCATTACATGATCGCCGGGCCGGACTGGAAAGGTCAGCAGCCAGTGGACGTCGACCGTGTGGTGTACAGCGAAAGCAACATCGCCTACGCGCTGTACCGCACACAGCTGTTCGACGACAAGGACCTGAACAAGGTCAAGCAGATCCAGAACGGCTACAAAGTGCAGCCCCTGAGCAGCTACGTGAAACAGCCGGCCCCAGCCGCCGCGCCGAAGATCGAGTGGCCAAAGCCCATGGCGACCATGACCGAAGGCCCGCAGCTGTTTCGCTACCTGAATTTCATGCTGGCCTTTGCCGCGCCCCAGGACAGTGAAAAAGACCTGCTGGCCCGCTTCGCCAAGATCGGTATCACCCCCGGCGCGCCGTTCAAGGTCAACCAATTGAGCGCCGAACAACGCAAAGCCCTGGAAGACGGCATCGCCGACGCCCGCGCCGAGTTCGCCGCGTTCAAGAAAGACAAGCTCGACACCCATCAGGTCTCCAGCGGCGACCTGTTCGGCAGCCGTGATCGCCTGAAAAACAATTACCTGTACCGCTACGCCGGGGCTGACCTGGGGATTTTCGGCAACTCCACCGACGAAGCCATCCACCTGAGCTACGTCACCGACAGTGAAGGCAAACCGGCCAACGGCGCACGCCACAGCTACACCGTGCACTTTGCCAAGGACCAGTTGCCACCGGCCGACGCGTTCTGGTCGCTGACCATGTACGACGCCAAGACCAAGCTGCTGGTGCCCAACCACAAGAAACGCTACCTGATCAATTCGCGGATGCTGCCCAACCTCAAGCTGGACGCCGACGGCGGCCTGACGCTGGCGTTGCAGCACCACGAGCCACCAAAAGCCGAACAAAGCAACTGGCTGCCGGCCCCACCGGGGCCGTTTTATGCCGTGCTGCGGATCTACCTGCCCAAGCCTGAAGTGGCTAGCGGGCAATGGAAACTGCCACCGCTAACACCGCTTAAATGAGCCCTCGCGCCCGGCTGCTAAGGGGTTAGGCCGGGCACGCAACCCCCTTTCGGGCACGTGACAGGTCCTAGTGCTTGTGCAGTTTCACATACGACTGATACAGGTCCGACGCCCAACCATCAATCACGCTTTTCACGTCGTCGGCCTTCATCACCACGGCCTCATTGGCCAGCGGCTTGCCGGTGCCTTTGCGCACGACCTGGGCGAGCACCTTGCCGCTGGCGCCGTCGAGGAACTGAGCCTCGGTGCTCAGGGTGGTTTCCTGGTCGCGGTGGCCCGTACCGGTACTGACCGCCGCCACCACCAGCGCTACGGGGATGTATTCGTACGGTGCGAGGGCTTCGGTCTTGCTGCTCACAGCGGTGATTGCCGCACGTACCACGATGACACCGGGGCCTGGGGCATTGGCCAGGGGCAGTGATTTTTCCAGCTCACGCTTGAGCGCCTGGTTGTAGTAGGTGTTGATACCGTTGAGCGTGCTCTGCGGGATTTTATCGGTGGCCTGGGGCTTGGGATAGAACTGGGTCGGCTCCACATACACCGCGTGATAGCGGTTAAGGTCCAGTTTGGGATCAACCCAGCGCATCACATCGGCCCCCGACGGTGACTTGGCCTGCTTGAGTTGGCTGTAGTCGGACAAAAAACCGGAGTAATCCTGCGGTTGGGTGACGTTGCTGGCACAGCCCGTCATTCCAATTGACACGAGGCACAGCGTGCTGATTACAAGCCTTAGCTTCATCGTTGAACTCCCTGGCGGTCTTCACTGAAACACTGAGCTGTAGGTATAGCCAACTCTGGGGAGGAACGTGCGGCTATCGCTGATTCAGTACTGCATTGAGAACGGCCAGGGACCGACGGTGCAACGCGCGATCAGACGATGATATCGCGGGGTTCTATTCGCCCGGTGACAGTGACCATGCAATCCATTTTCCCGTCACCGTTGATATCGAAGCGTAGCATCGAGAGTTTATGGCTCTCGAAATAGTCGATGGTCACTTCGCCGCCCCTTCCGGTGTATTTATTCACCACTTTTATGTTCGGCTGGTTGCTGGCAGCCCTGAGCGCAGACAGATCCAACTTGTCCTTGCCACTGACAAAATCCATGATGGCGGTATTTTCAAGTTTGGCTGATTGCTCGCTCGCACCGATCACAAATATATTTCGGCCGTCGCCGCCCCATAATTTATTGAACCCTGAATTTGCGTTAACGTAGAGGATGTCACTCGACGGCCCACCCACCAGTTCATTGTTCGCCTCATTGCCAATAATAATATTCTCACCCTTGCCGCCGATCGCGCGTTCAATAAGGACGCCTTGGGCGATAGACACATTCCCCACACCGCCGCCAACATTGGAAAAGCTGGCCTGGTTTAAGTTGATAATCTGGTTTTGCGTAAACTCGGAAAAATCAAACGTATCCTTCCCGCCGCCATCCCAAGCGCAGAATACCGGCAGGTCAGCATCAGACTTTAACGTAAACGTTTCACGCCCTGTATTTGAATTAAAGCCATACGTGGTATCACCCGCACGCGTTTCGTGGTTCGCGCCATATTTCTTTTGCAGCAGAGCAATATCGTCCATCATCGGCGTGCTTGGATAGGCATTGCTAATATGTTCTTTTCCAAACCGCTGGCCTGAGCGCCCCTCTGAATAAGGGCTTCTCAGTGTATAGGCCAAGGTATTCTCATGATATCTGCGGGGGCCACCCCCTGAGCCCGCTGCAGGAAGCCCCAGCTTGAAGGCCAATGCCTTGGCAATAACATGGCTGCCATAGCTATTGGGCTGTTCAAGTTCAGCCGCATGGCGTTGCAATAACGGTACGTCCACACCGCCCGGTGCGCCATTTTTCGTACTCACGTAATAAGGGTCTTTCCAATCGAAACGACTGCTATCTACTTTTAATTGAATATGATGGGATGACGCCATCGCAGACTCTTTGAATTTCAACTTTGCAACGTCGCTAAAATGTTCGATATCGGCGCGGATTCGGTTTTTTTGCGTGTCGGAAAATGTCGGGCTCTGCGCATTTTTCCCGCCATTGAATGCATAAGTAACCTCTGTGCCATCTTGCGGGCGTAGAGAATGCTCGAAGCCACTTTGCGACAGTGATTTATTGATGATCTGCTCGGCAGATAATGTGGGTAAACCCTCTTTAATGCCTTCGCCGCGATTGTTTTTATGTAATATTTCAGCGACCTTCCTATGGTGCTGGCTGGTAAGCGCTGACTGTGCCAACGCTACGTTAAGACTGATACTCATAGATACCCCTTAAATGCCATGAAACCTTAATAAGTGGCGCCCTTATTTAACGATTTTTTAGTGGTGGTCACACTGGGACAGTTCCAACGTTATTCGCAGGGGGGGCGATGGGCGGTTATTTACCCTTCTGCTGCCCTACCCGTTCCAGTGTGTTGAGTGAGTGGGTAGTCAGTTGAGCGCGTTCAACCGACGCCCGTAAAACTGCACCGGTCGTTTCGCCGACAACTGCGTATGACTATTGCTCAGTTGGTCGGTAAGGTGAGGCGATATTTCTTGTCAGGAGCATCGCATGCGTACCATCGGCCTTATCGGCGGCATGAGCTGGGAGTCCAGCGCCGAGTATTACCGCATCATCAACCAACACGTGCGCGACCAGCTCGGCCCGCTGCGCTCGGCGCAGATATTGATGTACAGCGTGGACTTCGGCCCCGTCGAGCAAGCCCAGCACGCCGGGCGTTGGGATGACGCCGCGCTGATCCTGGAAGATGCCGCACGCCGCTTACAAGCCGGCGGTGCCGAGTGCGTGGTGCTGTGTACCAACACCATGCATTTGGTGGCACCGCGTATTGACGCGGCGGTGTCGATTCCGTTTTTGCATATTGCCGATGCGGCCGGGCTGGCCGCCAACGAGGCAGGTACGTTGACGGTGGGTCTACTGGGCACCGCGTTCACCATGGAGCAGGACTTTCTCAAATCCCGCCTGGCCGACCACGGCCTGACCGTGTTGGTGCCGGATGCAGATGAGCGCCAAGCCGTGCACCGGATTATTTATGACGAATTGTGCGTGGGCGTGATCAGCGATACGTCACGCAAGGTCTACCAGCAGGTCATCGAGTCCCTGGCCGCACGCGGTGCCCAGGCGATCATCCTTGGGTGTACGGAAATCGGCCTGTTGATCAAGCCGGAACACAGCAACCTGCCGCTGCTGGACACCACTGAGCTGCATGCCCAGGCTGCGGTGGCGTTTGCGTTGCAGGATTAAACCGACGTCCGTAGGCGGGCCATGCTCACCGCGTCGACAAACTGGCCATCGCGCACGGCGTAATCGCGCAGCCGACCTTCGACCTCGAAGCCAAACTTGCGGTACAGGTTCTGCGCGGCTTCGTTGTCGGCATACACGGTGAGTTCCACGCGGTGCAGGTTCATCCAGTTGTCGGCCACATCCAGCGCGGCCGACAACAGCCGTGAACCCACCCCTTTACCCTGCCAGGCCGTCGCCACGCCCATGCCAAACGAACCGACATGGCTCTGGCGCACCCGCAGGTATTGCTCCAGGCCCAACTGGCCAATCACTTCACCGCCATGAACGGCCACCAGTTGCAGTCGGCGCTCGTTGTCCATCACCAGCTTTTTGCGCCATGACTCGGCCGACTGGAAAGGCATTTGCAGCACCTGACGACACACGGCCGGCTCGTTATAGAGCGCCGCGACGCCCTCAAGGTGAGCCTCGGTAAAGCGCTGGATAACGATATGGGGTTCGGGCGTGTGCATTGTGTTGCATCCTTTAAAAAACAATTTGAAGAGATGTTTTCAGGGACGGACTTGACCACGCACGCGAGTAGCGTGCTTTTCAAGGCGCCGTGCATGACGCTCGGCCTGTTGCTTAAGTGCCAGGCAGTACTCGGGTAGGCAATGCTGGCTGTCTGCTGTATCAACCTCCGCAGCCAGGCGCCGGGCTGCGCTAGCAGAAATAGGTGTGCCGCGTGGTTTCAATCGCCCCCTGATGACTGCTGCCCGATTGTTAACCAGGGTTGGGTGGTTGAGCTTCAGCACGTCGATAGTAGCAATGGCTTGCGGCGTAAGGCCTTCAATATAACCATCACTTGAATAGCTGAATTGGTGCTCGATGTTAGCGGTCAGCGGAGAAACAAAAGGCTGTTGACCTGAGTCGTAGTCTTCTTTTGCTACGGCGCCGTAACCGCAAGCAACCTTGGTTTGGCTGGACGGGTAACAGGCCACGAGGTTGGCGTACGCAGTGCTCTGCCCTTTGTGGTGCTTTTGTGGCAGTAAATGCTCGATATGACAGCTAAATTGTGTGCCTTGCCCTTTCGCCTGACATTCGGATGCGGTTGGCAAGCGCCGCAAGGTGTACGCGCAAAGGTGAAACTGTTCCTTCAAGAGCGCCTGGCGAACGGGCTCACTCGGAAAGCTGCTGCCCTTGCCGTAATAAAGATTGTGGGGCGTATCGCGGTTTTCCCTTCGCCACTCAATCAGCGCCCTGGGTTCGGCGCCCTTTTTGATAGACCTCACGCTTCGCCCTCTGCTATTGACCTCAGGGAATCAATGTTGGCTTGGGCTTCAAGCACGTCTGGAATGTCTCCAACCTTCTCGCGCAATGTCGCAACGTTGGCTTGGGCGGAGTCGAGATCTTCATCGTCAAGGTCGCGGTAGATTGTTCTCAATAGTTTGCTGACGTCTGGATTTTGAGCCAGCCCACCCATTAACTCTTCGATTACTTCCCCGCTGCGAAGGCCCAATGAACGCTCTGGATGCCCCAGGTATTGGCCGTCTTTCAGCAATATTATGGATTGGGCAGGCAGCTCACCCAGAATCTGCGGGGAATGGGTAGTGATGATGAATTGGCAATTGGGGAAGGTTTTCTCAAGGTTGGGCACAACTGTGCGTTGCCAACCGGGGTGCAAATGAAGATCCAACTCATCGATCAGGACAATCCCTTGTCCCATAAGCGGATCAGGCAGATCACGGTTGAGCAGTGTCAGCCGCCGCGCCAGATCACCAACCATTGCCAACAAACACTTCTCACCATCTGAAAGCTGCAAAACATTCAGCTCAAGATCACCTTTCAAGACTGTCATTCTTAAAGAGGGTGTACGCCGCACTCTGATATTTTTGAACCCTGTAAACGCTTCGATTGCGCTACGCACTGCGTTTAGATCGGGGGCGCGATAACCTGCGTGATCCCGACTCATTTCATTCTCGAGATCTTCTTGGTTGCGGAACCAGCTGAAGAATTTTTTGAAATCCGCACCGCCGCGACCCAAGGCATCCTCATAGCCAGCGGCTACATCGTTATTAACGTGTTCGCGTACACGTAGCGGTGCGTCGAGCACAGCACGATGAACATCGTAATAAACCGCCAGTGGGAACCGCGCAGCGTGTGCTACATCGCCTCTTTCATATCGCTCTATAAACGGCGCAGCATCTTCAGTGAAATCATTCAGACGCTGTAGATCACTACTTCGCTCTTTGGGGTAACTCCCGGCTTTGCGGTTCAGTGCTATCGCCCAGTCGACTTCAAAGTCTTTATAAAAATCCATATCAACGTACAGGCGCGCATACTCTGCGCCCACCCGAATATCGTCTTTGGAAATCGCCCTTGATCGCTGCGCTTGCCCCACAATTCGCGCGGTCATGTTCGAAAGCGCAATCGCCAATGCATCCAGAATCGAAGACTTGCCTACCCCGTTAGCGCCCACCAAGGCGACAGTCTGCTTAGCCTCGAAATCGAGTTCCATATGCTCGATGCCGCGGAAATTGACGAGGGTAAAACGCTTGATCTGCATGATCGGCTTCCAACGTGCCCGGCCAGGTCGGCCAGTCTTCAAAGAAAGCACGGATCATAGTAATTATCGACCGATCTGTCACGGCGCTGACGGTTGCCTCTATCAGCCCCGCGCCGCCACCCGCCACACCCGCGCAACATCCGCCGCACGCTCGCGCAACAACCGGGGCGCCTCACCGCACGCTTGCTCCAGACTCATCGGCCCGTCAGGCAATGCGAACGCGGCATCCACACCGTGGGCATACATCTGCTCATAGCCATCGCCCAAGGTGCCGGCAATAACGATCACGGGCACGCCATGCTGCTGGGCGATACGCGCCACACCAAACGGGGTCTTGCCGCGCAGGGTCTGCGCGTCGAAACGGCCTTCGCCAGTGATCACCAGGTCAGCGCCGCGCACGGCGTGTTCCAGGCCTACCAGTTCGGCCACCACGTCGACACCGGCACGGAACTGCGCGCCCAGGAAGGCTTTGGCGGCAAAACCCAGGCCCCCAGCAGCGCCGCTGCCGGGTTCGTCGCGCACATCCCTGGGCAACACGTTGGCGCAATGGTCGGCAAAGTGACCAAGGGCAGCATCCAATTGTTGGACCTGATCGGGATTAGCGCCTTTTTGCGGGCCGAAAATCGCTGAAGCGCCGTGGGGGCCGCACAGCGGGTTGTTGACGTCGGCGGCGATGTCGAAGCGGACGTGGGCCAGGCGCGGGTCGAGGTGTTCAAGGTTGATATGGGCCAGTTTCGCCAAGGCCAGGCCGCCCGGTGGAAGGGCCTGTTGTTCGACGTCGAGCAGTTGCACGCCAAGGGCTTGCATCGCACCGGCGCCGCCGTCGTTGGTGGCACTGCCGCCAATCGCCAGGATGATCCGCTGGGCGCCCAGGTCCAAGGCGGCGCGGATCAGTTCGCCGGTGCCGTAGGTGCTGCTGGAGCACGCATCGCGTTGCCCTGGCGGCACCAACTGCAAGCCGCTGGCTTCGGCCATTTCGATGAGCGCCGTATGGCTGTCGGCCAACCAGCCCCAGCGGGCTTCGACCCTACCGCCCAGCGGGCCTTGGACTGTCTGGCGGCGCAGCTCGCCGTTGCACGCTGCGAGCACTGATTCAACCGTACCTTCACCACCGTCCGCCATCGGGCATTGCACCAACTCGGCGTCCGGCCACACCTGGGCCAACCCTTGGGCAATGGCCTGGGCGACGCCTTCGGCGCTCAGGCTGTCCTTGAATGAGTCGGGGGCGATGATGATTTTCATGGGCTTTCTCCGGTTTTTATAACGCCCATGCTGCCAGTTGGCACCGCCGTTGACGCCGGTCCGATGCACAAGTGCAGGAAAGGTTTGTTGTTCATTCCGACAAAGCCTGGGGCAACAGCTGCACGCCAAGGTAGAGGGCGAGCATGCCGTCCAGGGTCAGCGGGTCGACACCGCTGAGTTCGGCGATACGCTCCATGCGATAGCGCAGGCTGTTGCGGTGGATGCCCAGGGCATCGGCGCAGGCCTGGCTTTGGCCATCGTGCTCGCACCAACTGCGCAGCGTGGCCAATAGTTGGCCATTGGTGTCCTTGGCCAGCACTTTGCGCAAGGGGTTGAGCAACTCATCGAGGGCATCGTCGTTGCGATGGCGCCAGAGCATCACTGGCAGACGATAGCGGTTCAGGGTCAACAGCCTCGTTTGCGGCAGGATGTCACGTCCATAGGCCAGCAAGTCGCCGACGCGACGATAACAGCGGCGCAACCCGGACAAGCCATCGGCCTGCCCGCCCACCGCCACCCGCAGGATATTCCAGCCCAGCCCTTCGAGTTTTTCCAGCAGGCGTGGGTTGTCCACCTGCACCGCGGCTGGCCGGCACCACAACAAGGAATATTGCGCCGAGCTGACGCACCAGCTGTCCGGGTAACGCGACGTCAACCAGGCGCTCAACGCCTCGGCCGATTGCCCGGCACCCAGTTCGAACAGGTACGGGGTTCGCGCCATCTGCGGCTTGAGCCCCAACTGCTGGGCTTCGTCCACCAGGCGCGGGGAGTCGCCGGTTTCGGCCAGCAGTAAGGCCAGCAAGTCATCACACCGTTGGCGGCGCCATTGCTGCTCGGCTTGCTGGTGACGATGGCTGACGAGCATTTCGGCAGTCATACGCACCAGTTCGGCGTAGGTGCGCAGGCCTTCGGGTTCGCCGGTAATGCCCAGCACACCGATCAGGCGCTGGTCATGCAGCAGCGGCAGGTTGATACCCGGTTGCACGCCCTTGAGGTGCTTGGCGGTCTGCCCATCGATTTCCACCACGCGGCCGTTGGCCAATACCAACTGCGCACCTTCGTGACGGGTGTTGATACGCTCCGGCTCGCCGCTGCCCAGGATCAACCCCTGGCTGTCCATGACGTTGACGTTATAGGGCAGGATCGCCATGGTTCGGTCGACGATATCCTGCGCCAAGTCATGATCCAGCTCGAACATGGGGCTAAGTTCCTAAAAGGTGGCTGTTCACCGGCACAACGCAAAGGGTGCTTCACTGTGCGCGAGCACAAAGACAGTACCCCATCAGGTCACCGAGACTGTTTGGGCGATCAACGTTACCCTCGCATCGCAAAAAATCATAATAAAGAGAGACTGCCATGTCACAGAGCGCCACTGCCGCACTGGCCACCGATGACGATAAAAACGCCATCTACAAGCGCATCACCCTGCGCCTGATCCCCTTCATCTTTATCTGCTATCTGTTCAATTACCTCGACCGGGTAAACGTTGGCTTTGCCAAATTGCAGATGCTCGATGCGTTGAAATTCAGCGAAACCGTGTACGGCCTGGGTGCCGGCATCTTCTTTATCGGCTACGTGCTGTGCGGCGTACCGAGCAACCTGGCGCTGACCAAGTTCGGTCCGCGGCGCTGGATTGCGCTGATGATGATCGTGTGGGGCACGTTGTCCACTTGCCTGCTGTTTGTCACCACACCGACGCATTTCTACACCCTGCGCCTGTTCACTGGTGCCGCCGAAGCCGGCTTCTTCCCCGGCGTGGTGCTGTACCTCTCGCAGTGGTTCCCGACGTTCCGCCGTGGGCGGATCATGGCGCTGTTCATGTCGGCAATCCCGGTGTCCGGTTTGCTCGGCAGCCCATTCTCCGGCTGGATCCTCAACCACTTTGCCGCTGGACAAGGTGGCCTCGCCGGTTGGCAGTGGATGTTCCTGCTGCAAGGCATCCCCACCGTAATCCTCGGCGCCCTCGCCTACTTCCTGCTCAGTGACAGCTTTGCCAACGCCAAGTGGCTTAAACCCCACGAACGCGCCGTGCTGGAAGCCGACCAAGCGACCGATTTGGCCAACAAGCCAAAAACCACCACCGACTCCTTGGCCGAAGTGTTCAAAAACCCAGCGATCTGGGCGTTTGGCCTGATCTACTTCTGTATCCAGAGCGGCGTATACGCGATCAACTTCTGGCTGCCGTCGATCATCAAGAACCTGGGGTTCAGCGATAACCTGGTGATCGGCTGGCTGAGTGCGATCCCCTATCTGCTGGCGGCCGTGTTCATGCTGTTGGTGGGCCGCTCGGCGGACTTGCGCAAGGAACGTCGTTGGCACTTGGTGGTGCCGATGTTGATGGGCGCCATTGGCCTGGTGATTGCGGTGAACTTCGCCACCACCCCGGCGATTGCGATCCTCGGCCTGACCATCGCCACCATGGGCGCCCTGACCGGCCTGCCGATGTTCTGGCCGGTGCCTACCGCCATGCTCAGTGCAGGCGCGGCGGCCGGTGGGTTAGCGTTGATCAACTCGATGGGGCAGATGGCTGGGTTCCTCAGCCCGTATATCGTTGGGTTTGTGAAGGATGCCACCGGCTCGACGGATATGGCGTTGTACCTGCTTGCGGCAGTGATTGTGGCGGGAAGTGTGTTGGCATTACGGATGACCCGTACTTTGAAGGTATAACGCGGTCCCTGTGGGAGCGGGCTTGCTCGCGAAAGCGGTAATTCAGTCAAAGATGCATCGACTGACACGACGCTTTCGCGAGCAAGCCCGCTCCCACATTTTGTCCTGTGTTTACAGCTGACCACCGCCATCGATGTCGATCACGGCACCCGTCATAAACCCATTCTCCATCGCCAAGACATACCCCGCCGCGACTTCCTGCGCCTGCCCTACCCGCCCAACCGGCAACGCGCCGCCTGTCTTGGTAAACATCGCCAGCCGCTGTTCCTCAGCCAACCCTGCATAAGCGGGCGTATCAATCACCCCAGGGCAGATGACATTGACCCGACGCGGTGCCAACTCCTTGGCCAATTGCTTGCCCAGGGCTTCCGTCGCGGCGTTGATGCCGACTTTGATGAACTGCCCGGGCACTAATTTACGCCCCAGTTGCCCGGAGGTCAGGCTGATGCTGCCGTGCTCGTCGAGGTACGGCAGCGCATGTTGGATCGCACGCAACGAGCCCCAGAGTTTCACATTGAAATTCTCCTGAGCCTCATCCAGGTCAGTGTCGATCAGGGATTTGGCCCGCACCGACGGGCCGGAGGTGTAGACCAGGTGGTCGAAACGCCCCACGGTTTCGAACAACCGTTGCAGGGAGGCAGCATCAGTGACATCCACCGGCTCGCTACGCAGGCCGTTTTCGGCGCCCGCTACCAGGCGTCGCCCCGCTAATACCACGTGGGCACCGCGGGCTGCGGCCGCCTTGGCCACGGCGGCACCGATGCCGCTGCTGCCGCCGATCACGATGATGGTTTTGCCGTTGAGGGAAGACGTCATGGGACAAAGTTCCTGGGTAAGAAAGTGAGCGTTCATCCTCTCAGCTTGGCAATGGGCGAAAAATCCCGGTAAAACGACAAGATCTTTAAAGGATTTTTACAAATGAGCGCTACCCTCGACCTTGAAGTCTTTGTGCGCACCGCTGACACGGGCAGCCTGTCGGCGGCGGCACGCGGCCTCAACCTCACGCCGGCGGCGGCCAGTATCGCCCTCAAACGCCTGGAAACCCGGCTGGGTATCCGCCTGCTGGCGCGCTCGACCCGCAGCATGCGCCTCACCGAAGAAGGCGCGCGTTACCTGGACAGCGTGCGCTTGGCCCTGGAAACACTGTCGGAGGGCGAACGCGCGATAAAGCAACAAGGCCAAAGCTTGAGTGGGCTGCTGCAGTTGTCGGCGCCCTCGGATTTCGGGCGCAATGTGCTGCTGGGCTGGTTGGATGCGTTCAAGGTCCAGCACCCGGATATCCGCATCCAGTTATTGCTCAACGACAGCAATGCTGACTTGTTCCGCGACACCGTCGACATCGCCCTGCGCTTTGGCGTGCCCAGGGATTCCAGCCTGGTGGCGCTGCCGGTGGTACCCGGCCACCATCGCATCCCCTGTGCCAGCCCCGACTACCTCGCCCGGCACGGAACGCCGCGCACACCGAAAGAGCTCGCCGAACACAGCACGCTGCGCTACATGCGCCGTGGCCAGGCCAACAGTACGTGGAATTTCTATCAAGGGCCGTTGCACCAGGAAATCGAAGTGACCGGGGATTACCTCAGCGATGACGGCGAAATCGTGCGGCGCTGGGCGCTGGCCGGCCATGGCATCGCCTATAAGGCCAACCTGGATGTGGCCCAAGACATCAAAGCTGGGCGCCTGGTGCCGTTATTGCCCGATTGGCAAGGCGAGCCCACCCCGTTCAACCTGATGTGCCCGCATCGCTTGCAGGTGTCGGAGCGGGTGAAGGTGCTGCACCGATTCGTGCAGGCGCGTTGCGAGGCTTTGCTCAATCCATGAAGAATCGCGCCAAGGGCTTGTTCCAGAGCCTCGGAGTCTGGTATTGCATAGGGCACTTTCCTGCCTTGAGGAGCTTTCCATGATTTACCGCACATTGGGCCAGTCCGGGTTGAAGGTCAGCGCCTTGACCCTGGGCACCATGATGTTTGGCGAACAGACCAACACCGAGGACTCGCTGCGCATCATCGACAAAGCCTGGGACCAGGGCATCAATTTTATCGACACCGCCGACGTCTACACGGGTGGGCGCTCGGAAGAAATCGTCGGCGAAGCCATCGCCCGGCACCGCGAAGATTGGGTGCTGGCCACCAAGGTCGCCATCGGCCCCACCGATGGCGTGCCCAACCGCAGCGGCCTGAGCCGCAAGCGCATTTTCAATGCACTGGAGGCCAGCCTCACCCGCCTCGACACCGATTACCTGGACATCTACTACCTGCACCGCGAAGACCACAACACACCGCTGGAAGTGACGGTGTCGGCGATTGGCGACCTGATCCGCCAAGGCAAGATCCGTTACTGGGGCCTGTCCAACTACCGTGGCTGGCGCATCGCCGAAGTGATTCGTGTGGCCGAGCGCCTGGGCGTCGACAAACCCATCATCAGCCAACCGCTGTACAACATCGTCAACCGCCAGGCCGAAGTGGAGCAAATTACCGCCGCTGCCGCCTATGGCCTGGGCGTCGTGCCTTACAGCCCGCTGGCCCGGGGCGTGCTCAGCGGCAAATATGCACCGGATGTCACGCCAGAAGCCGGCAGCCGTGCGGCGCGCCAAGACAAACGCATTCTTGAAACCGAATGGCGCGTGGAGTCGCTGCGCATTGCCCAACAGATTCAGCAGTACACCCAAGGCCGTGGCGTGGGCATTGTCGAGTTTGCGATTGCCTGGGTGCTGAACAACGGCGCGGTGAGTTCAGCGATTGTCGGGCCACGAACCGAGGCGCAGTGGGACGCCTACACCGGTGCACTGGAGGTGAAGATCACGGCCGAGGATGAGGCGTTTATCGACGCGTTGGTGACCCCTGGGCATTCTTCCACGCCAGGATTTAATGATGTGGGCCACTTTGTCTCGGGCCGCATTCCTCACATGGGGTGAGCAAGCCCGCTCACTACAATCCCCCGTGCAACGCTTTGGCCGCCACAAGCAAACCCTGGAACTTGCGATAACGCGCTTCCAGGACTTGCTGTTGCGCCAGGTCAGGCGTGTACCGCGTCTTCACCGGCATTCCCGCCCGCAGTAACTCATCCCCCTGCCCAATCGCCAGAAACCCCAGCTTCGCCGCGCCAATGCACGCGCTCAACTCACTGCCCTGCAAGGTGAAGATCTCCCGTTGCAGGATGTTGGCCAGCAACTGCGCCCAGTACTCACTGCGCGCCCCGCCGCCTACCAAGGCGCATGGCCCTACTGGAGCGCCGGCCGATTGAACGGCGTGCAAGGCGTCCAGCAGGCCGAAGCCCACGCCTTCCATCACCGCATAACCCAGCATGGCCGGCGTGCAGTCGTGGCCAAGGTTCATAAAACCACCGCGCAGCAGCGGGTCGTTATGGGGCGTGCGCTCGCCCGCCAGGTACGGCAGAAACAGCGGTGCATCCAACGGCACCGCCCGCTCAATCGGCCATTGCGCTTGCACCTGGTCGAGCAATGCCTGTTCATCCACGGTGCCGGTCAGCCGCGTGACCCAACGCAGGCAACTGGCGCCGGCGAGCATGGCGCCCATGGTGTACCAACGCTGCGGCAGCGCATGGCAAAAGCTGTGCACCGCACTCGCCGGGTTGCCGGCGGCATGGTCGGTAATCGCAACTAACGCGGCACTGGTGCCCAGGGTGATAAAGGCATCACCGGCATTGATCGCGCCGATTCCTACGGCGGCCACCGGGTTGTCCCCACCGCCCCCGGCAATCACCACGCCAGGTGGTAGCCCCAACTCAGTCGCCGTCACTACGGCACTGCCAGCACCGCCTTCCACCAACCGCGGCAGCTGCTCGGGCGTCAGGCCGGTAGCACGCACCATGGGGCTGAACCATTCGCGCTGCGCCACATCCAGCCACAGCGTTCCCGCCGCATCGGACATCTCGCTGATACGCTCGCCACTCAAACGCAGGCGCAGGTAGTCCTTGGGCGACAGCACGCAGTCAATCGCCTTGAACACCTCGGGCTCATGGCGTTGCAACCACAGCAGTTTCGGGGCCGTCAGCCCCGCCATGGGCAAGCTGCCGGTGATGACGGCAAACCCTGGCCCAAGTTGCTCGGCCTCGTCGATGGCACGGGAGTCGTCCCACAAGATCGCGGGGTACAACACGCGGTTGTCATCCCCCAACAACACGGCGCCGTGCATCTGCCCGGACAGGCCGATACAGGCCACGCGCGCAAAGCCTTCATGACAACGTAATTGCTCAAGCGCCTGCAAACAGGCTTGCCACCAGTCTTGCGGGGCTTGCTCCGACCAGCCGCCGTGGCGCCGCGAGACGCTCAGGCGCACGCCGGCATGGGCCAATACCGTGCCGTCAAGGTCCATCAGGATGGCCTTGAGTTCCGACGTGCCCAGGTCGATGCCGAGGGAAACAGGGTTGCTCATACGTGTGTCATTCCACTCCAGTACAGCCACATGAGTTTCGCAATTGAAGGCGCGGCGCCAGGCGCACACTGGCGGTCGGCGCGCTGGGCAGTGCCATGCGTTGCAACAACAGGTGCACCGCGCGCGCGCCGAGGGCCTCGACCGGCTGCGCGATCAGCGTCAGGCGCGGCACAAAAAAATCTGCCCAATCAAAATCATCGAAGCCCACCAGGGCCATCTGCCCTGGCACAGCGAGCCGGGCATCACGCAGGGCATGCATGGCGCCCAGGGTCATCAGGTTATTGCCAGCCATGATCGCCGTGGGCGGGGCCGGTAGCGCCAGTAGTTGGGCGGTGGCTGCCCGTGCCGGTTCGCTGTTGGAACCCCCCTGCACCAGCAATTGAGGGTCAAACACCAAGCCCGCCACCTGCAATGCAGCCCGGTATCCGGCGATACGCTCGTCGGTGGTGCCAAGCCCCTCACGCCCGGCGATAAAGCCGATGCGACGGTGCCCGTGGTCGATCAGGTGCGTTATCAACGCCTGGGTGGACTGGGTGTTTTCCACACCGACCTGATCGAATTGCTCACTCATCATGCGGTCCACCAGCACCGTCGGCACCTCATTGGCCCGCAGGTATTCCAAGGCCTTGGACCCCGTGGACGGCGCCAGCAGAATCCCGTCGACACGCCGGTGATGCAGCGCCGCAACCACCCGCAGTTCCTGCTCCGGGTCGTCGTGGGTGTCGACAAACAGCATCATGTAGCCGTGTTTGGCGCACTCGGCTTCAATCGCGTGCACGGTTTCGCTGAAGTAATGGTTGGACAACGCCGAGATCGCCACACCAATGGTGTTGGTGCTCGACCGGGCCAGCGAGCGCGCCAGGGTATTGGGGATATACCCCAGCTCCTGGACCGCCCGCTCAACCGCCTGCACCGTGGCCGCGCTGACCTTGCGGGTGCCGTTCAACACGTGGGACACGGTGGATGCCGACACCCCCGCCCTGCTCGCCACGTCATCCATGGTCACCACGGCGCCGCTCCCCTTAACGGATCAATGTTTGCTCGACCAGCCGCTGTAGCTGCCTACGTTGTCACGGGTGATCAGTTTTGGTGTAAGCAGGGTAACCGCTTCGCTCGGGGCTTTGTCATTGAGCAGGTCATTGCCCACATTCACGGCGGTCTGGGCCATGGCCCACGGGTCCTGGCTGGCGGACGCCTGGATCTGCGACTCGGTTTTCAACGCATTCTCGATATCCGGCGCACCGTCCACCGAAGTGATGATGATGCCGCTGCGCTTGAGCTGCTTGGCCGCCAGGTCGCTGCCGATGGCTTGGGGGTCGTTGATCGCGAACAGGCCGTCGATTTTCGGGAACCGGGTGAGGTAACCCTGCATCACGTTCAGGCCGCCTTCGCGTGAGCCCTTGCCGTCCTGGTCGTCGGACAGCACCTTGATATCCGCCGCACCGGCCAGCGCCGCCTTGCAACCCTTCACGCGGTCGGTCACCGCCGTGACCTGCGGGCCATTCTGGATGATCACGTTGCCTTTGCCGCCGAGTTTGTCCACCAGGTACTGGCAGGCCAACTTGCCGGCTTCAACGTTATCGGTCTGTACCGTGGCGTTGACGCCCTTGGCATCCACATCCACCGCCACCACGACGATACCGGCATCCCGGGCTTTCTTGATCGCCGAGGCCATGGCCGACGGGTCAACCGCGTTGATCAGGATCAGGTCGACCTTGGAGGAGATAAAGTTATCGATCTGCGAGAACTGCTTGCTCAAGTCATAGTCGGCCGACACCGAGGTGACCTTGACGTTGGGGTTCAGTTCTTTGGCACGCGCCGTGGCGCCATCGGCCAGGGTCACGAAATACGGGTTACCCAACGACCCCATGCTGATACCGAGGGCCTTGAGCTCTCGCGCCTCAACCGCTTGGGACATCAGGGCAGCCAGGGCAATAACGGGAAATACGCGTTTGAAGTTCATACGGGTTCTCTCTTGTGATTGTTATATGAGTGAATCAAGTCCGCGCACCGGACTGGCGATAACGGTCCAACGCCACTGCGCCAATGATCACGATGCCCTTGATGATGTACTGCCAGATATCCGATACCCCCAGCAGCACCAAGCCGTTGGTCAGCACCGCGATAATCAGCGCGCCGATCAGCGTGCCGCCAATGGTGCCGACGCCGCCGGTAAAGCTGGTACCACCGAGGATCACTGCTGCAATCGCATCCAATTCATAGGACTGCCCCAGTTGCAGGCCATTGGCGGCGAACAACCGCGACGCGCTCATCACTGCCCCGAGCCCGGCCAACGCGCCGGACATGGCATAGACAAACAGCAGCACCTTCCACACCTTGATCCCCGACAACCGCGCCGCTTCCGGGTTGCCGCCCACCGAATAGATCTGCACCCCCATCACCGTGCGGCGCAGGATGAACCACGACAGCGCCACCACCGCCACGGCAATCACCACCAGCCAGGGCACGCCAAGGATCGAGTCATTGCCGATAAACGCGAACGGCAGGTCCGGGTTGAACACGGTCTTGTCATCCGCCAGCAATCTGGCCAAACCGCGCATGGCGGTGAGCGCACCGAGGGTGACGATAAACGGCGGCAGGCGCATAAAGGCGATCAAGCCGCCATTGACCAACCCCAGCAACAGGCCAAAGCCAATCCCGGCGGCGATCCCGAACATGCCGAACTGCGGCGACATGGACGCCTGCAACGCCACCACCGCCGAGGCGGCCAGGATCGCCCCCACCGACAGGTCGATACCCGCCGTGAGGATCACAAAGGTCATGCCCGCCGCCAGCACCACATTCACCGACGCCTGCTGGGTGATGATCGACAGGTTCTGCACGGTCAAAAAGTTTTCGCTGGCCAGGGCAAAGCCCACCAGCAACAACACCAGCACCGGCAACATGCCCACGGTGCGCATCAGTTCACGGGCGCGTTCGGCCCTGCCCATTGTTGCGATATTCAACTCAGCCATTGGCAGCCACCTGATCGCCACCGGTGGCGAGGTCAATAATGCGTTCCTGGGAGATGACGTGGCCCGAGGCCCCGCCGACTTCGGCCACCAACTGGCCTTCGCGCATGATCAGCACGCGGTCGCAGGTGCCGATGATTTCCGGCAGCTCGCTGGAGATCACCACAATGCCCACCCCGGCCTGCGCCAGTTGATTGATGATGCGGTAAATCTCGGATTTGGAGCCGATGTCCACGCCACGGGTAGGCTCATCGAGGATCAGCACATGGGGCTTGACCTCCAGCAAACGCGCCAGCAGCACTTTTTGTTGGTTGCCGCCAGACAGCGCGCCCACATTGACCTTGCCCGACGACACGCGGATCGACAGCGACTGGATCGCGTCGTTGGAACGCTGCGCAGCATGCCCGCGATCCAGCACGCCGCCAGCATGGGCATCCGGCACGCAGGCGCAGACGTTGATGTTGTCAGCCACGCTCATGTCCAGGAACAGGCCCTGGGCCTTGCGGTCTTCGGTGAGGTACACCACGCCTGCACCAATCGCATCGGCCGGGGTGCGCAGTGAGGTCACGTGCTTGCCGACCACTTCCAGTGTGCCGCTGGTGCGTGGGTCGGCGGCAAAGATCAGCCGTGCCAACTCCGTGCGCCCTGCCCCTACGAGCCCTGCTATGCCCAGCACCTCACCGGCATGCAGGTCAAAGCTGCAATTGCGTACGCGCTTGCCATCGGCCATGTCGCGCACGCGCATCACCACGTTGCCGGGGTTGTAGGCGGCGTGTTCCTTCTTATAGAAACCGGACAGATCGCGCCCCACCATCATCTTCACCAGCACTTCGGCCGACAGCGCCTCGCGGGTCAGTTCGCCGATGTATTGGCCGTCGCGCAGCACCGACACCCGGTCTGAGAGCTCGTAGATCTCGGCCATGCGGTGGCTGATATAGATAATCGCCAACCCCTGGCTGCGCAGTTGCTTGATCAGCGCAAACAGCCGGTCGGTCTCGCGCGAAGACAGCGGCGTGGTGGGTTCGTCCATCACCAGGATGCGCGCATGACCATGCAGGGCGCGGGCGATTTCCACCAGTTGACGCTCGGCAATCGACAGGCTGCTAACCAGGGTGGCCGGGGTGAATTCGGCGCCCAGGCGTTGCAGCACTTCACTGCAACCGGCCTGCATGCCTTTGCGGTCGATGGTCCAACCACGGCGCAGTTCGCGGCCCAGGTAGATGTTCTCGGCCACGCTGAGGTTGGGGCACAGGCTCAGCTCCTGGTAGATCACGGCGATGCCGAAGGCTTTGGCGGTAGCGGGGTCGAAGGTGGCGACAGCTTCGCCGCCGATGCGGATCTCACCGCCGGGGTCAGCCTGGTAGGCGCCGGAAAGGATTTTCATCAGGGTAGATTTGCCGGCGCCGTTCTCCCCCATCAAGGCGTGGATTTCGCCGGGGTAGACCTTAAGGCCGACATTTTTGAGCACCCGCAAACCGTTGAAGGTTTTGCTGATGCCCTGCATCTCAAGCAAGGGTTCAAGGCTCATGGCTGAGCTCCTGGTTTTATTATTTTTGTTGTCGCGTGCTGCCGACTCTAGAACAGATACATTTTGTTGCGCAAGCGCTTGCTTATGGGTTTTTGTGCTTGAAGAAACGTTTCACCAAGTGCTTTTTGCACGCAAGGCTCTAAACCGCCGTCTTTGCCGTTTGTCTGCTATTGTCCAAGCACCTCATCTCCTCCTCGTCGCTTTATCGCGATCTTCTGTGAGCATGCTCTGCGCCATCGCCCTTTGACGATGGCGGGCCTGAACATCACGGAACGCCCCAGCGATGGACACCCCCTCAGCCGCCCCACCGCAATCACGCGCCGAGAAGATCGTCGAATTCAAGCGCCAGAAAACCCTGCTCAAGGCCGGTGCCCTGCAGGACGCGATCTTCAACAGCGCGTACTTTTCCAGCATTGCCACCGACGAAAAAGGCGTCATCCAGATCTTCAATGTCGGCGCCGAACGCATGCTCGGCTATGCCGCTGCCGATGTGGTCAACCGCATCACGCCCGCCGATATTTCCGACCCCGTTGAACTGATCACCCGCGCCGCCGCCCTCAGCCAGGAGCTGGACACGCCGATCAACCCTGGCTTCGAGGCGCTGGTGTTCAAGGCCTCGCGGGGCATCGAAGACATCTACGAACTGACCTACATCCGCAAAGACGGCAGCCGCCTGTCGGCCATGGTCTCGGTGACCGCCCTGCGCAACCGCCACGAAACCATCATCGGCTACCTGCTGATCGGCACCGACAACACCGCGCGCAAGCAAGAGGAGGCCGAGCGCAAAGGCTTCGAACGCGCCCTGGAAGAAAAGAACCTGGAATTGGAACATGCCAGCCACATGAAGTCCGAGTTCCTCGCCACCATGTCCCACGAGTTGCGCACGCCGCTCAATGCCGTGATTGGTTTTTCCGAGGCGCTCAAGGATGGGTTGGTGGGCGACATGAGCGACACCCAGCGCGAGTACATCGGCGACATCTTCACCAGCGGCCAACACCTGTTGTCACTGATCAACGACATTCTCGACCTGTCCAAGGTCGAGGCCGGGATGATGGCCCTGGAGCTGGAAACCGTTGAACTGGCGGGGTTATTGGCCAACAGCCTGCTGATCGTGCGCGAGAAGGCGGCGCTGCAACGCATCCAGTTGAAGCTGGAGAGCACCGAAGACTTCGGCACCCTCGCACTGGACCTGCGCAAGACCAAGCAGATCATCTACAACCTGCTGGCCAATGCGGTGAAGTTCAGCGAGCACGGCAGTTGCGTGACGTTGGCGGTACGCGCGGTCAACCGCGAGCACGTTGGGCATATTGCCGGCGACTGGCCGGTGCACGGTTTTGAGTTGCAGCCCAGCGCCCAGCAGCAGTTTCTGGAGTTCAGCGTCAGCGACACCGGCCTGGGCATTGCCGAGGACGATATGGGCAAGCTGTTCAAGGCGTTCAGCCAGATCGACAGCAGCCTGGCGCGCAAATTCGAAGGCACGGGCCTGGGGTTGGCGATGGTCAAGCAACTCACCGAGCTGCATGGCGGCAGCGTGGCCGTGGCCAGCCGCGAAGGCCTGGGCGCGCGTTTTGTGGTGTGGCTGCCGCTGCACCGCACCGCCAACCCGGAGGCGCCATGGCCAGCATCCTGATCGTCGAAGACAACGAAGCCAACATGCGCCTGGCGCGTCTGCTGCTGGTCAATGCCGGCCACAGCGTGTTGTGGGCCGCCGATGGCGAAACCGGGCTGACCATGGCCCGAGAACAACAACCGGCGCTGATCCTGATGGACATCCAGTTGCCGGGCATGGACGGCCTGACCGCCACCGCACTGCTCAAGCAAGACCCGCTAACGGCGCATATCCCGGTGATCGCCCTGACCGCCATGGCCATGAAGGAAGACCGCGAAAAGACCCGGCTGGCCGGTTGCGACGCCTATGTGATCAAGCCCCTGCGCTATAAGGAGCTGTACCAGGTGATCGACACACTGCTGGCACACCCCCCACTCAGATGAGTTCCCACCATGGCAACGCTGCTGATCGTCGATGATGAACTCCAGGTGCGTAAGCTGCTGGAAACCTTGCTGCAATACGAGGGTTATCACACCCAAAGCGTCGCCACCGGCGAAGAAGCCCTGGCCTTGGTGGCCGAGCAGCCGCCGGACCTGATCCTGCTGGACATCATGATGCCCGGCATGGATGGCTACGAAGTGGCCAACCACCTCAAGAACAACCCGGCCACGGCAAATATCCCGATCATCATGCTCTCGGCGTTGAGTGAGCCCAGCGCGCGTGTGAGCGGGTTGCAGACCGGCGCCGAAGAGTTCATCAGCAAACCGGTGGAGCGCGTGGAGTTGTGGCTGCGGGTGCGCAACCTGCTACGCCTGAAAACCTATGGCGACCAACTGAAAAACCACAGCCTGATGCTGGAGCAGCAACTGCGCGAACGCGGCACCGAAACCGCGAAGATGAACGTGCATGACCTGGCCCGCCTGGACCTGGAAAACGCGTTGCGCCAGGCGGTGACGGCAGGTGAATTCACGCTGCATTACCAGCCCAAGCAGTCTTTGAGCAACGGTCGGGTCAGCGGCCTGGAAGCACTGCTGCGCTGGGAACGCCCCGGCTATGGCACGGTGTCGCCGGCAGTGTTTGTGCCGATCCTGGAGCACCTGGGGTTGATCGTCAGCGTGGGTCGCTGGGTGATCGAGCAAGCCTGCCGGCAAATCGCGTTATGGCAGCGCTCGGGCATCGGCGCGATGGAGGTGTCGGTGAATGTGTCTGGCCATCAACTGATCGAAGGTGATCTGATCGCCGATATCGGCCGGCTATTGGCCCAAACCTCGGTAGAACCCCACTGGCTGGAGGTGGAACTCACCGAAAGCTCCTTGATGGACAACACCCAACACACCATCACCAGCCTGCAACGCCTGCGAGCGATGGGGGTGAAGATCGCCATTGATGACTTCGGCACCGGTTACTCCAGCCTCGCTTATCTGCGGCGCTTTCCTCTGGACACCTTGAAGATCGACATTGCGTTTATCCGCGAAGTCACCAGCAACCCGCAGGACGCAGCGATTGCCCGCACCATCATCGAACTGGCCCACAGCTTGGGCTTGCGCGCCGTGGCCGAAGGGGTGGAAACGGCTGAGCAACTGGCGTTTTTGAAACAGGCCGGTTGTGATCAACTCCAGGGGTATCTGTTAAGCCCGCCATTGCCGGTGGCGGCGCTGGAGCGCTGGCTGCGGGACCAACGCGGATTATGACGGTGGGGCCAGCGGCCCGCCGTTGTAGCATCCGGCAACCTTAGCCGTTCATTTCCTATGGAATCCACGGCGATCTTTCAGACACCTATTCAGGGTCGGCAGTCATAAACGCTACCGATGCACATCCGAATTTTCCCTGATGAGCGCCTGAATCATGAGTGTCAACCCATTGTCCAACGTGCCTAGCCCTTCACCTCGCCTGCAGGTTCAGGAGGTTGAACAACCTGCTCCCGCGCAAGCCCGTACGCCGACGCCCGCCGTATCCGCCAACACCCGGTCTGGAGGCAATAGAGCGCTGGCCGAGCTGTATGGTACTGCGCTGCTCAAAATAACGGGCGATGCAGCCCAAGATGACCGCCTGGAGATCGATCCCTTGCCGGCCCACTCCACGTTTGGTCAGTGGTGGTCCCTGTTGGGCCGGGCCTTCCAGTCCCCGCAGACCCAGCAATGGATAGACAAGCTTGGCGTGGAGCCTGGGTCAATCCTGCTGACACCCAGGGCCGGGCAGATCCAGTTTCGGCTGACCCGGGAACGTGACCCGCAGCAGATCTTGTACACACTAACCCGCGAGGATCCAGGCTGGGCCGCGATAAGTGGCCCTATCATGGCTGCGGCAAAAGTCCTCGCGGCAGGTGACACCAGCGCTTCGTTCAAGCCGCCGCTGAACACTTCCAGCAGGCATGCACCACTGGGCACCGTCAGGCATTTCTACAAAGAGCCCCACACATCCACCCGTTCCGCCGCCGAGGCGCGTGCAGCCACCTTGTTGCAGGAGAAGGCGTTTGTCGAACTGCCCCCTGGGCGTCACCTGAAACTGCACGACAGTCGCAGCGAAATCGCGCTTGAACGGCACCACGCGGCACTGGCCGATATTGACAGCCGATTCCAAGTCGCCAGCGGGTTGAGGCAGTTATCCGCTGGGGAGGACGTCGACATTACCGGCCAGTTGCAGCGCCTGAAGGTCGCTATACCGCGCGACAGCAGCTATCAACCGGTCGCAGCAGGCAAAAACAACGCCGTGAGCCTCAAGCAATACCTGGATGACCACGGCTTCGATATCCCCACCACCCGTAGCCAACTGGACAACCTCGCCAACACCCTGGCGACTGCCGCACCGCGCTCGCCGTTGCACGGCGACTACTTGGGCGCCTTGGCTTGGCCGCACCCTGTTGACCCGGCTATTTTCCAGGAACTCAGGACTGCGCTAAGCCCGGGTCAGTTGGAGGGTATCGACCTCAGCGCATTCAAAAACGTGTTGGCGTATTTGCTGGAGAAACGTCAGATTTCCCCTGCGGAAACCCGTAACCCGCGTCGCTTGCTCGATAACCTGATCAACTCGCCTAAGGGGCAGGCGTTGGGGGCGGCGCTTCAAGCCTGGCTTGAAGCAAAGTCGATCAAGGGCAGCGCCAATGACTGGCTGCTGGCGGCCCTGCACCTGGACACAAACGCTGCGACCGCGCCGGCAGACCCACACATCACTGTCGAAGGGTACCCGCTCATGTCCGCCGAAAACGCGGACAAGACCGCCTCGACGGTCTTGTCCCAGTTGCGCATCGCGTTGCTGGTCGGTGGTAAGGCAAGCGCGCAAACGGCCGCGCTGTACACCACCTTGTTGCTTTCCAGCCGAGCCCCCGAATTTCTGGTCAAAGACATCCCGCCGTCGGTGGTGTTGGGCTCCCATGCATGGGTCAGTTTTGTGACGGCGGTTAAGCGCATCGAAGCGACCTCCCCCGGCGCGACAGCAGCGATGAGCTACGGGCAAGTCATGCTTCATGCGAGCATAGCGCCTGTCACAGTGCAGGACCGTCGCATCGAATACGTTGCCCAGCACGATGCGCTCAAGCATTGGGCAGTCGCCAACGGCATGGGTTTACCCACCACTGACGTAGCGATGCAAGCTGTGCGCACGGCCTTCGACGCGCAAGTCAAACAATTGCGTGAGGCCTCCGAGACGACGCTGACCACCACCCCGACACGCAGGGATATGGCCCTTCAAGCACTGAAAAAAGCCTTTCCCCATATGCCCGCTCAGGCGCTCGAGGACAAATGCATCACCTTGCAGCCCGCCTATCGGACGCTGCCCGGGCCTTACTCGATGCTGGACCTATACCTGGAAAGACGGGCGCTATCCGATCAATTTCCAGGCCCCAGCCATAACGTGGAACAGTACGGCCAAGCACACTTGACGGCCGGGCTTCCCAGCCAAGCGGTGTACGAACATACGCAGAGGATTGCGCCGGTAAAAAGTCGCTGGGTTAGCTCCTCAGCCGCTGTCGATATCGCAAAAGTGCTCACAACGCTCAAGAGCCTCCCCGCGATCGCCCCGTCTTTCGAGCAAGCCTTCTCGGGCTTCGCCGCCGATGTAACAAAAATAACCAAAGCCCAGGTAAAACAGCTGATTTCAACGTTGCCACTGGAGGACCGTCAGAATATTGAGTACGGCAAGGTCACCATTGCCAAAGAGATGGATCTGGCGAGGACGAACACTCAGCAGCCCAGGCGCTCACGCACCCGCGAAGGCAGCGTGTTGGTGAAGACCGAGCGTAACGGCCAGGTTCGCACCTACGAGATCAATCGCTTGAAGGGCGAAATTATCAGGCGTGTGGACCTTGGGGATTTTCCTGCCGGAGAACGGAGTGTGACAGGCAGTTACGCTTACAAGGCATTCGAAATCATCACACCTGGCGGGGCGTACGCCTCTGGGGTAAGCGATGAGCGGACTGACCCCCTCGGCATTCCCAACAGCTTTGGCAGCGACCGCACCGCCTTTATCGCCGACGCAATCGTCAAGGACCTGGACTTGCCTGCGTTGAAGCAGCAGGCCAAGGGGGTGACCACGTTTGATACGGAGCGGCCAACCTATGAAGCGGGCATAGAATTTGTCCTGAACCTGATCCCCCTGCGTTCGGCGATCGTCAACTTTCAAAAAGGTGACCTGGCCGAGGGCCTCAACGATCTGGCAATGGACATCTTTGGCTTTCTGATCGGCGTGGGAACGGCGGCCAAAGCAGGCAAGGCCGCAATGACCGGCGCGTCGGCATTAAGCAAAGCAGCCCAGGTGGCGAAAATCATCGGACGGACAGCCGTTGGCAGCCTGAACCCCGTCAGCGGTATTGGAGACCTGGCCCGTGGTGTATGGGCAGGCGCCCGCAAGACGGTCAACGCCGCCCACGAAGGTATCAACTATCTACGCGGGGCCGCGCGCAATGTGGACGTCGTTGATCTGATCAAAAACCACGACATTGCGCAGGGCACTTTGAAGTCTGCCCAAGGCGTCCAAGAAGCCAAGACCATGGCCAAGTTCGATGAGACCACCCAACAGTGGCACGCCTATGACCCGCGTACGAAGCAGGCCTATGGCAAACCCTTGAAGGATTTTGTTGCCGAACCCTCGACGCTTGCCAGCAACGCAGACAATCTGCTGCATGCAGGGTTGTCACAGGACAATGTGGTCACTATGGGTGGGCGCATGAAGAACGTGAAGTTTATCGGCCCTGAAATCCACTCGTTCGAAGATACGTACAAAGGCACTAAGCGCCTGAATATCACCGTGCATGGTGATGCTCCCAGGCCTGGAAACCTATTTCTATTCAACGGAACCAAGGCATACATAGACGATGTGCCATACGACGCCAAGGGCTTGCTCGCGCTGCTCAAAAGCCATGGTGTGGCCCCGGAGCAATTCGATAATGTTCGCCTGCTGGTGTGCTATGGCGCGAACGGTATCAGCAACTCTTTCGCCAAGAAGTTCCAGAAACTCATCAAACGGCCCGTCAAGGCGTTCGAGGGTGAAGTGATGCTGAACTACGGCTCGACAGCGGTGACCGCCGATCGCATCGAATTCCTGAAAGAGACCGCTCGATTATTTCCTAACGCTACGCCACAGCATATTGAACGGATGGCCGACTGGAGGCTTCGCAAAGATCTCAAGTCAGGCCCACCCCATGATGTGCTCAAGGAGCATGGCCAAAAAATCATCATTGACACCACGCCCCTGAACGGCCCGCCGTCCTACGTAACTACGCGCATCAATTACCGCCCCCGTCACTTTTCTTGAAAATCCAGCGCACCAACACTGAATCGCCTTTCCTACAAACGAGGAGTGCCTGATCTATGCCCCCTTACGGCTCTGTAAATCCACTTCAGAAGATGTCCCAGCTGCTGGCCGCCACCACCGAGCAGCCAGCCCAGCCACCTGCCCTGCCCTCGCCGACTGCATGGAACGTGACGGTTAACCCCGAAACACGCGCCGACGGTGACAAGGAACTGTCCGCTGCCTATCGCGCTGCGCTACATCAAATCAAAGGTGATACCGCCCATGACGACGCGATCAAGGTTTATCCCGTGCCGTCCTACTCAACATTCGGTCAGTGGTGGTCCCAATTGGGTTGGGCATTTCAATCCCCGCCAGTCAAACAATGGATAGAAAAAGTTGGCGTGGCGCCGGAGTCGATCGTACTGATACCCGGTTCCGGCCAGATCCAGTATCGGCTCAAGCCAGAACTGGACCCGGACCGGCGCCTGCACACGTTGACTCAGGCAGATAGCGACTGGGCAGCGATAAGCGGGCCGCTGATGGAGACCGCGCGAATCCTCGTGGCTGACGACCCCACCGCTAAGTTCAAACCGCCCCTGTCGCCGCACAGCAGGGAGGCACCACTGGGCGTGGTAAGGCGTTTCTATCAAGAACCGCCGGCCCGTACCCACGCCGAGGCCCTCGTACGTTCAGCCGCCCTTCTACAGGATAAGGCCTTTGGCGAGTTGCCCATCAACAGCCATATGAAACTGCACGAAAGTCGTAGCGAAATCATGCTGGATCGCCATCAGACAGTCCTGGCCGATATTGACACCCGGTATCAGGCCAGTAACGAACTAAAGCACTTGTCCGTGGCCGTCAGGGCAGACAACGGTGGCGCGATCAACATTGCACAGCAGTTGCTGACTCAAAAGATCTTTGTACCACTCGACAGCAGCTACCAGCCGTCCGGCGCAGACGAAAACAATGGCGTCAGCCTCAAGCAATACCTTGATGACCACGGCCTGGACCTACCCGCGAACCACGAACAACTGGACAACCTCGCCAATGCACTGACTACGGCGCCAAGGCCATCACCGCTCAACGGTAACTACTCCGGTGCCATGGGATGGCCTCAACCCATTGATCCAGCGATCTATCAGGAACTCAGGACCGTTATCACTCAAGGCAAGGTCGGGGATATCGACCTGAGCACGTTCAAGAACGTGCTGGCGTATTTGCTGGACAAACAGTCGATTTCCACCGCTGAGGCACGTAATCCGCTGCGTCTGATCGACAAACTGGTCAGTTCGCCAAAGGGACAGGCGCTGGGATCCGCCCTTCAGGCCCTGTTTGAAGCGAAGTCGATCAAAGGCAGTGCCAATGACTGGTTGTTGGCCGCCATGCAGCTGGGTAAAACCGAAGCGCTCGCCAACGCCGACCCACGTGCCGACGTCGAAGGGTTTGCGTTGATGTCCGCCGAAAATGCAGGCAAGACTGCTGCAAGGGTCGTGGAGGAATTGCGCGTTTCATTGGTTACCGGCGGCCATGCCAACATTAGAACCAGCGGTCCTTATGCCACCCTGATGCTCGCCAGCCGCGCCCCCGAATTCCTGGTCAAGGAGATACCGGACAAGATCGTACTGGGGTCCCACGCATGGGTCAGCTTTGTTACGGCAGTGGAGCGTATCGAAGCCAAAGCACCCGGCGCTACCGCGCAAATGAGTTACGAGCAGGTCATGCGCCAGGCAAGCATTGCCCCTGTTACGCCACAAGAGCGTCAAATTGAGTACCAAGCCCAGGGCAACGCGCTCAGGCAATGGGCGGTGGCCAACGGAATGGGGCTGCCTTCGACTGAGGATGAGATGAATGCGGTGCGTAAAGCCTTTGATGCGCAAATAACGGTCCTCAAGGACGCTGCACTGACATCGTTGGGTGCAATCCCGAATGCCAGAGAGATGGCGCTTGAACAACTGAAAACCGCCCTACCAGACGTTGACCCCAAGCTGTTCGAGAAAAAGTGCATCAAACTGCAGCCCTCCAACCGACATTTCCCAGGGCCTTACTCGGTGCTCGATCTGCACATGGACGGGCGGCCCGCCCTGTCTGCGCCCCCTGGCCCCAACGACAACCTGGGGGATTTAGGCCGCACACTCCTCGGGGCGGCCACCTTTGGCATTGCCACACTCCCCAAAAGCCCCCAATCAAACGGTGCGTGGGTATCTTCGGCAAGCGATGTGGATATCAATCAGGTACTCAATGCCCTAAAGACCCTGCCCCGCCTATCCGAGGCATACGACACTGAGTTTTCGAACTTTGCCGCCGATGTCGAAAAAATCACCCGTGCCCAGATCAAACACTTGATCTCAACATTGCCGTTGGAGGACCGCCAGAATCTGGAGTACGGCAAAATTACCGTGACCAAGGAAATGGACCTGTCCCCCCAAAACACCGGGCAGCCCAGGCGTTCGCGGGCCGTTGAAGGCGCCATACTGGTAAAAAGCGAGCGCAACGGCCAGGTTCACACTTACCAAATCGATCGTTTGAAAGGGGAAATCACCAAGCGGCGCGACCTGGGAGACTTCCCCACAGGCGAGCGAACCCTGGAAGGCCGCCACCCTTACAAAGCCTTCGAAATCATCACCCCCCCAGGAACCTACGCGCCGGGCTTGAACGATGCGCGTAGCACCGTGGGTATTCCCAACAGCTTCAGCAGCGAACGCACGGCCTACATCGCCGAAGCAATCGTCAAAGACCTGGACCTGCCGGCGGTCAAACAATCGGGCAAAGGCGTGACCACCTTTGATAGCGAAGTCCCAGCGCACAAAGTTGCCGCAGAGATCGGTCTGAATCTGATCCCGCTTCGTTCGGCGATCGTCAACTTTCAAAAGGGCAATCTGGGCGAAGGGCTTTCTGATTTGGCGTTGGACATCTTCGGCTTCGTGGTGGGCCTGGGTACTGCGGCCAAGGCTGGCAAGGCCGTGATGGTGGGCGCCAACGCAGTGGGCAAGGTCGCCCAGGTGGCAAAGATCGTCGGGCGCGCCGCCATTGGCAGCCTCAACCCTGCCAGTGGCCTGGATGACCTGGCCCGTGGCCTATGGACCGGGGCGCGCAAGACGGTCTCCGCCGCCCACAAAGGTATCAACCACCTGCGCGGTGCGGCGCGCAGTGTTGACCTGATCGACGTGATCAAACGTCCTGACATCGCACAGGGCACGTTCAAGACCGCACAAAGTGCCAATGACGGGAAAGCCTTGGCCAAGTTCGATGAGGCAACAAACAAATGGTATGCCTACGACCCGCACAAAAAGCAGGCCTATGGAAAACCATTGGAAGGGTTCGCTGCCGAACAATCCAAGCTGGTGTCCGGCAAGGCCGAGAACAGCCTGCTCGATGCCGGGCTCTCGCAAGATAATGTGGTGCGCATGGGCGGCCCCATGGAGAACTTGACGTTCATCGGCAGCGAAATGCACACGTTTGAAGACACCTATAAAAACACCAAACGCTTGAATATTTCCGCACATGGCGCAATGCCGGAACCGCGCAATAAACACCTGTTCTACGGGACCCAAGTGGTGGTTGAGGGGGTTGCGTATGACGCTGCGGGCCTGGTGGCACTCTTGAAAAGTAAAGGTGTGAATCCTACGCACTATGACAATGTACGTTTGCTAGTTTGTTATGGCGCGGACGGTATCAGCACATCCTTCGCTCATGAGTTTCAAAAGCTCATTGACCGCCCCGTCAAGGCCTTTGAGGGGCCTGTAACAATGAACTATGGCGCTACACCGCTGGCGATCCATCGTAATGAAGTCGAAAAAGTATTCGGTCAGCAATTTCCGTCACTCACGCAACAAGAGCTCACGCTAAAGACCGACCTGCACATCCGCGAACGCGTAAAAAACAACGCCCCCCATGAAGTGGACAAGGCCCATGGCAAACAAATCATAATCGACACCACGTCATTGAACGGGCCGCCATCGACTGAAGTTCACACCATCAACTACCTGCCGCGTCACTTCTCTTGAGGGGGCGACTCGATTGAGGACGGGACACCCTCGATAAGCGGCACCAGCACTTCATCCATCAACGACCCTGGGTCTTCATTGCCGGGGTCGTTGAGTTCTTCTTCTTGCTCCTCCTGCGTTGCATCTGACATGACAGCCTCCTCAGGAACCTGGGTTATCCACCTGGATATAAAACGCATACGCCCCCAGCAACAGCCAGAACACCATAAACAGCCAAGGCGCACGCATTGAGAATAGCAGCGACTTGCGATAGCCCTTGTGGGACGACTCGGTCTCGCAGAACAACGGGGAATCGTCGTAGGCCAGGCCCATCACTGGCTCGCTGCGCAGTAGCTCGCTTTGCTTGTAGTGCCAGTGATCGATGATTTCGTACGCCGCGCGGATACCTGGCCAGGCATTCAGGGAGCTGAGGATGCCCAACAGCACCAGGAATACGGGGACCACCAGGGTGAACAACTTGCCCCACTCCGGGTTGAGGTTGCCCATGCCGGACACAAAGGCGATCACCAGGAACGACTGCGCCGTGAGATAGGCATCGGTGCGGTTGGCCAGGATGGTGGTTTCGTACTGGATCTCGCGGCGATAGAAGTCCAGGCGGTCCTTGGGCGAGCCAAAAATCTTGGCATTGTGTTCGCTGTGGTCGGTCAGGGCCGCCTCGGGGGTTTGGGGCGAGATGATTCTGGGCACGGTAGTGCTCCACACAAGGTCGAGTCTGGTTAGAAGAATCGGCTTTGCGTGAAGTTCAAGTTAGTTTATGCACCATTCTGGATCACCGCCTGCCCCTTGTTGTGAGCGAGCTGTTGTGGTGAGCGAGCTTGCTCGCGCTGGAGTGCGCAGCGCTCCCAAGCTTTTTGGGGCCGCTGCGCAGCCCAGCGCGAGCAAGCTCGCTCACCACAACAGCTTGCTCACCAAAGCAGCTTTTTCAACAAAGGGAAATCAACACAACCCTCGGTTTCGGCACAGGCATTGCTTTATCCATTCACCACTGCCCGCACACAGGAGCATTCGTTACCCCCCGACCCAGCGCCGATCCCATAAGAAAGTAAGGACCAGGCCCATTGGCACCCCAAGCCAGGGGCTCATAAAAATGCGTTTTTTGAAACGGCAGTGCCACCCAAGCATCCCTCGGCACTGACAAGGTACTGGAATGGCTCGATCTTTCTTTGACGAAATGAATGACGCAAACGGCGTATGCCGTGCGCACTATCAGGACTTTTCCCGCTGGCTGGCCAATACGCCGCCTGAACTGCTGGCCCAGCGTCGCCGCGAAGCCGATTTACTGTTCCACCGCGCCGGGATCACCTTCACCCTCTATGGTGACGAGCAGGACACCGAGCGCCTGATCCCCTTCGACATCATCCCCAGAAGCATCCCCGCCAGCGAATGGAGCGTGATCGAACGCGGCTGTATCCAGCGCGTGAATGCGCTGAACATGTTTCTCGCCGACATCTACCACGACCAGCGCATCATCAAGGCCGGGATCATTCCCGCCGACCAAGTGCTGGGCAACGAGGGTTATCAGAAGGCCATGATCGGCCTGGACCTGCACCGCGATATCTACTCGCATATTTCCGGGGTGGACCTGGTACGTGACGGCGATGGCACCTATTACGTGCTGGAAGACAACCTGCGCACCCCCAGCGGCGTGAGCTACATGCTCGAAGACCGCAAGATGATGATGCGCCTGTTCCCCGAGGTGTTTGCCAAGCAGCGTATCGCGCCGGTGGATCACTACCCCAACCTGCTGCTCAAGACCCTCAAAAGCGCCAGCCGCCTGGACAACCCCAATGTGGTGGTGCTGACCCCAGGCCGCTTCAACAGCGCCTTCTTCGAGCACGCGTTCCTGGCTCGGGAAATGGGCGTGGAACTGGTGGAGGGCGCCGACCTGTTCGTGCACGACCTCAAGGTGTTCATGCGCACCACCGACGGGCCAAAACCGGTGGACGTGATTTACCGGCGTATCGACGATGCCTTCCTCGACCCCAAGGCCTTCAACCCGGAGTCGATGCTCGGCGTGCCGGGCCTGGTGGCGGCGTACTGCGCGGGCAATGTGGTGCTGGCCAACGCCATCGGCACCGGCGTGGCCGACGACAAGTCGATCTACCCCTATGTGCCGGAAATGATCCGTTTCTACTTGGACGAAGAGCCGGTGCTGCAAAACGTACCGACCTTTCAGTGCCGCAAGCCCGATGAGCTGTCCCACGTACTGGCGCACCTGCCGGAGCTGGTAGTCAAGGAAACCCAGGGCTCCGGCGGCTACGGCATGCTGGTGGGCCCGGCTTCAACGGCCGCCGAGATCGAGGACTTTCGCCAACGCATCAAGGCTCGCCCCCATGCGTATATCGCCCAGCCCACGCTGAGCCTGTCCACCTGCCCCACCTTTGTCGAAAACGGCATCGCACCCCGGCATATCGACCTGCGGCCCTTTGTGCTCTCCGGCAAGGAAACCCGCCTGGTGCCTGGCGGCTTGACCCGCGTGGCGTTGAAGGAGGGCTCGTTGATCGTCAATTCGTCGCAAGGCGGCGGAACCAAGGACACCTGGGTGGTGGAGGGCTGAGTATGTTGAGTAGAACCGCCGCAGATCTGTACTGGATGTCCCGTTATCTTGAGCGCGCCGAGAACCTGGCGCGCATGCTTGAAGTCAGCTATTCGCTGTCGCTGATGCCTCAGGCCGGGCGCAGCGATGGCCTGGATGAACTGGCGATGTCGCTGCTCAGCAGCGGCACCCTGGACAGTTACCTGGAGCGTCACAAGCAACTGGACGCCGAACGCATGCTGCACTTCTTCGCCCTCGACGAAGAAAACCCCGCCAGCATCTACAACTGCCTGCGCGCCGCCCGGGGCAACGCCCATGCCGTGCGTGGGCGCATCACCGCCGACATGTGGGAGAACCTTAATGCCACCTGGCTGGAAATGCGCAGCATCGCCGCCGGCGGCCTGGCGCGCCATGGCATCAGCCACTTCTGTGACTGGGTCAAACAGCGTTCGCACCTGTTCCGGGGCGCAACCTCCGGCACCATCATGCGCAATGACGCCTACCGGTTTATCCGCCTGGGCACCTTTGTCGAGCGCGCCGATAACACGCTGCGCCTGCTGGATGCGCGCTACGAGATGTTTGGCGAAGAATCGGAAGAAGTCAGCGATTTGTCGGCACGCGGTTATTACCAGTGGAGCGCCCTGCTCCGTGCCTTGTCATCGTTCGAGGCGTATACCGAGCTGTACCCCAACGCCTTGAACGCGCGCTCCGTTTCCGAACTGCTGTTGTTGCGCAGTGACGTGCCGCGCTCGTTGCACGCGTGTATCGAGGAGTTAAGCCATATCCTGGCCGACTTGCCAGGCAGTTATGGGCGGGCAGCACAGCGCCTGGCCGCCGAGTTTGAGGCGCGGCTGCGGTATACCGGGATCGACGAGATTCTTGAGGATGGCTTGCACAGTCGTCTCACGGACTTTATCGACAGCGTGCGCGAGTTGGCGCGGGCGATACACAGCTCCTACCTGGAAGTGGTCTAAGCCACACTGAGGACTAAAAATGTGGGAGCGGGCTTGCTCGCGAAAGCGGTGTCTCAGCCAAACATGAGTCGACTGACACTCCGTCTTCGCGAGCAAGCCCGCTCCCACATTGGTTCGCGGTGTCTATTGGTTTTTTACCAGCACTGGCTCGGCGCGGTATTGATCGGGGAACAGCTTTTTCAACTGCGCCACTTTGGGCAAGTCATTGATCACGATGTACGGGTAAGACGGGTTCTCGGTCAGGAAGTCCTGATGGTAAGACTCTGCCGGGTAAAACGACTTGCCCATTTCGATCTGGGTGACGATGGGTTTATCGAACGACTTGGCCGCGTCCAGTTGGGCAATGTAAGCCTGGGCGACTTTTTGCTGCTCGGCGTTCTGCGCAAAGATCGCCGAGCGGTACTGGGTGCCGGTGTCCGGGCCTTGGCGGTTGAGTTCGGTGGGGTTGTGGGCCACCGAAAAGTAGATCTGCAAGAGCTTGCCGTAGCTGACTTTGCTGGGGTCGTAGGTGACGGACACTGACTCGGCGTGGCCGGTATCGCCTGCACTGACGGACTCGTACTGGGCCGTGCTGGCCGCGCCGCCGTCGTAGCCGGAGACGGCGTTTTTCACGCCCTGCACGTGTTGGAACACACCTTGGACGCCCCAGAAGCAGCCGCCGGCGAATACGGCGATTTGCAGGTTGGACGAGGCTGGCAGGTCCAAAGCGGGTGGTGCGATGGCTACAGCATCATCGGAGGTGCCAAAAGAAAACGCCTGAGCCTGGCCAATGAACGCGGCCAACGCAAGCACGGGTAATATTTTGAGTAGTTTCATCGATATCACTCCAGAACACGGTCAACTGTGGGAGCGGGCTTGCTCTCGAATGCGGTGTGTCAGTCACCTGATGTGCTGGCTGGTGCACCGCATTCGCGAGCAAGCCCGCTCCCACATTGATGGGGTTATCAATTCAGAGTTGGGTTAGCCAAAGGTGAAGGCGTAGGCCGCCACGTTGGGGTCAAGGAATTCGATGCTGAACGTCCGGTCCTGCACGGCGCCTGGCTGGCGCACCAACTGATACAAACGCTGTTCAGTCACCGTGCCACTGCCATCCGGCGCTACATCGGTACCGTGAGAGTCCCCTGGCGCCTGGCCGTCAATCGTCACTTTGAACCGCACCGGCTTGCCATCGGCACCCGGCCCCAGCACCAGGTGCAGGTCGCGGGCATGGAAGCGGTAAACGATGCGACCGCCCGCTTGGTCGAGGGTGACTTGCTGGCCGCCCACATTCCATTGGCCTTCCAGGGTCCAGTTGTTCAAGGCCAGTGGGCCGGATTTGACGAAATTCTCAGCCCGCTGGAAGCCCAGGTAGGTCTCCGGCGACTGTACTTCGTTCATGTCTGGCGCTTGCTGCACGCCCTTGGCATCCGCTTCAATCAAGCCGCCTGCGACATTTTTTCCACCGGCTTCACGCAGCAATTGCTGGATCACCCGCTCCGACTCGGCGTAATCACCCTCGCCAAAGTGGTGATAACGAATCTGGCCCTTGGCATCGGCAAAGTAATGGGCCGGCCAGTATTGGTTGTTGAACGCGCGCCAGACCTTGTAGTTATTGTCGATGGCCACCGGGTAGGTGATGCCCAAATCCTTCATGGCCTGGGTGACGTTGTTCACGTCGCGCTCAAAGGCAAATTCCGGGGCGTGCACGCCAATCACCACCAGGCCCTGGTCGTGGTACTTCTCGGCCCAGGCCTTGACGTAAGGCAGCGTGCGCAGGCAGTTGATGCAGGAGTAGGTCCAGAAATCCACCAGTACCACCTTGCCCTTGAGGGCTTCGGCCGTCAGCGGCGGGCTGTTGAGCCATTGCACGGCACCGTCCAGTGCGGGCAGCGCGCCTTCGATGGGCAATGTGTCGCTGTGGTTGGCCGCCATCATCATCGCCCCGCCCTGCTGTTTGGGCTTGGCGCTCAGGCGATCCACCAGGCTTTGCTCCAGGCCACCGGTCGAGGCCGTCGACAGCCGTGACAACACGCCGGTGTCCAGGCCCAGGGCAATCGCCGCCACACCGGCCAGCATCAATGCACCCAGGCCACGGCGCAGCCACTCACCGGCGCCGAGGGATTTTTTCATCAGGCCAAAGACTTTACCGCCGACCAGCAGCGCCAACGCCAGGGAAGTCGCCGCCCCAGCGGCGTAGGCCAGCAACAGCAAGGTAGTGCCGATACTGGCGCCCTGCAGCGCGGCGCCGGTGAGCACCAGCCCCAGGATGGGCCCGGCGCAAGGTGCCCACAGCAAACCGGTGGCCACACCGATGAGAAACGAAGCGCCCGGACGCGGCCTGGCATCGGCCCCTGCCGCCTCCGACAGGCGACTGCCGGCGGCTACCAACGGGCGCGTCAGGCGTTCCGACAGCTGCGGGAATAACAGCGTTAAGCCGAACAGCGCAACGCACAGCAACGCGAGCCAACGCCCGTATTGATTGACTTGCACCACCCAACCGCCGCCCACCGCGGCCAGCGTGGCCACCAGGGCGAACGTCACCGCCATCCCCGCCAACAGCGGCAAGCCACTGCGCAAAAACGGCTGCCCGGTGCGAGCGAAGACAAAAGGCAGAACCGGCAGGATGCACGGGCTGACGATTGTCAGCACGCCGCCCAGATACGCGAGAACCAGAAGCCACATAGGGTCGAACCTTATACAAATGAAAAGACATCGGCTTAAGCTGCCGCTCACCACAACCACAGCAATAGCGCCATCCTGAACCCTAGCCGGTCGCAGAATCCTCACGCAGAGTTAAACAATTCGTGATAACTACAAGCTTGCAAAACCCGCACAATGCGCGAACTACAAGCGAAGGTTTCCCTTACATGGATCAGCCCAAACGTGTCCTGGTGGTCGAGGACGACGCCCATATCGCCGACTTGATCTGTCTGCACCTGCGCGACGAGCACTTCGAGGTGGTGCACAGCGCCGACGGTAGCGAAGGCCTGCGCCTGCTGGAACAAGGTGGTTGGGACGCACTGATCCTCGACCTGATGCTGCCCGGCGTCGACGGCCTGGAGATCTGCCGCCACGCCCGCGCCATGGCACGCTACACGCCCATCATCATTACCAGCGCCCGTTCCAGCGAGATGCACCGTATCCTCGGCCTGGAGCTGGGTGCCGACGATTACCTGGCCAAACCCTTCTCGATGCCCGAACTGGTGGCACGGGTCAAAGCGCTGCTGCGCCGGGTGGACGCCATGGCGCGCAACCTGAAAATGGACGCCGGTAGCCTCGACCTCGGCCAACTGTTCATCAACCCGCTGACCCGCGACGTCACGCTGCGAGGCCAACGCCTGGACCTCACCCCGCGTGAATTCGACCTGCTGTACTTCTTCGCCCGCCAGCCGGGCAAGGTGTTCTCGCGCATAGACTTGCTCAACGCGGTGTGGGGCTATAGCCATGAAGGCTACGAACACACGGTGAATACCCATATCAACCGCCTGCGTGCCAAAGTCGAGACCGACCCGGCCAACCCGGCACGCATCCTTACGGTGTGGGGTCGTGGCTACAAGTTTGCCGAGCGTTCGCCATGAAACTGACCCTCACCCAACGCCTGTCGGTGGTGTTTGCCGTGCTGCTGGTGATTTGCAGCGGCACCTCGGCGTGGCTGCAAGTACGCTCCAACCGCATGCACGAGTTGGAGGTGGTGCAAGGCCTGTCCCGCGACCTGGCGGCGCATATTGCCCGCGACACGCAGTTGATGGACGCCGATGGCCTCAAGCCTGAGGCAGTGCGCAACCTGTTCGGCCAGTTGATGCTGGTGAACCCCAGTGTCGAGGTGTACTTGCTCGACATCGACGGCCGCGTGGTCGGCAACGCCGCGCCCAAAGGCCATCTGCTGCGCGAGCAGGTTGACCTCGCACCGATCCGCCGCTTCCTCAGCGGTGCCATGCTGCCGATCCTCGGCGATGATCCGCGCAGCGTCGATGGCCGCAAGGTGTTTAGCGCCGCGCCGCTCAAGGCTGGCGGCCAGCAAACCGGCTTCCTGTATGTGGTGTTGTTGGGTGAAGCCCATGATGCCTATGACGCCAAGGACGCCACCGGCATGGCGCTGAAAATCGCTCTATGGTCCATCGGTTTGGTCGCCCTGCTCTGCCTGCTGGCGGGCCTTATTGCTTTTGCCTGGATCACCCGGCCGCTGCGCCAGCTCACCGACAAGGTGGGCCAGTTCGACATCAACGGCGCGCCCAAACCTGCCCAAGCGATCATGCCCAAACTTGAAAGTAGCGACGAAATCGCCGTGCTCGACCACGCGTTCGTGCAGATGGAAAACCGCCTGGGCGAACAATGGCGCGCTATCACCCATCAGGACCAGGAGCGCCGGGAAATGGTGGCCAATATTTCCCATGACCTGCGCACGCCATTGGCGTCGTTGCATGGTTATCTGGAAACCCTGTCGCTCAAGGATGCCAGCCTGAGCCCTGAAGAACGGCACCGCTACCTGGGCATCGCCCTGGACCAGAGTCGCAAGGTCGGCGGGTTGGCGCAGTCGCTGCTGGAATTGGTGCGGCTGGAACACGGCTTTGTGCAGCCGGTGATCGAAGGGTTTTCGTTACCGGACTTGGTGCAGGACATCTTCCAGAAGTTCGAATTGACCGCCGAAGCGCGCGCTATCTCTCTCATCGCCACCCTGCCACCGCAGGTGCCAACGGTGTTTGCAGATTTGGGGTTGATCGAGCGCGTGCTGACCAACCTGCTGGACAATGCTTTGCGGCATACGCCGGTGTGTGGGGCGATCGAAGTGATCCTTTCGCCGGGTGCGGATGGCGTCACCGTCACCGTGAGCGACAGCGGCCCAGGCATCGATGCCGAGCTGCGTGAAGGCTTGTTCCTGCGCGCCTTCACCATCGGCGGTGCACGGCGCGACGGTGGGCTGGGCTTGCGTATCGTGCATCGAATCCTGCAATTGCACGGGCGCAGTATTGAGTGGGTTGATCGCCCAGGGCGCGGGGCTACGTTTGCGTTCTCGCTAGAAAGTCGAGCAACAGTGCGTTGACCTGTGCGCCTTGCTCGTTCTGGATCCAGTGACCGCAGTTGGACAATACATGCTGCTCCAGGTTGGGAACCGCGTCGGGCATGCGCTTGAGGGTGTGGGCTTCAAACACGCCCACCGGGTCGCGGTCGCCAATCAGGAACAACGTGGGTTGCAGCACCTGCTTGCCAGCAAGGAACTCGGTGCGTTGCCAATTGCGTTCGAAGTTGCGATACCAGTTCAACGGCCCGCGAAAACCGTGCTCGGCGAAGGTTTGCACGTAAACGTCCAAATCCTGCTGGCTGCACCAGCCGGGCAATGGACCTGGTGTAGCGACACCTTCAAGCAACGTTGCGCTGGCAGGCTTGTGCTGTAGGAACACATCCTGATCCTGCATGAACAGCCTAAGCGTTCGCTCAATATCGGCATTCAATTCCTGCTCGGCAACCCCAGGTGCCTGGAAGTACAGGATGTAGTTGAAGCGGTCGGCGTACAGCTCGCGCATGATCTCGATCACCGGTCGGCGTGCCCTTCCGGCGAACGGCACCGACATCGTGACCAATGCGCTGACGCGCTCGGGCTCCAACAGTGCGAGGTGCCAGGCCACCACCGCGCCCCAGTCATGCCCAACCATAGTGACTCGGTGATGGCCCAGCAGGTCCATGGCGGCCTGGATGTCTGCACAAAGCGTCAGCAGGTCGTAATCGGCCACGTTTGGCGGTGAGCTGGAACGGCCATAACCGCGCATTTCAGGGGCAAATACCCGATAACCGGCCTGGACCAATGCCGGGATTTGCTCGCGCCAGGAATGCCAGCATTCGGGGAAGCCGTGTAGTAGCCAAATGGGTGGGCCGGCCTCGGGGCCAGCGATGTGCACGCTTAGGGAAATGCCGTTGACCATAAGGCGCAGTTGTCGAATCACATCCATCATGGCTCCTGATTTAGGCCTCTGTGTTCAGCATGATGGATTGATTGTGCTCGAACCACCTCCATAGTTTTACGGAATGCCTGTTCATCAGGGTTGTCTGGTCGAAACGTTTTTCTCCCTGCTCAGGTCGCTGTAAAGGTAATCGCACTCATCAGTTGAACACCCAGAAAATGAAGTCTATTGCTGCCGGCCACGCGCTGCATTATGTACCCCGCGGCGATAGTGCCAGAGGTAACAGGCCCAACCTTTATGAACTCTACATGCATTCTGCGCTGCAGCGGATCAACGCCATTGGATGCTTCTCCATTCGTGGTAGGGCCTAAGCCTCCACCATTAAAGTAATCAGACACGTTCGTAGGGATGGTGAACCTAACAAATCGCATACCTATCCCTTTTACATTTGTTGGAAAAATATCCGACGTCGTACTGGGCTGGGGTCCAATTAAGTTAACGTTACCCATATTCCAATTGGTTCCTGTTCCTCTAGTTTCAGCGCTCGCCGCCAATTGGTTGGTTTGGGCAACTACCCTATTATTTGGCGTACTTGAAGGGACCGAAACATGGGTTGAGGTGGGTGTTACTTTATAATAGCTAGTTGTGCCAGAAGTAAACTTTACTGTGCCGGTTAGCACCGGATCTTGAACGGCAATCGACAACGTTGGAGACGCCGGCGATGCGACGGTGCCACCCTGGCGTTTTACGTTATAGGAAAAATTCAATGTTTTCCCGATGCTTTGGGTTATCACCGATTGAGGGACTGAAATCGACTGCGCCCCCAAACTTGTAACCTTTTTCCCCTGCGATCCCGCGCTGCCACCGCTCCAGACTAAAGTAATATCGTCCCCCACCCACATTCCCGCATAGTGCGGTACAACAACGGTCACTCCACTGATAGGTTTAAGTAGGCTCAATGCATTGTTATAGGGGTCGGCCTCGTTGACCGTGGGCGCAATCGACAAACTGGGAGGGCGTGTATCCGCGATGGTGTAGTTCACCAAAGGAAAGACAATCGCGTCCGCCTCCACTTTGCTGGTACTCATCGCGGCCTTGAGCTCCATGGCCAGTTTCTTACCATGGCCCAAATCTTTCAGGCTGTTATACGCAATAGCTGCATCCAAGAACCCGGCATTAATCCAACCTTGGTTCACTGCTGCCCCGCTGGCTCCATTCCAAACCACGATAGGTGTAATTTGGGTTCCATCATTTTTCTGCCCGGTCAGCTTGAGCCATACCGGAAAAGCGGAGGTGATAAATGGCCAGACACCGACACGAGTCGTGGCCCCCGCCGTTACTGCGCTCAGGTCCAATACCTTAGTGCTCTGGTTGGCCTGAAGAATCTGCATGACGGTTTTTAGCAGCTCTGCCTGCGGAATCGGCGTCACCGTCACCGTCAACGTCGCCGATGGACGAGTTACACCTTCACGGGTTACCTCATATTTAAGCGTGAACGTCTTGTTGGCATTGCCAACGTTGGCGGCAATCCCTGCCCTGGGAATATCAAAAGTGACCACCCCACCGGTCAACCCATGTTTGGCAGCGATGACCGGTGATCCCGCTCCCGCCGTGCCGACCATCGTGACCTTGATGCTGTCGGTGGTGTACATCGGAGTGAACTGGACCGAGACCGTCCCCCCGTTTTGTGCGTTCAATGGCGCCAGGGTCGCAGTAGTTGTACCTGTCACCGTTGCCTGGGTCAGCTTCGGCACAGGGAATTCGGCAGGCAACTGCATACTGTTTACCCTGTACTTGACCAACGGAAACGCAACCGCATCAGCCTCAAGTTTGCTGGCACTAAGTGCTGCCTTGAACTCGACCGTCAACTCGGTATCACGGCCCAGCCCCTCCAGGTAGGTACGTAAAAGCCTGTATTCGATGCTTCCAGTCGCTATCCAGTTTGGGTTGACTGCGGCACTGCCCGCGCCGTTGAACAACAGTTCATTATGAACGACGTTATCGGCCGTTATGCCCAGAAACCTCAACCAAACGGGCCGGGTGTTGAACATAAACGGCCAGATGCCTACATGCGCCGTTGCGTTACCGGAAAACGCACTCAGGTCCAGCACTTTAGTTGTGGCATTGGCTTCATTGAGTTTGATAACAGTCTTCGCCAACTCTGCCACTGGTATCGGTTTTACCGTTACCGTCAATGTCGCCGAGGTCTTCGGCGTACCTGCACGGGTCACTACATAATGAAACTTGACGATGGAAGGTTGATTGCGGATGTTGGCGGCGATGGCGGCGGCAGTAATGTCGAACTCCACCATTTGCACCACCTGGTTACCGTTCTTGGCTGGGATGTCTGGAGAGCCACCGTTATTGGCACCGACCATGTGCACTTTTATAGAGTCGTCATTGTGCATACCGACGTATTCCACCACCAGTTTGGTGCCCGTTTGCACCTTCAACGGCTCAAGGTCGGCGGTGTTTTGACCGGTCACATCCGCGTCCAACAACGTCGGTGCAGGCAATTCGTCCAGTTTGCGACTGATCAACACGTCGGTGATTTGCGAATAACGCGGCGGCTCCGACCCACGTGTCAGCGAGTAGAACACCGTCACCGTTTCATTCAGATTGTTCAACAAATAGGACTTGGCGATATCGTGTTGGGTCGTGGTGCCATCGACGGCCACCTGCACCGCCACCTCGGTTCGAGCGCGAGGGCCGATCCAGAACATTCTGATCCAGTCGCTGCGCAACGTCTCGGTAAAGGTCGAAAAGACTTTGGCGAAATCGGTGATGTCATCGGGGTTCAGCTGGTTCGTAATCGCCTTCTCGACAATGGGTACGGGCATTGTGCGCACAAGCACGCCTACCACGATTTGCAGGCGCAGGGATTCTTGAGGTTTGTTGCTGCCTTTGCGGGTCAACGCGTAATACACATCGGCCACATAGCCCTCAAACCGTTTGACTTCAGCTGCGGGCGCCGTGAACTGCAGTTCCCCGGCTGGCGTAGGTGGGACGTCATCGACCTCACGCCCCATCCGAAATTCAATGCTCACATCCGGTCTGCTGACCCGTATAACAACCTCAATAAGGGCATCGCCCGGCCAGCTCTCTTGCAGCGGGAAGTAAACAGTGGCATTGAACGAAGGGTCAATGTGACCGCCCAGATCTTCGCGGATTCTCGGCGCGGGCCATCTGATGATTTGCCCGAAAATATCCAGGTAGAGTTTTTGCGAGGGCTGCTCACCGCCTGCGCGCTGGTACAGCATATGTACGCTGGCGGTTCCGTCGGCGAGGGCGGCGACCAGGGCATTGTCGACGGTAAATGTATAAAGCCCCTGGCGATCCAATGGCTGGATGGCCGTATGCGGAACAGAGATGCCCTCACTGTCTTTGCCGTCCCATATCAGCGCAATATGGGAATACGCATCGGACTCGCTACTGAAGACCCATGTTTGAATCTCCACGTCCCAACCGCCCAGCTCGGACAAATCGATACGATTTGGGTGTGTGTCAGGGAATTTCAACCAGGGCGCCCCTGGGCGTACCTCGCTGAGATGCACATCAATCCAGATTGAAACCGACCAGCGCGCCCCTTCTGCCGGGAGGTTGCCCCCCGCGTCGCGAACCTGATAAGCGACGCGGGTCAGGGGGTTGTTGCCAGCCGCCTTGATCGTCGCATAGTCAACGTTGACAACAACATCCCGCCCTTCCTCCCCGGGCTGAACACGGCGCTCAACCGTCTGGGAGCCCCATACCAACCGAATCAAGTCATAAGGGCGCATGTATTCCCAATAGCGAATGGTGACCTTGATGCCCGCTTGCGCCATGGCTTCGGTGACACCATTGAGTATGACCTCTGGCGGTATTACGTACAGCAACCCCGTATGACCACCCGGCTGCGGCCCCGTTTCGCCGCCGGGTCGGTTCGTGCGCACACGCACCTTGATTTCCTGGGTAAAAGACTCATTGCCACCAGCGCGTGTCAACTTGCCGTACACCGGGTTGGCCCAAAATTCCCTCACATAGTCTTCTCGTACTGTCAGGGGAATCAGTGCTTGATCTACGTCTTCTTCGCGAATCTGGGTAGAGGCCACCGCAGAATTTCTATTCGTCCAATAGAGCCTGGCAACACTGCCAGCATTAACACCATCTTTGGGGTTGATGAGATAGACAACCAACGGGCTCTCGATATTACGCAGGCCAATGCCCCCATCGGCCCCCTCCGCATCTCCGTCGAATTTAGGCTCTAAATCGGGGATAAAAATGGGTTGCAGCAGAGCCGCTTTCGGCGTTTTTTTCTTGGCCATGATGCGTCCCCTTATGCGGTGTTATGGCGTTGGGTCTATCAAGCATCGGCTTGTATCGATTGGCTACTGTCAGAATTAACAGGTGGCGACGAACGGTTCTCCTGGCGGGGTTTGACTGCCGTTTATGCGCAGTACCTGTTAGTTCTGACAGTAGCCGGCGCCGTGTTTGGGGTGTTTGATGTGACCAGGGCGCGTGGTCACTGGGACTCACGTGCAGCGGCATCAGTCAGGAGGTCACCATGGCAGCCCAAAAGCCCCCGGCCGCAACCAAGGCGGCGGCAAAACCCACTACGAGCAAGGCAAAGGCTGCGCCAAAAACGCCCGCAAAGCCCAAACCTGTCAGCGCGCCCAAAAAGCCGGCCACGGCGAAGAACTTGTTGAAGCTAAAGCTCAAGAAAAACCCAAAAAATCTTGATCGTCTGTCCATTCCCGGTATGACTGAAAATGTCGATGGCTACGACGGCGGCATTCCCGCCTGGCTATTTGAATCGGGCCTGACGTTCCGGGTCGACAAGAACTGGAAAGCCAAGGTGGGTGATGTGATCACCGTCGGAAAGTTGATCACCCCCACAACTATCGAGCCGCTCGCGGTCAAGAAACTGGTGGCTGGGGAAGAAGCCCACAATTTCTACTTTTTCAGCACCGAACAGAAGAACCTCCCCGATGGGCCCCACGCATTGGTCTACGCTGTTAGCTACGGGGATGGTAGTGGTGACGACCTATCGTATGTGCTGGAAGTCTTTGTAAGAACCGAACTGCCCGCCGGTGACGACGACGACCAAGTCAAGCCGGGGCACTCAGGCATTGACTTCAGCGTCTCCGAAACAGTGATCGTGCCAGGCAATGCCCATACCGTTAAAGTCACGGTACAGCCCTACAAGAACGTCCATCCATTAGATAAGATCATTCTCCATTGGGGGCACGTAATCATTACTCAGCCGGTGGCGGGCGCCATCAATCCAACAGTCATCCCCGTGACCTACCAAGACATCGTCGATGGTGGCGACGGTAAACGCAATGAAGTGTGGCTCGAAATCATCGACCTGGTGGGCAACGTTTCTACACCGGGGTCCGCAGGCATCTTCGTATCAGTGACGCTCGACACATCCAAGCCCGACGGGCCCATCCCCGTCAACGCTGGCCCGTCAGGCTATATCGATCTGGAGGTGGTGGATGAAAAACCGCTGGAATTGCAAATGTTCACCCCATCAAACATCGGCTTACGCAATGACATCTACGATGTGACATGCCGATTCTACCCCCCCAAAGGTGGGATTAAGGTCGTGCACAAGTATGTCCCCATCACCACAGCCGGCAGGCCAGTTTCGGCGTTTTTCGACTACCTGGACGTACGGGCGGCGGCTGAAGGGCGCATAGATACCAGCTTCGTCTTGAGAAGGGGCGCTGCGCCCTTCGAGATCTACTCCAAAAAGACCACCGCCCAGGTCAAGGGCAGCATTGTTCGACTGGCGGATCCTTCTATCGAGGGTTACCCCAGTGACGTTATCGGGGATGACCCTGAGCATGTGATTGCATCTATCCCCTACTACGCTTGGCGCCATGCTGCCGATAAGATCTCGCTGATCCTGCGTTACGTCAGGGCACTTAACGACGTCATCGTACACATTGACACACAGCCCGTTGGCCTCTCCATTCCTGATGGTGCGCCTGTGAGGCGCGTGATCACTCGGGCGCAATTGCAGATGTTCAAGGGCTACCGCCCGGAGCTGTACTATGTGATCGACACCGGTTTCACCAAGGCTCGCGCCGTCGACCTCAACGAATCGTTGCGGCGTGTGATAACCATCATTTGAGCGCCCACCACGCGGGCAACAACTGCCGCACTCGCGGCTCCCCAAACCGGTCATCAATCAACATGACCACCCCACGATCGTGCTGGCTGCGGATCACCCTCCCCGCCGCCTGCACGACCTTTTGAATACCGGGGTACAGATAGGTGTAGTCGTACCCCGCGCCAAAAATGGCGCCCATGCGCAGTTTCATCTGCTCATTGACCGGGTTCAGTTGTGGCAGCCCCAATGTGGCGATAAACGCGCCGATCAAGCGACTGCCCGGCAAGTCGATACCCTCGCCAAACGCCCCGCCCAAAACAGCAAACCCCACGCCCTGGCTGTGCTGGGTGAACTGATCAAGAAACGCCTGCCGCTCGGCCTCGGCCATGCCGCGTGATTGCTGCCACAGCGGAATGTGCGGGTATTGTTCGGCGAGCAACTGCGCCACCTGTTGCAGGTAATCAAAGCTTGAAAAAAACGCCAGGTAGTTGCCCGGCTGGTTGGCGAACTGGTCGGCGATCAACTTGACGATGGGTTCAAGTGAAGCGCTGCGATGGGCAAAACGCGTGGAGATTTCATCGACAATACGCACGTGCAACTGTTCGGCCTTGAATGGCGACTCCACATCGATCCACGCCGTGTCCGCCGGCAACCCCAGAAGGTCGGCGTAATAGTGCCGTGGGCTTAACGTTGCGGAAAACAACACGCTACTGCGAGCAGCGGTCAAGCGTGGGCGGATGAATTCTGCGGGCACCACGTTGCGCAGGCACAGGGTCGAGCTGCTGCGTTTGCCATTGAACTGGCGCTTGCTGATATCGAAGATGAACTGTTCATTGAACAGTTCGGCGACTTTGGCCCATTGCAGCGCATCGAAGTAGAAGGTTTGCAGGTCACCGCTCAACGCTTCGGGGTGGTCGTTGAAATAATCGCCCATGGCGCTGGTGCACAGGCTCAGGGCTTGCAGTAGTTTTTCCGGCCTTGTGGCGTACGCCTGATACGGCGCGATTTGGTCTTTGTGCAGCGAATTCCATTCGCGGTTCAGGCGCTGCAAGGGTTTCTTCAAGGCTTCTGGCGCGGTATCGCGCAGGGTCTTAAGGCTGTACTGGTCGAGGCTCGCGCTGTACATCGAACGGGCGCGTTCCACCAGGTTGTGGGCTTCGTCCACCAGCACGGCGACTCGCCATTGGTTAAGCTGGGCCAGGCCGAAGAGCATGGCGCCAAAGTCGAAGTAATAGTTGTAGTCGGCGACCACCAGGTCGGCCCAGCGCGCCATTTCCTGACTCAGGTAATACGGGCACACGTCATGGGCCAGGGCGACTTCCCGCAGGTTGCGCTGGTCCAGCAGGCGTACCTTGGAGGCCGCGCTGCGGGCTGCGGGCAAACGGTCGTAGAAGCCCTTGGCCAAGGGGCAGGACTCGCCATGGCAGGCTTTGTCCAAGTGTTCGCAGGCTTTGTCCCGGGCTACCAGTTCCAGTACCCGCAACGACAGGTCCTGGTTATTCGCGTACAGCACTTGGGCGGCATCCAGGGCGAGTTTGCGGCCAGGGGTCTTGGCGGTGAGGAAGAACACCTTGTCCAGTTGCTGCGGCGCCAGGGCCTTAAGCAGCGGGAAGATCGTGCCGATGGTCTTGCCAATGCCGGTGGGGGCCTGGGCCATCAGGCAGCGGCCGGTGCTGACCGCCTTGTACACCGTCTCGGCAAGGGTGCGTTGCCCGGCGCGAAAATCAGCATGGGGAAACCCCAGGCTTTGCGCCGCCGCATTGCGCGCTTCACGGTGTTGCATCTCCAGGCGGGCCCAGTCGAGAAACAGCGCGCATTGTTGGTTGAAGAACTCTTCCAGCTCGGCGGCCTGGAAGGCTTGGCTCAACAGGGTCTCGCCTTCGCCGACGATATCGAAGTACACCAGCGCAAGGTTGATCTCGGTCAGCCCAAGTTTCTGGCACATCAACCAACCATACACTTTCACTTGCGCCCAATGCAGCAGCCGATGATTGGCGGGTTGGGCGTCAAGGTCGCCGCGGTAGGTTTTGACCTCTTCGAGGCGATTGGCGTCCGGGTCGTAGCCGTCTGCCCTGCCCCGTACCGTGAGCTGTTGGTATTCGCCCTCCAGCGCCACTTCGTTCTGGTAATGCGCGTTGCGGCGAGAGGCCACGGTGCGATGGCCGACGATGCCTTCCTGGGCACTGGGTGACGGGGTAAAGCGCAGGTCGAGGTCGCCGACCTTGGCCGTAAACTCACACATCGCCCGCACGGCCACGCTGTAGCTCAAGCCGGTTGCTCCGCCCAGCGCACGTAGCAGACGGTGACCGGCATCTGGTACTCGCCGCAGAACTCCAGCCAGCGCAGTTGGTTGTCTTGCAAGCGGTCGCCGGGGCCCTTCACTTCGATCATGCGGTAGGTCTTTTGCGCCGGCCAGAACTGGATCAGGTCCGGCATGCCGGCGCGGTTGGCGCGGATATCCAGCAGCAAGCGTTCAAACCAGTAGCGCAGGTGTTCGGCGGGCAGGCATTCCAAGGCCTGGTCCAGCAGGTCTGCACTGAGCAGGTTCCAGAAGACGAAGGGGGATTGGATGCCCCATTTATCGGCGTAGCGTTGGCGGATGGTGGCCTTGTAGCGGTCATCCTGCAGTTGTTCGAAGCACGCGGCGAATTGCGCGGCGCGTCGCTGATGGAAATCTTCGCTGTGCAAGTCCGCCGGGCCACGCTGGAACGGGTGGAAAAACGAGCCAGGCAACGGCGCAAAGATCACCTCCCAGCACAGCAGGCCGAACAGCGAGTTGATCAGGCCGTTTTCCACGTAATGCACTGGCCCGTCTGGCTCGTTCAGGTGCGCCTGTACGCAGTATTCCACCGACATCAACGGGTCTGGCAGTGCCAGGTCCAGGTCTAAGCGCGTGACGGGTCGGGGCTTGACCGTGGGCAACGCCGGCTCGCCGAGCTTTCGCCGCAGTCGCGGCAGGACACGCAACAGGTGCTGCTGCTCGGCGGCACTTTGCGGCGCTTGTTGCGCCTCGCTCGCCAACCTCATGGCCTGGGCGAAATCCTCTTGGCGTTCCAGTACGCGGATCAGCCGTGAACGTGCGCCGGGGTATGCGCAGGTACGGTAGATCTGTTGCGCCAAGTCCAATTCGGCCATGCGCTCGCAATATTGCCCGACCTGGAACAACAGCTTGGCGCGGCGCTTTTCCAACCACGGATTATCGGTGCTGAATGTGGCGATATCGGCCAGCACGGACTCCAATGCTTCGCCGGTTTCAAAGGCCTGCTGGCACTGGTGCAGGAATAAAAAGCCGCGCACGTCATCACGGCTGCGCAAGCCACGGGACTCGGCGCAGAACTCGACTTTTTCGTAGGTGTAGATGCCCAGATCGGCCAGTACAAATTCGGACCAATCCTGATGCAAGTTGCCGAAAAACATCAGCCGCAGGCGGTCACACAGCTCCATCACGTTTAGGCTGTAGAGCGTATCGGCGAGGTCAGGACACCAACCAGAGAAGCTGCGCGTTTCGGTAAATTGCGCCGCCAAGCCTTCAAACCAGTCGGCTTTGTTGCCCTTGGGCTGCTCGATCCAGGGCTTGAACGCGCTGAAAACCTCCGCCTTTTGCAGCAAACCGAACAGTTCTGCAAACGCCAGCGGGGATTGGTCCAGCACCCAGCCCAATTCCAACAGCGGCCCTGCGGCGGCACGAGTACAGCCGATCTCCAGATAATTGAGCTTGCCCGCACGAAAGTGCACACCTTTACGCATCACCATGCGCACCAACAACGCCTGGGAAGGTTGCGGCAAGCTGTCAAATTGCTGAATGAAATGGGCTTCGTCTGCATCAAGCAAATCGACATAGCGTTGCCCCAGCCAATGCAGGACCTGGCGGAAGTTATGCAGGTAATAGAGCGGGTCGTCGAGAGGGTTGGCCATGGCGCACGGTGATCAAATACTGGTTATGCATACAGATTGCCGCCAGCCAGCCGTTGTTGCAATCGGTAATAGATAAATGGCGCACGCAACTTTTTGTATAAAAGTGATCAGATGGGGAAGTCGATGGCGTAAAATTTGTGACCCCGCAGCCCTGGCGCGGGTTTTTTCAAGGTCAAAGGTATAGGTAATGAACATGAAGAATTTGGGTCTGCCACTGGTTGCACTCACTTTTCTGGTTTTGAGCGGTTGCGCAACGCAAACCGTGGTGACACTGCAAAACGGCACACAGTACTTAACCAAGGATCTGCCCAAGACCGACAGCGCTGACGGCTTCTACGAATTCACCGACATCGCCGGCAAGCGCGTACGCGTAAAGGCCGCCGATGTGGCGACCGTCATCAAGGAAAAGTGATAGCGGCTCTATGCCGAACACAGACCGAAATGTGGGAGCGGGCTTGCTCGCGAATGCGGTAGGTCAGCGAGGAATGTATCGCCTGACACGCCGCATTCGCGAGCAAGCCCGCTCCCACATTGGAATTGGTTACATCTGAAAGATCCCGTTCAATACCGGTAGTGCGGGTGGTAATACGAGTGGTAGTACGGCCGGTAGCAGCGGCTTAGCGCTTAGCGGTCAGCTGATCACCACACCTTCGGCCCACAGGCCGCCGTGGCCGACGCCCACCAAGGTGACCGAGTCGGCGCCAAACGTAAGTACCGTGTCTGCGCCGACCACTTTGGCGTGGTCACGCAGGTCGGTGCTGCCGTCTGCCTCCTTGAACACCAGTGTGTCGGTGGGCTGGTAGCCGATGATGCGGTCGTTGCCAAAATGGCCGCTGAACACAAAGGTGTTGTGGCCGCTGTTGTCGCGGATCGTGTCATTGCCTTTGCCGCCCTCGATAAGGTCCACACCCTTGCCGCCCTGGATCAGGTCGTTGCCGTCGCTGCCGATGATGAAGGTATTGCCCTTGTGGGGCTCGGCGTTGCGATTCAGGTCCTGCACCCAGGTGGTGGCGCGTGCCGGGTCGGACAGGTTGGCGACGATCACCGTGGAGTCGCGAGTCATCTGCTCGTAGAAACCTGATTCAACGATCCGCGTCAGGCCGTCGCCGTAGCCGGTGGGCAAATGGGTGACCCAGGTCGGCAGGTTGGCGATGGAAAACGGCAGTACATTCCACAACGTCGAGGCGTAATGGTCGTTGAAGCTGACGATATTGTCGGTGGTCGATTCATGGGGTTTGTCGTGTACGCCCAAGGACGTCAGGTTGAAGGATGAACCGTCCAGCGCGCGGAATACCGGGTCGTTTTCATAACCGATGTTAAGCACTTTGTCGCCGGTACTCTGGGTGGGCGAGGCATAAGCGACGTAGTTGGCGTCCTTGTAGAATCCCGACCACTTGTCGTTGCTCAGATCGGCCATGCTATTGACCGCCAGGCCGCCCAGGCTATGGCCGCTGACCACCACGTCTTTGCCATCGAGGCCATGAGCGATGGCATAGTCGGCAACCGTTTTGAGCAATCCGCCAAACGCTTCGCCGGCATAGTTCTTTGCATAATCCTTAGGCCCCAGTGCCGCCAGCAGGTCGCTGACCAAGTCGCCGATGGAGTCGCTGATCAGGCTTTCCCTCGGCCCGGAGGTGCCGCGAAAACCGAGGCCGATCTCCAGCAGTTTCCCCGCTTCATCGTATTTGCCCAGCACCTCCACTTGCGCCGTGGTGTAGCCAGCCTTTTCACCAAAAAACGTGCCCCGCGCATCGACCTTGCCGCCATAACCCAAGGCGCTGGCGCTGATCGGTGTCCAACCGGCCTTTTGCACGGCATCCAGGGCTGCTTTTTCCGAATCCGGGTTCCAGGGGACGCCCGGTATCACGCCTTGGGAGTCAGTGCTACCCAGCAGCGCCCCTACCAGCGTCGCCGGTAAGCCCAGCCCCAGGCCATTGTGTTGGTAGCCCACGGCAAAGCCGTTATCCAGGTTGTGATAGCTGTACAACGTGATTGCCATGGCATCGGCAAACAACGCTTTGGAGCCCTCGCTGCCGAGGTTTTTATAGTCGAAGATTCCCATGGTAGTGCCTCTCTTTTTATTGGATGTGCCGAACTAGCGAATCAACGGGGTGCGGGCCCAAACGCTTCATCGACTTTGGCCAAGTCGGTATCGCGCAGGTTGCCGGCGTAGTAGTGCAATTTGGTCCAGGCCATCAAGTAGTCATAACGCGCCTGTGCCAGGTCGCGACGGGTGCTGTAGAGCTGCTGCTCGGCGTTGAGCGCATCCAGGTTGACCCGCTCGCCACCCAGGATGCTTTGCCGGGTCGACACCACCAGCGCTTCGGCCGATGCCAGTGCCTTTTGATACGCACGTAACTTGCTCACCCCTGACAGGCATGCGCTGAACTGGCGACGCAGTTCGATCAGGGTTTCGCGGGTCTTGCCCTCCAACTCATATTCAGCCTGTTCCATTGCGCGGCTGGCCTGGCGGGTGGAGGCCGAGATACCACCACCGGCGTACAGCGGCAGGCTGACTTCGACGCCGATAGTGTTAGTGTCGTAGCGCTGGTTGTAGGTGTTGCCGCTGTCGGATTCCTGCTGGCGCGAGCTGGCATAGGCCGTGACCTTGGGCAGATGCCCGGCGCGGTTGCGTTCCACTTCATAACGGGCCACCTCCAGGGCCTGGCGTTGGGAGGCCAGGGTGGGGTTGTTGCTGATCGCCAGCTCATGCCAGGTGTCGTAATTGGCCGGGGTCAAGGTGAACGCAGCGAAGCCTTGGTTCAGCGGCGCCAGGTCGTGGATGTCGACGCTTGGCACGCCGATCAATGCGCCCAACTCCCTCAACGACGCATCCTGCTCGTCCAGTGCCTGGATCTCTTCGGCCGTGGCCAGTTCGTAACGCGACTCCGCTTCGAGAATATCGGTGCGGGTGCCCTCGCCCTGTTGGAACAGATGTTGGTTCTGCTGGAACTGTTGTTCGAAGGCCTTCTTTTTGGCGCGGGCGATGTCGATCTGGTCCTGGGCGAACAACGCTTGGGTGTAGTAAGTCAGCACCCGCACTAGCAATGCCTGGCTCTTGTCGCGAAAGCTTTCATCGGCAAACAGTGCCTGGGCCACGCCCTTGCGGTAGTTGGCATAGGCCTCGTAGTCGAACAGCGGCTGTTGCAGGCTGAAAGTGGAACCGTAACTGTTGTAGTTACGGTCGTCGTGATAACTGCCGCCACGCCCATCGGGCAAGGTGGCCTGGGAATTGTTGCGGCCCTTGTTGTAGTTGTAGGACAGCTTGGGCAGCAGCCCAGCGCGGCCGATGGCGCGGTTTTCCAGGCCGGCATCGCGCTCTTTGATGGCGCCAAGGAACACTGGGTCATTCCGCAGCGCTTGCTCGTACACATCGAACGGGCCCATGGCGGCCTGGGCATTGGCACAGCTCAACAGGAAGGCAATAAACACAGGTCTCATGTTCATTCCTCGGTCAACGCAGAGCCGGCACGATCCAGCAGCGGTTTGAATAGGTAATTGAGCAGCGAGCGCTCGCCGGTGCGCACAAACATCTCGGCTGGCATACCGGGCTTGATCACCAGGCCGTGGAGTTTTTCCAAGGCGGCTTCGCTGACGGTGGTGCGCAGCACGTAGTACGGCGCGCCGGTTTTGTCATCGAGCATCTGGTCGGCAGAAACCAGGCTCACCTGCCCCGGTACCCGTGGCGTGCGGCTCTGGTTGAAAGCCGTGAACAGAATGTCCACCGGCAACTGGGTACCGACCTTGTCCACCAAATGCACCGGTAAATGCCCTTCCACTTCCAGGCGCGTGCCCTGGGGCACGATCTCCAGCAACGTCTCACCCGCACGCACCACCGCACCCTCGGTGTGCACGTTGAGGTTGACTGCAATGCCATCCGCCGGGGCGATGATTTCACTGTGCTGCAAGTCAAAACCGGCAGAGGTCAGTTGCTGCTCCAGGGTCAGGCTGCGCAACTGTGCATCGGCCAACTGGCCGCGCACTTCTTTTTGATACTCCTCGCTGTGCTGCTGCAATTTAAGCCGCGATTCGAGAATGCCTTGCTCTACCCGGCCGCTTTCGCCGCTGTTCTGCGCCAGGTCTTGTTGCACCTGGGACAACTGGCGTTGGTACTCCATCAACCGGTTTCGCGGGATGTAGCCGTTGTCGGCCAAGGGTTGCAGGTTGCTCAGTTGATCACGCAGGGATTGGGCCTGGGCCGTCAGGTCACTGCGGGCGCGACGCATGCCGCCCAGTTGCGCGGTGGCGCCGTCGATATTGGCGCGAATCCCGGCCTGCTCGCGGGCAAAGGCCTCGCGGCGGCTGCTGAACAGTTGGCGCTGACCCTCAAGCACCAACGCCAATGCAGGGTCAGGATCGGCGCTCAACGCGGCCGGAAACGTGACACGGCTGAGGTTGTCACGCTCGCTCTGCCAGCGCGCCACACTGGCCCAGGCCATGCGGTATTGGGCTTGCAGCGACTGCACGTCAGCCTGGTGCTGGGTCTGGTCGAGGCGGAACAGCGGTTGGCCTTGCCTGACGGTTTCGCCCTCCTTCACCAAAATTCGACTGACCACGCCAGGGCTGAGGGTCTGCACTGCCTTGCGCTTGCCCGACACCACCACCGTGCCTTGCACCGGAATGCCTTGGTCCAAAGGCGCCAAACTGGCCCACAGGAAAAAACCGCCGGCACCGACCACGGTCAGCAGCCAGCCCATGCGCGCAAAAAAACGCGCATCGTGTTGTTCATGGATCATGCGGGCATCCTTGCTTGAGGCGGTTGTTCGCGCTGCCCGGACAACGCCCGCAACACGTCCTGGCTAGGTCCGAAGGCCTGTAGATGGCCGTCGTTGAGCACCATCAACTTGTCGGCCTGGGCCAATGCCGCCGAACGATGGGTGACCAGCACCACCGTGCTGCCCTGGGTTTTCATCTGCACGATGGCACTGGCCAACGCGGCTTCACCGACGGTGTCGAGGTTGGAGTTGGGTTCGTCCAGCACGATCAGGCGCGGGCCGCCGTACAGCGCACGCGCCAGGGCCACCCGCTGCTTCTGGCCGCCGGACAGGCCTGCGCCGTTGTCGCCCAATACGGTGTCGTAGCCCTGGGGCAAACGCAGTATCAGCTCATGCACCCCGGCTTGTTGCGCGGCCTTCACCACTTGCTCCGGGTCGGCTTCGCGAAAGCGCGCAATGTTGTCGGCGATGCTGCCACTGAACAGTTCGATGTCCTGGGGCAGGTAGCCGATGTGCGGGCCGAGGTCGTCGCGGTCCCAGCGATGAATGTCCGCACCGTCCAGGCGCACAGTGCCGGACAACGTCGGCCATACGCCCACCAGCACGCGGGCCAGGGTCGATTTGCCGGAGCCCGAGGCGCCGAGTACGCCCAGCACTTCACCGGCGCCGAGGTTGAAACTGACGTGGTGCAAGGTCGCCACACGCCGCCCCGGCGGGCCCGCGCTGACCTGCTCGAAACTGACCTGGCCATTCGGCGCCGGCAATTTCATCTGTTCGACTTCCGGCGGGAATTCGCGCAACAAATCGTCAAGCCGCTGGTAGGCCAGCTTCGCCGAACTCCACTGCTTCCACACGGCAATCAACTGGTCGATGGGGCTCAGCACACGGCCCATCAGGATGGAACCGGCAATCATCATCCCCGCCGTCATATCGCCCTTGATCACCAAGAACGCCCCAAGCCCCAGCACCAAGGATTGCAAACAAAGGCGCAGGGATTTGCTCAGGGCGGTGACCACCGAACCAGTGTCACTGGCCTGGTTCTGCAACCCGAGGAACTGCGAATGCACGGCAAACCAGCGTTTACGCAGCGCGCCCAGCATGCCCATCGCCTGGATGGTCTCGGCGTTGTGCAGGTGGCTGGTGGCGAGCTGGGTGGATTGCTGGGAATAACCGCTGGCTTCACCCAGGGGCTTTTTGGTCAGGTATTGGTTGAGGCACGCCAGACCGATCAACAGCGCGGCACCGGCGGTGGCGAGCACGCCCAGCCATACGTTGAACAGGAAGATCACCAGCAAGTAGATGGGAAACCACGGCGCATCAAAAAACGCGAACAGCGCAGGCCCGGTGATGAATTGACGGATATGGGTCAGGTCGCCCAGGGATTGCCCGGCATGCCCCTGGCCTCGCTGCAAGTTGCGCTCGAACGCGGCCTTGTACACGCGTAAATTGAAGCGCTGTTCCAATCGGCTGCCGATACGGATCACGATAAAACTGCGGATTACTTCCAACGTACCGATAAACGCAAAGAAACCCACGACCATCAACGTCAACATCACCAGGGTGGTTTCATTCTGGGAGGACAGTACACGGTCATACACTTGCAGCATGTAAATAGAGGGCACCAGCATCAATAGGTTAATCAGCGCGGTAAAACAACCGACACTGATCAAGATGCTCGTGTATTCACCCAGCGCTTTGAATAACGGCGGCCTGGCCATAGTATTCGATCTTCCTTGAACCCAATCACATGCAATAGTGGTCCGCACCCCGAATAAGGGGCGGCCAACTAAACAATCAAGTTATAACGAGCAACTAAGGTGCGCGTTGCAATATCACGGCAGCACCGGACGGCGTACGCCCCAGATACTCACCGTTTTTCTGACGATTGAGGTGAGTGATACCGGTGCCTTCGGCATTCATTAACCAGATGCCGTCCGGCGTCGGTGACCAGCTCAGGGGTTTGTCCCCCAGCCATTGAGCGGCACAGGCCACATCGCCACCCAGGGCGTTGGCTTGCTCCAACAGGTCCAGGGCACAGACCTGATCCTGCTGGTGCAACTGCCAATGCCCGGCCAGTTGGGCACTGGTGGGTAAAACAAGACTGCTCGCCATCACGTGGGCTCCTGCCGACACGAACATCACCTGCAACACGCAGGCGATCAAGTTGGGAAAACGTTGCATCCTCAAACTCCATCCCTGAAGCGCGGCGCCGAAACGCCGCGCTTTTTACATCACGCCACGATGTCGCTGGCCGCTGCCTGGCCAACGGTAGTGACGAGGAAATCCGCCACGCCGTGGCCGGAGAAGTCTACCGCCAAGGTGCCCAGGTTGGTGCCTGCGGCGTAGGTGAGTACCGCGTCGCCGGCATGCCCGGTGAAGGCATTGACGAAGGTCAGCCCCGCGCCTTTGGTGATGCCAGACAAGTCGATCTTGTCCGAACCCGAGGTAAAGTCAAAGATCTTGTCCGACGCCCCAGGCTTGGAGTCGGAGCTGGCACCGAACACAAAGGTATCGTTGCCCGCACCGCCCCACAGTTGGTCGGCACCGCCACCGCCGTAGATGATGTCGTTGCCGGCACCACCCTTGATCACGTTGGCCGCATTGTTGCCGATGATCAGGTCATTACCGGCGCCGCCGAAGGCGTTCTCGATGGTCACGCCCTTGGCGATGGACACGTTGCCCACCAGGCCGCCCACATCGGAGAACGAGGCTTCATTGAGGTTGATTTTCTGGTTCTGGGTAAAGCCGGAGAAGTCCAGGGTGTCGTTGCCACCACCGTCCCACACCGAGAACACCAGCTTGTCGGCATTCGAGGTGGCGCTGAGGAAATCACGCCCGGTGTTGGAGTTGAAGCCGTAGGTGGTGTCGCCGGCGCGGGTGTTGTAGTTGGCGCCGTAGAGCTTCTGGATCGCGGCGATGTCATCGATCAGCGGGCCGGAGGCGTAGGCTTCGACGCCGCCTTTGCTGAAGTTCTGGTTGGTGTTGCTCTCGCTCCAGTAGCTCATCAGGCTGTAGCCGCGCGTGTCCTGTCCATAGGTCGCGTCGTTGTAGGTCGGGTTGCCATTCCCGGCGTTGTAGTCGCCAGGGTGAGCCAGGCCCAGGGTGTGGCCGATTTCGTGGGTCAAGGTCTGCCGGCCGTAGTTATTCAGGTCCGGGGTCTTGTTCGGCGTGTAGCTGTTGTTGGTCAGGTACCACGACGTGCCGTCGTAGCCTGCGCCGGTACCGGGCAGGTATGCGAAGGCCGCTGCGCCGTCCTGGCCGCTGCTGTAGTTGCCGAAGGTCATGTGGCCGTCACCGCCGGTGGCTTTCTCGGTGAAGGTGACATTGGCCACGTCCGCCCAGGATTGCATGGCCAATACGGCCTGTGCTTTCTGTTGGGCGTTGAACTGGCTGAAGCCCGAGATGCCATGTTTGTTCATGGTGCTCGATGAGGCCGACGTCAGGAAGGTGTAGGTCAGGTCGATCTTGCCGTTGCCGTCAAAGTCCCGGTACGCGGCGCCGTCGCGCAGCAACTGGGTAGCTGCCTGGTCAACGGTATAGGAGGGTTTGCCATTGATCGTGAGGTTGCCGCCACGGTCATACAGATGGCTGAAGCTATCGATTTGCGAGTAAGCGGTGCTGGCTTGCGCCGCCGACACGATAGCCTGGTCTTTTACTTTTGACATAAACGTACTTCCTTGTTTGCAAGTGCATCAGTCTTTGATCGATAGGAACCCCGCTGGCGAGATCGTCCTATCACTCGCCTCTTTTGAAGGCGTAAGAAAACTGACACAACTTGAAATCTTTCGTCTACATCTTTCCAAAGCGCAAAATTGACCCACCAACTACTGATCTAAGTGTGGCGCCGTATTTGTTGGTCGGGCCGGATTTTGTCTGACAAAAAACACCGCTACTTATTTAAATATTAAATAGCGGTAATGCTGCTCAACTAGCGCCGCACATCTTATTAATGGATCCAATCTAATGCCACCGTGTCATTGGCAACATTAAACAGCCACTATCTTAACTAATAAGTTGAGTTGCCCCCTATTACCGGGACAACCCCCAACCACTCTTGTGCAATGCCTGCAACAGCGCTTCGCTGTTCAGGGCAGGCACTTGCACGCCGTCGTCGGTGCTCATGTGCTCGCCGGCCAGGATCGCATTGATGATCGCCTCCTCGACCGCCTCCGCCGCGGCGCTGAACAGCGGGGAGATATGGTCGTTGTTGACCATCTGCAATGCACTGCTGAACGGCAGCCCTTTGCGACCATAGTCCGCGGGCGGCAAATCCTGGTTGCCGGTGGCAAAGGCCAGGAATAGATCGCCGCTGGAGTCTTCGGTGCCGCCGCCGGTGCGTGCAATGCCGATGGACGCACGTTGCGCCAGCCGCTTGCACTGATGCGGCAGCAGCGGCGCGTCGGTGGCGATGATCACCACGATGGAGCCCATGCCTGGTGTACCGCGCTCGGCGAACGGCGATGGAATGTCCATGAGCTGGCGGCCCACGGGGTAGCCATCCACCCGCAGCTCTTGGCGCTTGCCGTGGTTGGCCTGCACCAGCACACCCACCGTCCAACCACCCTGCTGCGCTGACAACCGCCGCGACGCCGTGCCAATGCCGCCTTTGAACTCGTGGCAGATCATCCCGGTGCCACCGCCCACCGCGCCCTCCTGCACCGGCCCGGATTCGGCACTGTCCAGGGCCTCACGCACATGTTCAGGCCCCACGTGCTGACCCCAGATATCGTTCAGCAGGCCATCGTAGGTTTCCATCACCACCGGCATGCACCAATACACCGACGGGTCCGCCAAGCGCTCGCGTTCCAGGGCAATCAAGGTGTCACGCACAATGCCGATGCTATGGGTGTTGGTGATGGCCATGGGCGTGGTGAGCAACCCCGCTTCGCTGATCCACTCAAGCCCGGTGGCATCGCCGTTGCCATTGAGTACGTGGTAGCCGGCAAAGCACGGCTGCTGCCGCGCCTCCCCGGCACGCGGCTGGATCACGCTGACGCCGGTGCGCACCTGCTTGCCGTTGATACGGGTGTTGAGGGTGCTATGACCGACCCGCACCCCCGGCACATCGGTGATGGCGTTTAATTCACCGGGCGTGCCCAGCCCCAACGTGATACCCAATTGACGTGCGCGCATAACCACTCCTTACAACTTCTGGAAGACCGGACTCGACCGGCCACTGATGCAATAAAAAATCACTGACACCGCCAGCAAGCCGACGATGATCATGATGTCCCGCATCGACGCTGCCGCCACCAGGGTAGCCAACAGGTAACCCGCCCCCAGCACCGCCAGCAACGCGGGCAGCGGCCACAACGGCATGCGATACGGATGCTCTCGGTCACGCAGCAGCACCCGGCTCATCAACGCACTCAGCGCCACCACCAGGTACACCAGAATGATCAGCAACACGCTGAACGAGGTGAGGTCCGCCAGGTTGGAGCTGAAACTCAGCAGCGCCGAAGGGATTGCCAGGAATAACGTGGCCAGCCACGGCGAATCCCAGCGCGGATGAATGCGCGTGAACAGCTTGTTGATGCTCGGCGTCCACAGCGCATCGCGGCCGCTGCTGAACACCACCCGGCCAATCTGGATCACGATGGCCACGATGGCGTTGAACACCGACAGGAAGATCCCCGCGCTGACCAGGCGTGACAGGGTTTCATTGCCATGGCTGGTGAGCAGGTAGCCAATGGGGTCGGGGCTGGCGATCATCTCGGCGAGGGACGGCGCGCCGATCAACAGCGCGGTGATCGGCACCAACTCGATGATCACCACCAGGCCCAGCGACCACAGCACCGCCTTGTGCACGCCCTTGCCGCCGCATTTCATGTCTTCGGCCAGCAGCACCGCCGGGCCGTAGCCGTTGTAGGAAAACAAGCCGATACCCACCGCACCCATCACCAAAGCCCAAGGCGCCAGGTGCAACACACCGTTTTCGACAATTTGCGGCTCGAACAACACGCTGGCCGGCTGCACCGGATTACCGAAGCCCAGGTACACGATCACCAGCAATGCCGCCACTTCCAACACCAGGCAAGTGCCGGTGATCCAGGCATTGAGTTTGATATTGAGGATACCCAGGCCGTAGCTGCACACCACGATGGCCAGGGCGACGGTTTGGGAGTCGAATTTTGTGCCGAGGGCGTTGTTCAGGTAAGTCGCCGCACCCGTCGCTAAAACCGGCGGGATGAATAACAACATCACCAGCACCGTCAAGAACGTCGCATAGCCGGCCATGCCGCCAAATACACGCTTGGCGTACACATATTCACCGCCGGCACTGTTGTGGGCGCGGCCCAGTTCGGCGTAGCAAAACGCGAACATCAGGGCCAGTAAACCGGCGATGACAAACGCCAGGAACACACCGCTGCCGGCCTGCTGGATGGCAAACGGGGCGATCACAAACACGGAACTGGCCGGGGTCACCGCCGACACGGTAATGGCCACTACATCGAAGACGCTCAGGGTGGGTTTCAATACGCCGTCGGGCGTGGGGGAAGCACTCATATCGTTATCCTCTGTCGTTGTTCTTGGTGTGAGGCAGAAACGAAAAATGACGATTTTCCGGGATATGCTTCCCGTTGAATGATGCCGACGGTAACTGTGTGGCGCTCGTCAGCCAATTCCCCTATTGGCGTACTCCCCTTGACGCCACCCTGCAAAAGCCGAACCCTTGGCCGATCTTTTACTGGCAGGAGCCCGACACATGAGCCTGTTCCGCGAAGTCGGCATGCACGCCAGCCTGGGCCGCACCGTGGCGCATATCGGCACCGAGCGGTTCTGGAAGCAGTTGGTACTGTTGCTGCACCAATGCCTGCCATTCGATAACGCCCTGGCGATTTTCTACCCGCTGGAGGGCCCGCCCCAGGCCCTGGAAGAATACGACGCCCAGCCCAGCAGCAAACCCGCCTCAATGCTGGTGTATCTGAATGGGTTGTACCTGCTGGACCCGTTTTTCCAGGCCTGTCGCGAGGGTTACGTGAGCGGCGTGTACCGCCTGGAAGAAGTGGCGCCGGACCATTTTCGCCAGAGCGAGTACTTCCTCAACTACTTTCACGACAACGTGCTGGAGGACGAACTCCAGTTCATCCTGCAATTGCCGGGTGCGGGCACGTTGTCGCTATCGCTGGGCATGCAAAGGCGGTTCAGCTTTGATGAGAGCGGGTTGATGACCACTTTGGGGGCTTGGGTGCTGCCGCTGATGCAGCAGCACTGGCAGCAAAGCAGCCAGCGCTCACCGGCCATGGACACACAGATAAGGGATGCGTTGAGTCATTTTGGCTGTGGCGTGCTGTCGGACCGCGAGCTGGAAGTGGCGCGGTTGGTGCTGCGCGGGTTTTCGTCCAAGGCCATGGCCGAACGCCTGAACATTTCGCCGGACACGGTGAAGGTGCACCGGCGGCATCTGTACGCGAAGCTGGATATTTCGTCACAGCCGGAGCTGTTTTCGTTGTTTATCCAGTCGTTGGGGTATGAGCCCTCGCAAGGCTAAACATCAATGCCCATCCTTTATTGATGACTGGCTCTCGATGATCAGGTTGCAATCAATCCGTCTCCCGTTGGCTGAGAGAAAAGTCACCCCGGTAAGGCTTAGCAAACCGTTGCCTCCCCTGCTGAACAAGACGGAGCCTTCCACTGCCGGCTCAGCGCCGCCCCCTCCGGGAGGTGTGTAATCCATTCCCTGAAGATTGCCTTTTCCCAAAACGTATAGCCCAGAGGGTGTACCGTCTACGAGTCGCACTCGCAGAGCCTGCCAATTGTCATCGACACCTTGGTGTCCGACACAAAGCTCTTCACCAAATTGCAGGTGATAGCTGACCGTACTTGATTGAACATGCCTGACGTGGCCTCCAGGATCGGTTATTGCACCGGCCCATGATCCTTTAACGTTGGCAGTGTTGAGGGCGTCCTCATTCATACCTCACCTCTGACTATGTGTTGAAACGTCGAGTCGATAGAGTAGGAGGAAAATCCAATAAAAAAACCTGTCAGAAGTGACAGTCTAAAAAGTCGCTAGTTTATAGCCGACGTCGCTCAGCATGTGCACGCGAAGCTTCAAACTTCGTCACGTGTGGGAGCGGGCTTGCTCGCGAATGCGATGTGTCAGTCGCCGAAAATATTGAATGATCGACCGCATTCGCGAGCAAGCCCGCTCCCACAGGGATGTGCGTCGTACTTATTTACCGGTACGAATGGTGTTCCACACCCGCGTACGAATCCGGTCGATATTCAGCGGCATCGCTTCCAGGGCAAACAATTTGCCCATCATTTCTTCGCTCGGATAAATCTTGGTATCCGCCTTGATCTCAGGGTCTACCAGGCTGTCCGCCGCGCTGTTGCCGTTGGCGTAGTGCACGGAGTTGGTGATGTCGGCCATCACCTTGGGTTCCAGCAGGTAGTTCATGAACGCATAACCGGCCTTTTCATCCGGGGCATCAGCGGGCATGGCCACCATGTCAAACCAGATGGCAGCGCCTTCCTTGGGGATCTGGTAGCCGATCTTCACGCCGTTCTTGGCTTCCTTGGCGCGGCTTTCGGCCTGCAATACGTCGCCGGAGAAGCCCACCGCCACGCAGATGTCGCCATTGGCCAGGTCGCCGGTGTATTTCGAGGAGTGGAAGTACGCCACGTAAGGCCGCACTTTCATCAGCAGCGCTTCGGCTTTCTTGTAGTCCTCAGGCTTTTTGCTGTGGGGCGGCAAGCCGAGGTAATTCAGCGCAATCGGCAACAATTCCGGGCCGTTGTCCAGGATTGCCACGCCACATTTGCTGAGCTTCTCCATGTACTCGGGCTTGAAGATCAAGTCCCACGAATCCACCGGCGCGTTATCCCCCAGCACCGCCTTGACCTTGTCGATGTTGTAGCCAATGCCGGTGCTGCCCCACAGGTACGGGAAGCCATGGGCGTTACCCGGGTCGTTGTTTTCCAGAGCCTTGAGCAGCACTGGGTTGAGGTTCTTCCAATTGGGTAGCTGGCTTTTGTCGAGCTTCTTCAAGGCGCCGCCCTGGATCTGTCGTGCCATAAAATGGTTGGACGGAAACACCACGTCGTACCCCGAGTTGCCCGTCATCAGCTTGCCATCGAGGGTTTCGTTGCTGTCGTACACGTCGTAGCTGAAGCCGATGCCGGTCTGCTTCTGGAAGTTTTTCGTGGTATCCGGCGCAATGTAGCTGGACCAGTTGTAGATCTTCACCGTTTCGGCGGCCTGGCTGATAGAGGCCACCAACATCAAGGGCAACAGGGCAATGGCTTTCATGGTTCGATTTCCTGGCGGTTTTAGGGCTGTTCTTATGGCAGGCGATCAAGGATCAAAGCGTTACAGAATCAATACGTAGGTCTTGCGCACGGTTTCCTGGATATCCCAGATGCCGGTGCTGTTGGCCGGCAACATCAGTGCATCGCCGGCTTCTATGTGGACGATTTCACCGGTGTCAGGGGTGAAGGTGCAGCGGCCCTGGATAAAGTGGCAAAACTCCTGGGATTTGATCTGGCGACGCCAACGGCCTGGGGTGCACTCCCAGATACCGGTCTCGACGCCATCGGTACGCTCCACGCTTAACGTCGAGGCCACAGCAATGGGTTCGCCCAGGGGCACGGCCACGGGGGACGAGTCCGGCAGGTGGGTATTCAGCGCGTCTTTGAATTGAGTGATGCTCATGGGTTTTCCCGTGTGAGTGAAACGACTTAGTGCATGAAACCTTCCATGAACCCGGCCACGCCGGTCGCCAGCTTGCGGCGCCAAGGGGCGGTGTTGGGGTTGGCCAACACCTGGTCTTCATGGACAAAACTGCGAATGATCGCGTTGTAGCCCAGCCAGCGGCACGGCTCGGGCTCCCAAGATTTGAGTGCGTCCAGGCCGCGCTCGCGAATCACCCAGGGTTGCCGGGTCAGTGGCGTATCGCGCTTGAGGATCAGGTCAGCCAGCGTGCGCCCGCCCAGGTTGGTGGCACCGACGCCCTCCCCGCCATAACCACCGGACAGCGCGATACCCGTGGTGTGGTCGCACAGCATGTGTGGACGGAAATTGCGTGCCATACCGAGGTTGCCGCCCCAGGAATGGGTAATCTTTGTGTGCTTGAGCTGTGGGAAAAGCTCGCCGAACAGGTAGCGACGCAGCGCGACTTCGCTGTCGGTCAAATCAAAGTTGTGCCGCAGCTTGCCGGCGAACTGGTAACCGCCACGGGCACCAAACACCAGGCGATTGTCCGCCGTGCGCTGGCCGTAGGTGACTTGCCGGCTGCTTTCGCCAAACGCCTGGCCATGGCTCAGGCCGATTTCATCCCAGGTACTGGCGGGCAATGGCTCGGTGGCGACGATCAGGCTTTGCACCGGCAATTGGTAGCGGCCCAAGGGCGGCAAGGTGTTGGCATACCCCTCGACGGCCGGCACCACCCACGCGGCGCGCACACTGGCGTTGGCGGTGCGCACGCTGCCGGACTGCCAATGGGTGGCCGGGGTGTTTTCGTAGATCGTGACGCCCATGCTTTCCACCACCCGTGCCAGGCCGCGCACCAGTTTGGCAGGGTTAAGGGTGGCGACATGGGGGGCAAAAATGCCGCCGTAAGGCTTGGCAATGCGCACGTGTTCGGCCAACTGCTCGGGGCTGAGCCAGCGGTAGTCAGCTTCGGTGAGGCCCTGGCTGTAGAGCTTGTCCAGGTAGCGGCGCAGGCTGCCTTCCTGTTCCGGGTAGCGCGCGGCACAGTACAGCGCGCCGCCCTTGCGGTAGTCGCAGTCGATGCCTTCACGGGCCAGCACGTGGGCGACTTCATCGGGAATGCCGTGCAACAGGTCGTACGAGGCACGCCGTTGCTCGGGGTCAAGGCCTGCCAGCAGGCGGTCTTCCCCCAGTAGGTTGCCCATCAGCCAACCACCGTTACGGCCCGACGCGCCGAAACCGGCGGTTTGCGCCTCGATGATGGCAATGTTCAGTTCAGGGGCTTGGCGCTTGAGGTAGTACGCGGTCCACAGCCCGGTGTAGCCAGCGCCGATAATGACCACGTTGACATCCAGGTCGTGCTCCAGGGACGGCCTTGCCACCAGCGGGTCGTCCAACTGGTCCATCCATAAACTGATGTTGCGCCATGCTGGCATGCCCGGTTCCCCTACCTCGTTTCGATAGGAGATCCTAGGGCGTGCTGTTATGGAGTGTCTTGCGCGCGTGCACGCAAAGAAATTTGTTTGACGTAGGCCTTGGGCGATTGCCCCGTGTGCTGGCGAAACGCGCTGTAGAACGCTGAAAGCGAATTGAAGCCGGCGGCAAAGGCCAGGTCGTCGACCTTGATCGGCGGCGCGGCCTTATCCAGGGCAGCCAGCAAATGCTGGAGCCGGGCCTGGTTGACGTAGCGATAAAAGCTTTGCCCCAACACTTGGTTGAGCAGGTAGGAAATCTGATTGCGGCTGTAGCCACATTCCTTGGAAACCCGTTGCAGGTCCAGGTCCGGGTCCAGGTAGGGCTGCTTGCGTTCGAAGTACTGTTGCAAGTCATTGGCCATATGCCCCAATTGCTGGGGTGACAGGCCCAGGCGGCTGACGGTGGGGCGCAGTGCCTGGGTCGGCTGTTCATGCACCAGGGACGCGTATTCATTGACCCGCCAGATCAGCCCGTCACGAACCGTAATGGCTTCACTGGTACGAAACGACACCAGGCCCTGGCCGCCGCGCAACGTGATGCGGTACTGGATAAACGCCGTGTCGCCATCGGCACGGATCCGGTCAGTGTGTTCAATAGCCTCGTCCGCCTCGCGGGGCATGCTGGCTTGCAGGTATTCACGCAACTCGGCGAAACCGACTACACGGTTCTGGAAGAAATCGTGGTACTGGATGTCCGGGTGGTAGTAGGACATCACCCCTTCCAGGTCCCGATGGCGCCAACACAGGTGGTGACGCAGCACCAGCTCGCTCGTGGCTTGGGTGTGTTGGCTGTCTGGCATGAACGGCTCTGCGGCGGTGAAACGCTGGAGATTGCCGAATTTCTGCGCTGGCGACAATGGCCAAATGGCACTTCTGGATAATGGCCCTTTGCCCCACCACTTAGTAGGACATGACCTACATCAAAATAACGCAACACAACCGCCGAACGGAGCGAAAAAACTGTCCTTGAGGCTGTCAACGAGTGCTATTTTCTAGCTTCTCTGACGCCACGACCAGTGACGGTCATGGCCCCCTGCCGCGAGCTAAAGGAAGCGCTCAATGAACAAGGTGGGCAACATGAACAAAGTGACGTTCCCGAACGCATGCCAGCTGATGCGCTGGCATTTCCATCCAATGGGTTTCGAGGGCAGCATGGACGCTCCCGGCAGTATGGTGGCCCGCCTGTTTGACCGCGTCAGCGGAGAAACCCTGATCGCAATCGCCGGAATACCCTGCGCCACCGTGATGAATGCTGCGGATGTGGAGCGGATTATCGAGGCGGTGGAGGATGAGCTGGAGGCGTTTGTGCCGCCGGTGTCGTTGCGGGCCTGAAACCCGGCTCATCTGACAATCCACGGTCAATGTGGGAGCGGGCTTGCTCGCGAATGCGGACTATCAGTTGATACTTCTTTAACTGACCCACCGTATTCGCGAGCAAGCCCGCTACCACAGGGGTCATGCTGTGGCCGACTAATCGCGGTGATCATCAAAAAACGCCTTTTTGCCATCCACCCGCTCTGACGCCCTGGGCATATTCACCGCCTGGCCTTCCGGTTTCTCCACATACCAATAGCAATGGCTCACGGCCCGGGTAATGCCCACATAGGCCAGGCGCAATACCTCGTCCTTTTGCGCATTGTCATACGGCTCACTGTCACCGTCCTTGCCCAGGCCCGCCATGCGGTACACCTGGTTTTTGTAAGGCGAGCGGGTGACATGCTGGCAATCTCCCAGCAGAAACACTGCGTCCGCTTGCAGCCCTTTGGCGCTGTGATAGGTCAGCTGTTTTAATCTGCGGGACTCGGCCGGCAAGCTAGAATCCACATTAACTACAGAATGAATGTGCTCTTGAATCAGTAACTTATCGCTACTTTTTCGATAAAGCATTAACACCGTTTCGCCCTTCTGGTAATGCTCCAGCAACCGCCGCCCCAGCGCCGCATCATCGCGCTCCAGCACCTGCACTGGCACCAGCGCCTTGGGCGCACCACTGGCCTTGGCCTTCTTGCCGGGAATCGCCGGCGCAGCACGTACAATGTGTTCAGCCGCATCGATGATGTGCTGATGACTGCGGTAATTCTCGCCCAGCATGACCCGAGTGGTGGTCGGCGACGGGAATTCCTTGTTGAACTCCATGAAATATTTGGGCGAACTGCCCCGCCAGCCGTAGATTGACTGCCAGTCATCCCCCACACACAGCAAGGATGAGTGCTGCGCGCCACGGCCGACATGCATGGCCGGGCCACGGCTGCGGATCTCGCGCAGGCTGGCACGCAGCCATGAGACGATCTGCGGCGACACGTCCTGGAATTCGTCGATCATCAGGTGCGACAGCGGCCGCAATAATGGATCGCTAAGCAGCTTGAGGTTTTCCGGGGTGTTTTCGCCAAACAGCGAGAACATACGGTTGTAAGTCATGATCGGCGGCGACTGGTCCAGCAGGTGATCCTCCAGGGCCTTCCAGAAAATACTCAGCGCCTCGAAGAAGAAACGGTCGGGATCATCCTTGGCGAAGCTCATCTGCCCCACGGCGCTGGGTACGTCCAGGCCAAGGTTCTCGATAAACCCGGCAGCCATCACAAAACTGTCCAGCAACGGCGCAGAGGCCAGCTCGCCCTTGACCTTGTAATCAAAGCCAGGCCCGGCAGTCGCGTCACCCGCCAAGCTGCTTAACAGACGCTTTGATGACTCATAGCTGTCGAGCCAAATCAATGGCTTACGACAGAAAGCTTGAAACAAGGTGCGCTTAACCGCCCACTCTGCACGCACTGACAACTTGGCGTTGGGCCGGCTCACCTGGGCGTTTTCCCGTGAATCGAACCCTAGCACCACCCACGCATCCAGCTCGGCGATATAGCCATGGCAATGGAACTGCGCACCATTGATCTCCAGGGTCTGGCGATTAGGCTCAATGCCCTTGATCGGCCAGGCGCCCGCACGAAACCACAGGTCTTCGATCACATCGCACAGTTCTTCATCACGTTTGGCAGCCAGTTCGGTGACCGCCACGCGCTTCTGCACATCCGGATGATCGCGCTCCAGCTCCTTGAGCTGCAAACCGTGGCGCGCCAACGGTGCAATCAGTTCGCGAAACCGTGCATGCTGACCCTGCAGGCGGTGATAACACGCGTTCATCTGCTGGCGCTGCGCTTCATTGATACGCAGGTCGAAAGGGTTGCTGTCGGCATCCTCGAAGCCCGAGTTGAGGTTCTCGAAAGCCTGCAGGCGCTCAAACCCCGGCAAGCTGCGCACCATCGGCAGGATGCGCGAGTGAAAGGTGCGCACCAGCGCCTGGGCCTCCTTGAAGCCAAGCGGTTGACCCCACAGGCTGAGGATTTCCATGAGCTTGTTGATGAAGTCCTTACGCGACTCGCGGGTGAAGGTCACCACGGTCATTGAGCTCAATTCAAAGCCCAGGTAATGGGTGAGCAACAGAATGCGCAGTACCAATGACGTGGACTTGCCGGCGCCAGCGCCAGCGATCACCGAGGTCGACGGCGTGTCACTGAAAATCATCTTCCATTGCGCCGCGCTGGGCTGGGCATGGGCTGGCAGCAAACGCGCCACATCGGCCTTGATGCGCTTTTTCAGCTCAGGCGTCAGCGGCAGGCGCCAGTCATCGAACAGGCTGTCATCGACACCCGGTGCGCGGTGCTCCTCGGGGCGAAAGTCACGGATCAACAGGACCTGGCGCCCTTCTTCAATGCCATCGGCCTTGCCCTCGCGGTAGCCGTACTCGACACCAGCCTCGTGGCCGCTACGAAACCCGTCGGCCTGCCCATGCAGCCAGGAAAACCGGTGCTGGGCGCGCAGTCGGGTCAGGCCGTGGCCAAACAGGCGTGCGGCCAGGCGTTTAAAGAGGGGCATTTCTGCCAGGGGACGCAGCTCGGGAGGCAGATCAGGCTGTTGTTGCGGCACGCGGACTCCTGCGATGGGTTTGGCTTTGACGAGTGCGCCATGGTCGCCGGAATCGGCGCTCAGTGCCAGCCAATTGCTTTGTGGTCATACAGTTAGGCGATGAAGTGAAAGTTGAACCCGCGGAGACCAATCAATCCTATCGATAGGAATCAGGCATTTTTTACGCTTTTTATCGATCATCTGCTGCTGGATCATGGGCGCTATCAACAGGAGACGATCATGCTTGAACTTCGACCTTTCAACTCCCTGGGCGGCGCCCATCATGGCTGGCTTGACGCTCACCACCACTTTTCATTTGCCGAATACCATGACCCCAAGCGCATGCATTGGGGCAACCTGCGGGTGTGGAACGACGACATCATCGCACCGGGCACGGGTTTCCCCCAGCACCCGCATCGCGACATGGAGATCATCACCTATGTGCGTGAGGGCGCTATCAGCCATGCCGACAACTTGGGCAATAAAGGCCGCACCGAGGCCGGCGATGTCCAAGTGATGAGCGCCGGCACCGGGATCGCCCACAGCGAGTACAACCTGGAGGCCACGCCGACCAAGATCTTCCAGATATGGATCATCCCGAATGAAGGCGGCTTGCCGCCATCGTGGGGCGCCAAGCCCTTTCCGAAGGATGGCCGTGAAGGCTTTGTGACCCTGGCCAGCGGCAAGGCTGGTGACAGTGAAAGCCTGCGCATCCGCGCCGATGCACGGCTGGTGGCAGCCACGCTTAAAGCGGGGGAACGCGCGGAGTATCGACTGGACAGCGGGCGGCGGGCGTACCTCGTGCCGGCCACTGGCGTCATTGAGATCAATGGCTTACGGGCACACGCTCGGGATGGTGTGGCGGTAGAGGATGAGCAGGTATTGAGCGTGACGGCGATTGAGGATAGCGAGATCGTGCTCGTCGACCTGGCGTGATTCTCGGCCTCACTCAATAAATGTGGGAGCAAGCCCGCTCCCACATTTTGGTGTTGTGGTGCTACTGAGAGATCGCGCCGCCTACCAGCACCTGGGCCTCTTCCACCAACTGCTTGAGGTGATCCTCACCGATAAAGCTCTCGGCGTAGATCTTGTAGATGTCCTCGGTACCCGATGGCCGTGCGGCGAACCAACCGTTTTCGGTCATCACCTTCAAACCGCCAATCGCCTGGTTATTGCCCGGTGCGTGGCTGAGGATCTGCTGGATGCTTTCCCCGGCCAACTGGGTGGACGTCACCTGCTCTGGTGAGAGCTTGCCCAGCAGTGCTTTCTGCGCCGGGGTAGCCTTGGCGTCCACACGAATCGCGAACGGCTCGCCCAGAGCGTCGGTCAGGCCACGGTAGATCTGGCTGGGGTCCTGGCCTTTACGCGAGGTCATTTCTGCGGCCAACAACGCCGGGATCAGGCCGTCCTTGTCGGTACTCCACACGGTGCCGTCCTTGCGCAGGAACGAAGCACCGGCGCTTTCTTCACCACCAAAGCCCAACGAACCTTCAAACAGGCCATCGGCAAACCACTTGAAACCGACCGGCACTTCATACAGGCGACGGCCGATACGCGCAGCCACACGGTCGATCAGGCCGCTGCTGACCACAGTCTTGCCCACGGCCGCATCGCTGCGCCAATCAGGACGGTTCTGGAACAGGTAGTCGATGGACACCGCCAGGTAGTTATTCGGCGCCAGCAGGCCGCCCGATGGGGTGACGATGCCATGGCGGTCGTGGTCCGGGTCGCAAGCAAAGGCCACGTCGAAGCGTTCCTTGAGGCCGATCAAGCCTTGCATGGCATAGCTGGAGGATGGGTCCATGCGGATCTGGCCGTCCCAGTCGACGCTCATAAAGCGGAAGGTCGCGTCGACCTCGGTGTTCACCACATCCAGATTCAGGCGGTAATGCTCGGCAATCGCCGACCAGTAGCGCACCCCTGCTCCGCCCAGCGGGTCCACACCCAGGCGCAGATCCGCACTGCGGATGGCGTACATGTCGATCACATTGATCAGGTCGGCCACATAGCTGTTGAGGTAGTCATGGCGATGGGTGGTGTCGGCCTTGAGCGCCTGGGCGTGAGTGATGCGCTTCACTCCGGCCAGTTTGTTGGCTAACAGTTCATTGGCCTTGGCTTCGATCCACTTGGTGACGTGGGTGTCGGCCGGGCCACCATTGGGTGGGTTGTACTTATAGCCGCCGCTTTGTGGCGGGTTATGGGACGGCGTGATGACAATGCCGTCAGCCAAGCCGGTGGTGCGGCCACGGTTGTAGCAAATGATGGCGTGGGAAATTGCCGGGGTCGGCGTGTATTCATCACCCTCGGCGAGCATGACGTGTACGCCGTTGGCGGCGAGTACTTCCAGGGCGCTGGCGCCGGCAGGCGTCGACAGCGCATGGGTGTCCAAGCCGACAAACAGTGGGCCGTTGATGCCTTGGGCTTCGCGATACAAGCAAATGGCCTGGCTGATCGCCAATACATGCCATTCGTTGAAGCTCAGCTCGAACGAGCTGCCACGGTGCCCGGAGGTCCCAAAAGCCACGCGCTGGGTGGAGATTGCTGCATCAGGCTGGCCGGTGTAGTAGGCCGTGACCAGTCGCGGGATATCCACCAGCAACTGGGCTGGCGCCGGCTTGCCCGCAAAAGGACTGATTGTCATGCATAAACCTCGGAAAGAAGGATTTGGAAAAAAGGGGCAGTTTACTGAGAGTTCGACTACTGCGCGACGTTATAAATCCTACGATATAAACAGAAATTTCACAGGTCAGGAGATCTGTGCCTGATGCAGGGCCTCGCTCAGCGCCACCAGGGCATCGTCCAGGTTCGGTTGCCCATGAAAGGTGTGACTCACCCGCAGGTGTTGATGATGCAAGCCGCCAAGGCTGAACAGCTCTCCCGGCGCCACCACGACCTGGCGGGTCAACAGCCGCTGAAACACCTGGCGCATGTCCACGGCCTGGTTGGCGCCCAACCAGAACGTGGCCCCGGCGGCAGGCATCCGGTAGGTGACCTGGTCCGCAAGGTGCTGTTCCAGACGTTGATCCATTTGCTCCGATTGTTCGCGCAACTGTTGGCGTAGTGCGCGCAGGTGTTGGTCAATGCGCCCGCTTTGGTACAGACGTGCAATGGCGCGCTGGCGGATCGAGGACAAACGAAATGAGCGCAGCAGGAACTGGCGCTGCAACTCGCTGCTCATACACCGGGACAGCAGATAGCCATAGGGCGCCTCCGACCCGAGTATTTTCTCGAAGGAAGAAAACACCACCAGCCGCTCAGGGTTCACCCGTTCGCGCAATGTGGCTTGCCCAAGCTTGGGACCCAGCTCGCCACAGGTGTCGTTTTCCAGTAGCCAGCACCCATAGTGGTCCAACAATTTCGCCACATCCAGACAGTGTTGTGCCGTCAGGGCCACGCCAGATGGCAGACTGACCGAGGACGATAACAACACCAGTTGCACCGGCTCGGTGCGCAAAAGTTGGTCAAGGGTCGTCAAGTCAAAGCGGCCATCGGGCATCCATGGCAACTCGACAACACGCACCCCAGCGTCCTGCAACAAGCGCAAAATCAGCCAATCACAGGGTGACTCAACCACCACCGTTGCCCCCCGCAGGCCCAGCACTTCGATGAGGATGTCCAGCACGCCACGCAAGTCGGCGCCGATATACACGTCGTCGGCGTGCCAGCAGCGCGTGGGCGACGAGGTATAACGCGCCGCCAACGCCGCGCGCAGCTCCCAGACGCCACACGCCTGGGACCAGGGTTGCAGATGATGCGGGTACTGGCGCACCAGTTCCCGCTCCAGTCGCAACAGCGTGCCATCCAGCGAAGCCATCAACGCCGGCTCGTCACCGCTGAGCACGACCATGCCGGGCCGGCGGGCGGCAGCGTAGAGCCGGTCGAGCAAGTCGCCGCCGGCCCCCGTCAGCGGGTTCGTTGACAGGGGCCACGCGTAGTACCCCGACTTTGCCACCGAATAGACCCTGCCCTCCTTCTCCAGCAGCGAATAGGCGTACTGGATCGTCGAGATTGACACATTCAAGCGCCCCGCCAACTGGCGCAGAGACGGCAGCTTCACGCGGGCATCGGTGCTCACTTCGTTGATCAGGCTGATCATGTAACGGTACACCGCCTGATACGCGAAGTCGGCCTGCCGCTCGCCACGCGGCGTCATCGCCCGGACATATGTAAGGCCTGCCCGTCGCGACGTGCCCCATAACCGGCGCTGCGCGGCCGGTTGCCTCCAGGCACCAACGGCCATTTACGGTACAGATGCTGCAACAGGGGCATCGGCAAGCCGCTGGTGTCCACCACCCATTGCTGCAACATGTCGGCACAAGGGTTGCCCTGCAGTGCCTTATGCAACTCCGGCAGTGCCACCAACATGCCTGGGTGGCATTGACGCAAGTACCCTTCCAGCCTCTCGCCATGCTGGATAAACGGCGAGAACAGCATGCAGATCAGCTGCGTCTCATCCAAGCCAAAGAACTGTTGGGCGTACGCGCTCGACAGCATTCGTCCTTCGTGCGTGGCCGCCTGGGTAAGCAATTCTTCGGGCATTTGCCGTCTGCGCAGGTAATGGTCCGCTTGTTGAATGAAGCCTTCCACACCCGCTTCGTAATCCAGGTCCCGCAGGCATTCGGCCTGCAACCCACGCAGGTGCGCCATCAACAGCGGGTGGGCGTAAGCCGGCTGGCTGAACTGAAAGCCCAGCGGGTCCGGGGCATGCGCCATGAATTCCGTCAGCAAGGGTGTGGATGACAGGTCGGTATTCTCCAGCAGGTCGGCGATGCCGATGTAGGCCAGGTGGCGATAGCCAGGCTTGCTCGGTGCGACATCGGGGGCATAGTGCTCGCCGTACACATCGCGGTAGTAGTCTTCGCTCCACTCGCCCATGCGAGCGAACAAGCCGTTGAGCGAAAGCGGGCGACCTTTCGCGACAGGGAAGCTGGCGCCCTGAGCGGCGTTCTTGAGCCAGGCCAGAAGCTGGCGCTGCCTGCGCGGAGAATCGCCGCTGACCAGCGCATGCACCCCGCCGTGCCAGGAGGTTACCCGTTGATAGAAGTCGCCAAGCCCCAGGTAGGTGTCGTTACACAATGTTGCGCGGCAGTCACCGGAGGTCAGGTGGCCCACCATCAACATATTCCGTTGGCTGGCTTCGCGCCCGCCGGCAGAGGCTGGGCGTTGGTGGTTGAAGGGGTGGATTTCCTGATTCTCCACCATCAGCAATTCCACCCGAGGATCATCATGGAAAAACAACCGGCTGTAACCACGATTTAGGGTGTCCAGGGTGCCCTGGGTCATTCCCGCATGACGCAGTGTCGCGACCCGTAATTGAAAGGTCCGCGGCGCCCGACTGGCGATGGTCAATTGCGCCGCACGTAGCAGGGCCAAGGTATAACTGCTGGCTTCGCCGCCCCCATGGGCTACCAGTACCTTGTAATCCCCGACCTGCTCCATGCCGCCTGCCGACACGATGATTCGTTGAACCAGCAACTGCAGCGTCGTGCGCTCTTCGCGTGAGAGATGCCCGATCAAACGTTGCAGAACTTGCTGGTAAACATAATTCATAGCTTGTTCGTGAATTGCGCTCATAGTTCTACTACCCGAGTTGAAATATCAGTTTCAAGCAACTGCGTGACAGTATTTGCTCGACCTATTGCATGTGTAGGAGATGTGCTCGCCGTACCGTACGCCGATAACTAGACACTAGCACTTCGAAACAAAGGCATATCGATGTACGCCAAGGTTTCGCGCGACATGCAAAGCGCAAGATATCCAGCATTTTCGGGGCTTTCAGGCCGTCCGAGAAAGCCTTAGGACCCTTCCGACAATCTCCTACACATCCTTAACCAACCAATTAAAGAAGCGTCCCACGCAATGAATCCAACCAACTTTCCCACTTATTGGATTGAGACTTTCCACGGGGCCTTCCATTTCCTTTTGAGGGCGCGAGTGCCGTGGCGTTAGTTGTTTTAACTGCCGGTTCGGGCATCAGGGGTTCATTCATTGCTCAGTCCTTGAGATGAAAGTGACTGCACAATTATCGGGGCTGGAATATTGATTAACAGATACAGAACTGAGCCGAAAACCAGTCCAGATCAGCCGCGTGGAGCAGGAGAATGGCGCGCACACAACGACGCCGCGCTGGAATTCAGGGCGGCGTCAGGGGAAAAGCTTGAAATCAGGGGCTAGAGCGCCGAATCAGCGCAGCGGAGGTCGGGCGGGATGTGCCCTGTCAAATGGCGCATTTGCCCCATGCGCCAGTATCGTTTGCGAAACTTCCTACGAACTAAACAGCTTCGACCTGCAACGCTACGCGCTCGCGGCACGGACATTCGTCCATGTAACGGTGCGCTTCCACAAACTGATTGAATGGAAACACCGTGGTTTTCAGCGGGACCAGCACGCGGTCGGCGGTCAGTTGGTTGATGTCTCGCAAGGCCCGCTGCAAGGCGACCTGGTCCTGGACAATCCCCAACTCCGGTTTACCCGTGAAGTTGCCGATGCAATGCACAAAGAACTGGATGTTCTTCTGGAACGCGGCGCACGCCGGGAACGGCGTCTGGTTGCCACCCTGCAGCCCGTACAGCACCAGGCTGCCACGAGGCGCCAACACATCACCCAGCAACGACATCTGCGGGCCACCCAGGCCGTCGAACACCACGTCGACACCCCGGTTGTCCGTGAACTTGTTGATTTGCATCAGCAGGTCCTGCTCTTCGGTGACAATCACCTTTTCCGCCCCCAGGGACAGCAGGTACTCACGCTCGTCGCTGTCTTTGGTCGCAGCAATCACTCGCACACCCAACGCCTTGCCCAATTGCACAAAGGAGGGGCCTGCACAGTGGCTGGCGTCAGTCACCAACGCAAATTGCCCGGGTTTGACCCGTGCCAAGTCCACGTACGCGAAGTAGGCGATCAACAGCGGCGTGTAGTGCACGCTGGCTTCAATCGGGCTTAGCACGTCTGGGTAGCGGGTAAGGGCTGAACGAGGCAGCACAATCTGCTCGCCATACACCGGGTAATCATTGGGGCTCTCGGCCGGAAAGCTGGCCACTTTATCGCCCACCGCCAAATCATCCACGCCATCGCCAACGGCGACTACAACCCCGGCCATCTCATGGCCAAGGCCTGAGGGCAAACGGGCGTGGGAGGACGCCAGGTTCTGGCGCCACAAAATGTCATACCAACTGATGCCAATCGCTTCGACACGCACCTGCACTTCGCCCGGTGCGGGCAACGCGGCTGCATGCTCTTCGCACTTGAGCACCTCGGCCGGACCAAACTTGTGAAAACGAATCGTGCGGGACATCGCAAACCTCGTCAAAGTAACCTCTAATGCCATGAACTCTATCTGGGCTTTGCGGGTAAGGCCACCGGTCGCCGTTAATAGTCAACATGCCTACCATTGATTCCGCATCTGAGGAATAGACCTCAAGTATTGTAGGAAAACTCAATTTTCCTGTGCAGAGTAACAGCCTTTCCCCGTAAGATTCATGCCGGTCATTGTTCTTATGTGACTGCTCTCGTCAAGTTTGCTGACTCTTCCAGGACACAAGATGAACCGTAACGACCTGCGTCGTGTCGACCTTAACCTCTTGATCGTATTCGAAACCTTGATGCACGAGCGCAGCGTGACCCGCGCCGCCGAGAAGCTGTTCCTCGGCCAACCGGCCATCAGCGCTGCACTGTCGCGTCTGCGTGGCCTGTTTGACGACCCACTGTTTGTACGCACCGGGCGCAGCATGGAACCCTCGGCCCGCGCCGTGGAAATTTTCGCCCTGCTCTCCCCGGCCCTGGACTCGATTTCCACTGCCGTCAGCCGCGCCGCCGAGTTCGACCCTGCCACCAGCACTGCGGTGTTTCGCATAGGTTTGTCCGACGACGTTGAGTTCGCCCTTTTACCCCAACTGCTCAAACGCCTGCGCGCCGAAGCCCCCGGTATCGTGCTGGTTGTGCGTCGTGTCAATTACATCCTGATGCCCGGCCTGCTCGCCTCCGGTGAAATTTCGATTGGCGTCAGCTACACCGCCGACCTACCGGCCAACGCCAAGCGCAAGGTATTGCGCCGCAGCCTGCCAAAACTACTGCGTGCCGACAGCGTCCCAGGCTCCCTGAGCCTGGACGACTTCTGCGCCCGCCCTCATGCACTGGTGTCGTTTGCCGGTGACTTGAGTGGGTTTATCGATGAAGAACTGGAAAAGCTCGACCGTAAGCGCCATGTGGTGCTGGCGGTGCCACAGTTCAACGGGTTGGGCACCTTGTTGGCGGGCACAGACATCCTGGCCACCGTGCCAGACTATGCCGCCGAAGCACTGACCTCGGCGGGGGGATTGCGGGCAGAGGACCCACCGTTGCCGGTGCGCTCGTTTGAACTGCATATGGCATGGCGTGGGTCCCAGGACAATGATCCTGGGGAGCGGTGGTTGCGGTCGCGGATTCAGATGTTTTTTGGGGACCCCGAGAGTTTGTAACAAGGCTCCACCAAGCTCCATAAAGGCTTTAATAACATGGACTTAGTTAACTATTCGGTCCACTGCCGTTTATCGAAATCCACTTGATTCCAGAGCTCGTGGGGGCAAATTTTGGGAAATCCTCGGTTCCTTAAAAAGGATACCCACAGCGATGTCCTCAGATGATGCGGTTGTTTTCAAACGAAAACTCAGCGATGCCTTCATCCGTACGCTGACCGAGCCCGGCAAACACACCGACGGCGAAGTACCGGGTCTCTACTTGCAGGTGAGGCCTTCGTGCAAGGCCGGAAAAGCGCCTTCTAAGCACTGGCGTTTGAAGTATCGGCTGCACGGCAAGGAAAATTGTTACTCGATCGGGGCTTACCCGCAGATAGGACTGAAAGAGGCGCGCGACATTGCCCGCAATGCACGCCGAGACGCGGCCCACCACATCTCCCCGCTCAAGGCCAAGTCCGCCAAGATCGAGGCACAGTTGCTCAACGAACAGCGCACCTTTGCGTACGTAGCCGAACAATGGTTGGCCTTCAAGTCCCCCGAATTGGTGGCCAAATCCGTCGCTGGGTTTCGCGGGGCACTGAAAAATCACATATTGCCGGTCATCGGCAAGCACCCGGTCAGCCAGATCAAGCTGGAGCACGTCACCACGGTCATCACCGAACTGCGCCGCCAGCGCATTATGGCCATGGCCCGGCGCGTACGCACCATCATCCGTGCCGTCCGGGCGGGGTTGGGTCGAGCGCAACCCAACCCCTCCCCCCCAAAAAAATTAAATTTATCAGCTACTTAAACTTAATAACCAGCACAAGATTTGACGTAAAACCGTCAAAAGTTTTAATAGCGTGGTCATTTGTCGCACCCTAAACTCGTCACCTGAAACATTCTGAATCACTTCGCTCGTCAATACTTGAAGACCGGCAGCAACCACGTGGCCGTGGCATCCGGACCGATGGCCGAAGCGGTCACCAACTCGACCCAGCACCTGCGCGACGAAGACCTGTACGCCATCGCGGCCTACCTCAAAACCCTCCCCGGTTCGGACACCCGCAGCCCGCGCGCACTCAAGGCCAGTGACAAGGTCATGCAACAAGGCGCCAATGTGTATTCGGCGAACTGCTCGGCGTGCCACAACAGCGACGGAAGATGCATCAACCAATTGGCGTCGAGCCTGGCCGGCAACCCCGGCATCCAGGCGCAGAATGCGTAAAGCCTGATCACCACCGTGCTCGAAGGCGGACGTGGTGCCGTCACCGTCGACAACCCTACCAGCGGCGCCATGCCCAGCTTTGCATGGAAACTGTCCGACCAACAGATCGCCGCAACCCTCAGCTATATCCGCAACAGCTGGGATAACGCTGCGCCCGAGGTGACTGCCAAACAGGTCGCCGAGGTCCGTAAGGAGCGCAAACTGCCGGCTCAGTCGAGCGCGGACGGGACCTCTCGATGACGTGAAAGACGAGACGCCTACACGAGTGATCGCGTAGGCTTTCCCCCTCTCTCCCCCCCCTGAGCAACCTCTCCTGACATGGGCAACACCCTAAAGCGTCATGGCCTGTTGAAGGGCGCAGAATTGGCCAGCGTAAGCATGAGCACCGTAGACCGTGTGCTCAATGCGCGCGGTGGCGTGTCCGACCTCAAACGCCGCAAGGTGCTGGCGGTGGCACGCGCCCTGGGAATCCGCCCAGGCCTGCCCGAGACTTTCAGCGGGCCGATGATTGTGGATGTGCTGCTGGCCGATAGCGCCACCGACCACTTCAAGCGTCTTGACACGGCCTTCGAACGCCAGGCACAACGCCTGAGTGCCCACGTCATCCTGCGTCGCCAGCGTTGGCCGGAGAGCGCGCCTCAACAACTACTCGATGCCCTGCGCAAGCCCCGCTCGCGCCGTCACGGCATGATCGTGATCGCCCCCGACAATCCCTGCGTGCACCAGGCGCTGAACGCCATCGTGCAGCGCGGCACGCCTACCGTGCTGCTGACCAGCAACCTCACCAATGTACAAGGCGCCGTGTATGTGGGGATCGATAACCACACCGCCGGGCGCAGCGCCGGACGCCTGATGAGCCAATGGGTCGGCCAGCGGCCGGGCGCAGTGTTGCTGGTGGTCAATTCCCTGGGCTATTTCGCCCACCAGGAACGGGCCAAAGGATTTATCGACGTGATGGCGCAACACGCCCCGGCCACCCCCATCCTCGGCCCCGTGGAATGCTTTGACAACAATGAGCTGACCCAGGCCGCCGTCACCCGCGCCCTGGCCGGCCAGCCTTTGGCTGGCGTGTACGACACCGGCAGCGGCTCACCGGGCATTCACGCGGCGCTTGCACAGGCTCAGGCCACGCCCCTGTGGATCGGTCACGAAGCCAGCGCGCTGCATGCCAATTTGCTACGGGCGGGGGTAATGTCGCTGGTGCTGGACCAGGATCCAGAGGGCCAAGTGCAGGCCGCCATCGATTACCTGCTGCACCAGCAAGGGGTTATCGATGCACCGCCGATGTTGCCGCTGGCCATGAAGATTGTGATCGATGAGAACTTGCCTAAGCAGGCATGAGACTGGCACGCAGAGCCCGCGCCATTGCGTCATACAGGCATTCAACCGCCGCCACTCCACTGGCACGCAGACTCGCGTGGACCAAACCTTCACCCACGTGTAGCTGGGCGGGAACGGCGGACTGTTGCAACAACTGCACGTACGCTCGGCCCTGGTCGAACAGCGGGTCCCACTCGGCCACGGCGACAAAAGCCGGCGCCAGCCCGGTAGCCGTGTGCTGCTCCAGCGGCAAGGCTCGTGGGTCGAATCGGTGGGCGTTATCCGGCACGTAACCCGCCAACGATGCCAACAGGCCCGATGTCGTGAGCATCGGCGCCTCGGCATGTGCGTCCATCGAAGCAAAATCCGCGCGAGCGCTGAGCACCGGGTAGACCAACACTTGCAGCAACGGCTGAAGCAGGCCCTGTTCGCGCAAGGCGACACACAGTCCCGCCGCCAACGTGCCGCCCGCACTGTCACCGGCCACGGCCAGCCGCGTGTGACTGAGGCCCGGCCAACGGCCGTCGCGCAATGCCAGCCATACACTCAATGCATCGTTCAGCGGCGCGGGAAACGGATGCTCCGGGGCCAGTCGATAATCCATCGACACCAGCGCAACGGGCAGCCGTTTCGCCACAGCGTGGGCGAACCAGTCATGGGTGTCGTGGGCGCCCATGTTCCAGCCCCCGCCGTGCAGGTAGAGCACGGTGGGCCAGCCGTTATCGGGTGGCTCTCCAGCAGGTCTGTAGGAGCGGACCCTTATCCCATCCAGTTCATCATCGTCGACCAACAGATGCCGCGGCTTTGGCGGTGTGAAGTATTCGCACGCCTCTGTGAACGCCGCGCGGCGGGCAGCTAACGAGTCGTCACGGGGCGCAAAACGGGCGCTGGCATCCACATAGGCTTGCAGCGCGGGTTCCAGCAAATAGGCAGGCATGGGGTCAGTCCCTGGCAGAAAACCTCCGCAGATTACCGAGCGAAACATCCGGGTAAACGCTGGCAGGCAGGGTCACAGAACACGCAGTCCCGCGATGTGAGACAGCGACCACGTCCAGCCAGGCGCGACGTTTTGCCATACCCTCGGTTGGGCCTAGCATCCGCTCCATCGCTCGCCTTGCCCGAGCAGAACTTACCCCGTTCCACGGGATGCCAGGAGAACACAATGGCTATTCACCAATACGCTGAAGCAAACGACAACACGGCCAGCCGTAACGTCACCGTCAGCGATCAAACCCTGGAAAAGCTAGCGCGTTGCTCCAGCGGCTCACTGACCACCCAACTGTTCAAGCGCGGCTACCGCCAACCGGCATTTGTTGGCCTCAAGGCAATGAGCCGAACGGCCAAACCGTTTGCCGGCCGAGCGTTCACCATGCGCTTTATTCCAGCGCGTGAGGATATCGACACCTACGGCACCATGACCACCAAGCCCAACGGCGACAACCTGCAATGGCAGGGTGTGGAGCAAATCCAACCGGGGGACGTGTTGGTCATCGACAGCCGTAACGACGCTGCTGCCGCATCCGCTGGCAACATCCTGGTCACCCGCCTGCTGGCACGCGGCGCTCGTGGCATCGTGACCGACGGCGCACTGCGCGACGGCAGCGAGATCGCCGAATTGCCGCTGCCCGCCTACGCCCGTGAGATCGTGGCGACAACGCGGATTTCCTACCACCATGTGGCCGACCTGCAAGTGCCGATTGGCTGCGCCGGTATTGCCGTGTATCCCGGCGACGTGATTGTCGGCGATGCCGATGGCCTGACCCTGGTGCCGGCGCACCTGGCCGAAGAACTGGCAGACGTGTGCCTGGAGCAAGACGATATCGAACACTACCTGGCCATGCGTATCGCCGCCGGCGAGCCGCTGTGGGGCGTATACCCACCCAGCCCAGACGCGGTTGCGGCCTATCAGGATTGGGTCGCCTCGGGTCGCCCGACTATCCCGTCGATCATTGGCAAAGGAGTTTGAGCATGGCCGAGCACAAGCACGCACACACCATCCGTCGCTACTTCGCAGCGTGCAACGCGGCGGACTATGACGCGCTGGTCAGTTGCTTCACTCCGGACGCCGTGCACTACTTCCCCGACGGCCTGCCGGAAATCCCGTGGCGCACCGCCGACACCATTGCCCGCAAGTGGCAGTGGTGTGTGGAAAACCTGGGTTCGCAGTGGACCATCGAAAAAATCCTGGTGAGCCACGACAGCGACGAAGCCGTGATCGAATGGACCCACTGGAAAGGCAAGCTGGGCACCGCTCTGCGCGGTGACGAGTGGTACATCTTCGACAAGGACACCGGCCTGATCAGCGAGATTCGCGCCTATTACGCCTCACCGGCCAAACAGGACGTGACCATTAATGAACTGGTGGCCTTCGACTATGAAGGTCGCGGCTACCACCTCGAACCACGGGAGGCTTGAGATGAGCGAACACAACCTGGTCGACACCGCCGTCGCCCAAGCCCGTGCTGCTGCCTCGTTCTGGGCTGAAACCAGCGCCCAGGTGCGTGCCACCCTGCTGCGCGGCCTGGCCGATGCACTTGAAGCGCATAAAGAACCCCTGATTGCGCTGGCCGACGAAGAAACCCATTTGGGTACCAGCCGCCTGACAGGGGAAATCGCCCGTACCGCGTTCCAACTGCGCGGCTTCGCCGAGGGCCTGGCAAGCGGCCCCGCCTATGCGCGCATTGTCGACGCTGCCGTGGCAGGCGCGCCGCCTGTTGGTCGCCCGCAGCTGACCCGCGTAGCACGACCGTTGGGGCCGGTGGCGATGTTCTCTGCGAGCAACTTCCCCTTTGCGTTTTCCGTACTCGGTGGTGACACCGCCTCGGCCCTGGCCGCCGGTTGCCCGGTGGTGGTCAAGGCCCACTCTGGCCACCCGCGCCTGTCCCAAGCGGTGTTTGACCTGGCTCGTGAGGTCGTACGTTCCCAAGGGCTGCCCGACGGCTTGCTGACCCTGGTGGATAACGCCAGCCGTGGCGCCGGAGGCTATTTGGTGCAACATCCAGATATTACTGCCGTCGCCTTTACCGGATCGTTCCAAGGCGGCACCGCGTTGTGGAAACTGGCCAACGAACGTTCGCGCCCGGTGCCATTCTTTGGTGAGTTGGGTTCGATCAATCCTCTGGTAGCGCTGCCGGCTGCCCTGGAAGATAACAGCGCCGAACTGGCCAAGACCCTGGCAGCTTCGATCACGATGGGCTGCGGCCAGTTCTGCACCAGCCCTGGCGTGATCGTGCTGCTCGACCAACCGGCCAGTGAACGTTTTATCGGCCAATTGTGCGAAGCTTTGGCACCGATCCAGACCCATGCCATGCTCACCCCTGGCATGCGCCAGGGGTTTGAACAGGCGAGCGGCCATGTCGCCGCCCACGCCACCACCCTGCTCGCCCCGGCTGAAGGCGCCGAGGGCCCGGCTCCACGCTTGTACATCACCGAGGCGGCCACGTTCATCCAGGACCCGGCCCTGCGTGAGGAGATGTTCGGCCCTGGTGCCCTGGTGGTCAAAGCCCGCGACCTGGAGCAGGTCAATCAAGTGCTGAATGCCATCGGCGGCACCCTTACCACCACCCTCTGGGGGGCAGACCAAGACACCGAGGCCAACCGTGCTCTGGTACGCGCTGCCGAAGCCGTCTCCGGACGTGTGCTGTTCAGCGGCGTACCGACCGGCGTGGCGGTGTGCGCCGCACAACAGCACGGCGGTCCATGGCCGAGTTCCACCGCGCCACAGACCACGTCGGTAGGCTATGCCGCCATCGAACGCTTCCTGCGTCCGGTAGCCCTACAGGACGCACCGGCCTGGAGGGTTTGAGCATGATGCGACACCTTGTAATGTTCCGCCGCCTGCCCGCCGTGGAGGCCAACCCGGAACTGGAGCAGCAGTTGGTGGAGCGTATGCACCGCCTGCCAGAACACATTGACTTCATCCGCGACTGGACCGTCGCGGCCAATGAGCTGGATCGTCCGATTTGCTGGGACTACCTGCTTGATTCAAGCTTCGACGATGCCGACGCGGTGGCGCGCTACTTGCCCCACCCTGCCCACCAGGCACTCGTCACGGACCTGAAGCAGTATTTCGAATGGGTGGCAGTGGATTACACCTGCTGATACCGGTTCGACCACAATAAGAGGCGCGCCCCAACGAGGGCGCGCGGAGACAGCAATGCATAACAATAAACCCTATCGTTGGACGATCCTGACGATGCTGTTCCTGGCGATGGTCATCAACTACGTTGACCGCGCTGCCCTGTCCATTGCCATGCCGTTTATCACCCAGGATTACCACCTGACCCCGTCGGAGAAGGGCCTGATTTTCTCCAGCTTCTTCTTTGGGTATGCACTGTTCTGTTTCGTCGGCGGCTACCTGGCCGACCGTTTCGGGCCCAAGCGCGTACTCACCTGGTCGATGGGGTTCTGGTCGGTGCTGTGCGGCTGCACAGCCCTGGCCTTCAACTTCTGGTCGTTGCTGATCGTGCGCGCCCTGTTTGGCGTGGGCGAAGGCCCGGTCAGCACCACGGCCAACAAAGCTATCAACAGTTGGTTCCCCATCAAAGAACGCGCCCGTGCCATTGGTTTTGCCCAAGCGGGCGGCCCGCTGGGTGGCGCGTTGGCGGGTCCGATCGTGGGGTTCCTGGCCCTGTGGCTGGGCTGGCGGGCGGCCTTCGTGGTGATCGCCAGTATCGGCATCTTGTGGGCCATCGCCTGGTTTCGCGTAGCGGCTTCGACGCCCAAGGAACACCCCAAGGTCGGCCCGCAGGAACTGGCGCTGATCAATGCCGACCGTGACGTGCCCGTGCAAGCAACAGCAGATGCACCGCGCACCCCGGTGATGCAGATCATCATGCAACGAGCAGTGTTGGTCACCGGTGTCTCGCTGTTTTGCTACAACTACATCCTGTACTTCTTCATGACCTGGTTCCCCAGTTACCTGATCGACGCCAAGGGTATCGACCTCAAATCCATGAGCATTGTCACGGCCCTGCCCTGGTTTGTCGGCACCCTGGGGTTCATCGCCGGCGGCGTATTGATTGACTGGGTGTTCAAGCGCACCGGGCGTCGCTTGTTTTCGCGCAAGGTGGTGCTGGTGACGTGTCTGCTGATCGCGTCATGTTGCATCGGCATTACCGGGCAGCTGGAAAGTGTGACGTCGACCGTGGTGGTCATGACCGCGGCGATTGGTTTCCTGATGCTTTCGGCACCCGCCTACTGGTCACTGATCCAGGACGCCGTGCCGGATCACCAAGTCGGTACCGCTGGTGGTTTCATGCACGGGCTGGCGAACCTGTCTGGCATCGTCGCGCCGACGCTGACCGGGATTATCATCCAGAGCACTGGCACCTTTTCCAGCGGCTTTGGCCTGGCGGGTATCCTTGGGGTATTCGGCGCATTGGTCGTGGCATTTTTCGTCAGTGCACCCAAGGCGCCACAGGCTGTCGCAGCCGCCGCCTGATTTTGATCGCCGCCCGCGGGCGGCACTTCACGTATTCGAGTATTGGCTATGCAAACACTTCTGATCACGGGTGCCGCAGGCATCGTCGGCACGGCCCTGCGTCCTTACTTGCGCCAGACATACCAGTTGCGCTTGCTGGACCGTCAACCGATCCACGACCTTGAGCAAGGCGAAACCGCCTGGGTCGGCGACCTGACCGATCCGGCCTTTGTCGATCAGGCCGTCGCCGGCAGCCATGCGGTACTGCACCTGGCCTGTGCCCACGGTACCGAAATTGCCTTTGGCAGCACCGTGGAGCCGAACTACCACGCCACGCTGTACCTACTGGAAGCCGCCCAACGTCATGGCGTGCAGCGTTTCATCTTTACCAGCAGCCACCACGTTGTCGGTCAATACCGCACCGATGCGGCCAAGACCTTTGACGATATGCCCCCCGCCCCCGACAGTTACTACGCCTTGAGCAAAGTGTTCGGTGAAGCCGCCTGTGCTGCCTGGACCCTGCGCTATGACTTACCCACCTTTGTGATCCGCATCGGCAATGCCGATGCCAAGGTCAGCGATGCCCGTCGCCAGCGCCTGTGGACCAGTGCCCGTGACTTGGCGCAACTGGTGCGTATCGGCCTGGAACACCCCGATGTGCGTCACGAGATTGTCTACGGCGTATCCGAATGCCCGAACGCGCTGTTCAGCAATGATCGTGCTCGTGCGCTGGGCTACCGGCCGCAGGACAACGCCGCCGACCACCTGGCCGAAGATTTCCTGCCCTACGCGGCGATGGACCCGCTCCATTCCGGACGTGATCACGTAGGCGGCAGCTACGCCGGCGCCACCCTCGCCCCACTGCTGGAGGCGCAAGCATGAAAATCACCCGACTGGACACCTACATTGTCGAGATCCCGTTCACCGACGGCGGTAAGGGCCACGATGTCACGCCCACCACCTGGAACACCCTGGAAAACGTGCTGGTACGGGTCGAGGACGAGCGCGGCAACGTGGGCTGGGGCGAGGCGTTCGGCTACTTCGTCGCCGATGCCACTCGCGCGCTGATCCAACGCCTGTTCACACCCCTGCTGGTGGGCCGCGAGGTACAGGACATTGCCCAATGGAACCTGGACACGCAGCTGGCGCTGCATTTGTTTGGTCGCTACGGCGTGACCACCTTTGCGCTTTCCGGCGTAGACATGGCGCTTTGGGACTTGAAGGCGCGCCGTGAAAATGTACCGCTGCACCGCCTGCTGGGCGAAGCGAGTCGTGAATCGATCCCCGCCTACGCCAGCCTGGTGCGCTACGGCGAAAACAGCGTGGCGCCACAGGTCTGCCAACAGGCGCTGGATCAGGGCTTCAAGACGATCAAGCTGCACGAAGTGAGCCTTGCCGAAATTACCCGTTGCCGCGATGCGGTGGGCAACGAAACGGCGCTGGCCACTGACGTGAACTGCGCGTGGAAAGTCGACGATGTGCGCGCCTGGCTGCCGCGCCTGGCCGAGTTGAAGCTGGCGTGGCTGGAGGAGCCGATCTTTCCGCCGGAAGATTTCGCCACCCTGGCCAGCCTGCGCGGCGCCGGTGTGCCGATCTCGGCGGGCGAGAACTGGTGCACGGCCCATCAGTTTGAACAGGCCTTGAAGCAGGGTGCGGTCGATTCGATTCAGCCCAGCGTGACCAAAGTCGGCGGCATCTCTGAATGCCTGCGCATTGCCAACCTCGCCAGCCAGCATGGCACAGTAGTGCTGCCTCACACGCCCTACTTCGGGCCGGGGCTGATCGCCACCCTGCATCTGGCCGCCGTGCAACCGGCTGTGCCGCTGGTGGAATATTTGTATGTGCAACCGCAAGGCTGGTTGTACGACGTGCCCGCCTTGTTGCACGAGGGTGCGCTGGCCGTCCCCCAGGGCCCGGGACTGGGCCTTGACCTGGACATGACGGTGTTCGAGCGCTACCAGCGCACCTGACGCCCCCCTTTTTTTGCAGTTGCCCTTTCCGGCGCCTCACGGCCAGCCGGCGGGGCTTCTGCGTGCCCGAGAAATACGGAGCGAACATGCAAACCCTGGTATTGCACAACCCAATCTGGTCCCTGGTTCTGCTGCCGCAATGGGGTGGGCGCAGCGCGAGCCTCACAGTCGGCACGCTGGACGTGCTTACGCCGATCCAGGCGAACCGTTTCGACCCGCTGCATTGGCCGCGCGGCGGTGCCTATCCGCTGCTGCCCTACTCCAACCGCCTGCGCGACGCACGCCTCACCCATGGGGGCGTCACCCACACGCTGCCGGCCCACCCGGCTGCGCATCCGCACACGCTACATGGCGTCAGCCACACCCTGGCGTGGGACGTGATTGACCACAGCCCCACCCACGCCCTGTTATCCGTGGACTACAACGGCGAGCACTGGCCATGGCCGGTGCGTTTTCAACAGCGTTTCGACCTGGAGGGCAATTGCATCCGACTGCAGCTCTCGGTCACCAACCTTGGCGACAGTTCAATGCCTGCGGGCCTTGGCCTGCATCCTTATTTCCAACGCCACCCCGGTATGACCGTGCAGTGCGCGCCAAAGCTTGCCTGGGAACTGGACGCGGATTACCTGCCCATCGGCAGCGCGCTTGCACTGCACGAACCGCTACGCCTGCCCGCCGACGTCGCCCACGAGGTGGCGATCTATGCCTCGCGCTGGGACGGTCGCGCGCAACTCGACTACCCCCAGGGCCAACTGTTGATGCAGGCCGATCACACCCTTGGCCACTTGGTGATATTCGCCCCGCCTGGTGCGCCTTATCTGTGCCTGGAGCCCGTATCCCACCTGGCCAACGCGTTCAACCAGTGGCCGGAGCAAGGCACCCAGGTGCTGGAAGCCGGGCATACCTTGAGCGCCACGTTCTCACTGACCTGGACCCCCGTCTAACACGTTTTCACCCACCCCCGAAGGACAACAATAACAATGAAAGTCTATTGCTCCCTGCCCCTGCTCAGCCTGGGACTGACCCCTGTTTTCGCCCACGCCGACTTTGTCGACGACAGCAAAGCTACGCTGACGCTGCGAAACTTTTACTACAACCATGACCTGCGCGACGTCAAAGCACCGGCCCAGTCGAAGATCGAGGAATGGGCCCAGGGTTTTATCTTCAAGGCTCAATCGGGGTACACCGACACGCCGATTGGCGTGGGTGTGGATGTATACGCCGGGCTCGGGCTCAAGCTCGACTCATCACCAGGCCGCAGTGGCAGTGAGTTGTTGCCAGGTTTTACCAAGCGCCTGGGCAGCGGACGCGACAGTGACCCCAGCTCGGTCGATCAGTACTCCGAAGGCACAGCGGCACTGAAGTTTAAGTACTCAAAAACGGAACTGAAGGTGGGCGGGCTTTTCCCCAAGATACCGCTGGTGTACGCCGGCGACTCGCGCCTACTGCCGCAATTCTTTGAAGGGGCGATGCTCGACAGTCAGGAGATCGATCACTTCACCTTCAGCCTCGGGCAGATGCGCCAGACCAACTATCGTGGCTTTTCCCATTCCGGCGACATGCAGACCGGCAACTACCTGAGCGTCAGCAGCGACCGCTTCAACTATCTGGGCACCACCTGGAATCCGGTGCAGTCCTTCACCCTGGGGGTGTGGGCGGGTGAATTGGAAGACGTCTATCGGCAAAAGCTCATCACTGCGACCCAATTCGTGGACGTGGGCGCCTGGCGCCTGAGCGGCACGCTTAACTACACCGACACCGGTGAGCAAGGCTCAGCGCTGGCGGGCCCTCTAGACAGTCGCCTGACCTCAGCCCTGACCAGTGCGGCCTATGGAATGCACAAAGTCACCCTGGGTTACCAGTACAACGCCGGCAACAACGCCCTGCCGTTTTTGCAGGAAACCGACTTGCCTGGGGTGGGCAACGCGATCCAGGTGATGCGCTTCGACCGCGCCCAGGAACGTTCCTGGCAAGGCCGCTACGACATCAACTTTGCCGGCTGGGGTGTGCCCGGGCTGACTGCATTCGCGCGCTATGTGCACGGTGACAACTTCGAGATTAACGGCCAACCAGGCAAGGAGTGGGAACGCAATATCGACCTGAGCTACGTGATCCAGTCCGGCACTTTCAAGGACGTGGCACTGCGCTGGCGCAACGTCGAGATTCAAGGCGACGCCACCGGGCGCCGCGACGAAAACCGTGTGATCCTCTCCTACACCATCGCCTTGAAATAAGCGCCTAGGCTGGGCCACGGGTCAACGGCGCCGGGGAACCGTGGCTGCCGGCGGGCGTACTCATTACGGTGCCGGACCACGGCGCGTTCTTCAGCGCCACGCGGCTGACCGCCTGGCGCGATGAGGTGACAAACAAGGTGCCCCCATCTGCCGCGCCAAAACACAGATCGGTAGGCGACGCTACGGGCACGCCGAGCATGCGTTCAAGGTTGCCCTCCTGGTCGAACTTGACGATGCTCCAGCCACCGGACAAGGCCGTCCACACGCTACCGTCCGCATCCACGGCCAAGCCACTGAGCTGGCCGGAACCTTTAGGCATGCTGGTGAAGCGGCGCACCTCGGCGCCGGCACGCAGCCGGTACAAACTGCCAGACTCCGGCGCTAGCGCGAACAACTGTTGGCGTGGCGAATCCCAGCACAAGGCACTGATCGCCTCGCTGATTTGCCAGTGACTGATCAAAGTGCCCTCGCGAGAAACTTCGCCGATTTTCCACTGACCACTGCCCATGCGGATCGCCGCCCACACCCGGCCCTCAGGGTCGCAGCACAGGCAGGTTGGCGTACCAAAGCCCCAGGGTGTGCGATGGCGCACTTCGCCCTTGTCAAAGAGAAAATATTCGTCATCCTGCGCCACAAACAACCCGCTCGGCGTTAACTCTAGGCCGATGATCGGTTTCTCGGTGCGCAGAATCCGCGTGGTGCCCTGAGGGCCATGACGGTAGACCGCAGGGCCGAGTTTGTCGGCCCAGTACAAGCACTGCTCACTCGCGCTCCAGCGTGGATGGCCGCCCAGAAACGCCCACTGGCTGCTGACCGGCTGCAACTCATCCGGCCGCGCCTCGGCCTGCTTGACCGCCAACTGACTGCCGACACGCTGTGCCGAGGCCGCGACCTCCGGACCTAGCAGGGTCAATCGCTCCAGCGTCAGGCGGTAGGCCGGCCCCGCGATACTCAAGGCGCCGCGTACCTGCCCGCTGCTGTCAACAATGGGCGCTGCGACGCAACGCACGCCCATGACAATTTCCTCGTCATCGATGGCGTAACCGCGTACCCGCGTCACGTCCAACTCAGCTTGCAGGCGGTTGCGGTCGGTGATGGTCAACGGAGTCAGGGCGGTCAGCGTCATGTGCCGTATCAACTCACGCCGATCTTCGTCAGCCAGTGCGCTGAGGATCGCCTTTCCCTGGCCGGTGCAGTGCATGGCCTTGCGCTGGCCCATGGACGCAGCAGAGCGGCGACTGTGGGCGCCATCGCAGCGCTCCAGCGACAGCACTTGGTCGCCATCGCGAATCGCCAGGTACGTGGTTTCGCCCGTGAGGTCACGCAAGGCACGCAGCTCGAAACTTGCAGCAGCGATCAAGTCCGGCTCCATCCACGCGCCGCGCACCAGCTCCAGGTAACGAAAGCCCAAGCGATAGCACTTGTTGTTAGCGTCGCGGCGCACCATGCCTCGCTCCACCAGCAACGCGAGCAGTCGATAGAGCGTGGCGCGCGGCAGGTTCAACTGCGCCGCCAGTTGCTGGTTGTCCAGCCCCTCGGTGGACAAGCCGATGGCCTCAAGGATGTCGAAGGTTTTGTCGAGTACTGCGGTGCCTTTTGCCCGATCCATCAGTGACCTCTGCCGCGTATTTTCCTTTAGATGTATCACGACTTGAGAAATAGTCGATGCACCGCAGTGTTTTGATCGCGCTTGATTCTCACAACGTGAGACCTGCGAAAGACGCAACAACTCCCCCCCCGAACCTCCAACACGCCGCTGCCGTGCGCCGTCCTCATGAGCTATTCCCACCATATGGAACATTGGCGCGTTCGAATCACGAGAGCGGTGTTGTGCTCGTCAGCATTTCTCTAGGATCGAGGCAGCTTCAGTGGCAACCCGATGCAACTAAAGGCATTGGCAGCTCATGCCCGCCAATGCCTCAGCACTCAACAAAAATAATTAAACGAGGCACCCATGAACAACAACGAGCGCTATGCGCTGGAAGGCTCCGTGCCTATCCAAACGCCCCCGTCGGCGCCTTCGGTCAAGCTTGAGGCCGCCGCGGTGTCCACAAAAAGAACCCGCTATCGCTTTCTCATCCTGGCGATGATCACCATCGTGTTGGCCCTGAGCAGCGGCGACCGCGCGGCGATTTCGGTGGCCGGTTCCGACATGAGCAAGGAGCTGGGCATCAGCTCGGTGGAAATGGGTTATCTGTTCTCGGCCTTTAGTTGGGCCTATGTGATCTTTCTGATTCCGTCCGGCTGGCTCACCGACCGGCTCGGTTCGAAAAAGACCCTCGCGGCGGCCATCGCCATTTGGTCGGTGTTCACCATCGCCATGGGCCTGGTGCACTTTATCGGCATGGTGGTGCCGCTGCTGCTGGCGCTGCGTTTTTTACTCGGCATTGCCGAGTCTCCTGTCGGCCCTGGCTGTACACGGGTCATCGCCTCCTGGTTTCCCTCCTCTGAACGGGGCATGGCCGGCGCGATTTTCAACAGCGCGCAGTACATTTCGCTGGCGTTCTTTACCCCCTTGATGGGCTGGTTGTGCTACCGCTTCGGCTGGGAATACGTGTTCATTGTGATGGGCGCCGTAGGCCTGGGGATCGCGGTGGTGTGGTGGAAGGTTTACTACCTGCCGGTCAAGCATCCAAAGATGAACGCCGCCGAACTTGAATACATCCGCGCTGGCGAAGGGCTGGTAGACCTGGAGGGCCGCAAGACCGACCCGGCAGCGGCCAAGACTGGGCTGTCGACCTTGGCGGAAGTGGGCTTGCTGTTCAAGAGTCGAATGCTGGCGGGCATGTTTCTCAGCCAATACTGCGTCAGCGCCATCACCTGGTTCTACGTGACCTGGTTCCCGATCTACCTGGTCAAGGAGCGCGGCTTCGACATTCTACAAGCCGGCCTGGTGGCCTCTATTCCTGCCCTGTGCGGTCTTATCGGTGCCATTTCGTCCGGGTTCTTCTCGGACTACCTGGTGCGTCGCACGAACTCCCTGAGCATTGCCCGCAAGACCCCGATCATCACCGGCGTGCTGCTCAGCTCGACGATGATTCTGTGCAACTACGTCGACTCTCAGGTGCTGGTGATCGCGGTCATGAGCCTGGCGTTCTTTGGCAAGGGCTTTGGCAACCTGGGGTTCAGCGTCGTGGCCGATACCGCCCCCAGGGAAATGGTCGGCATGACCGGCGGCGTGTTCAACGCCATGGGCAACACGGCCGGGATCATCACGCCAGTGGTGATCGGCTACCTCTTGCATTCAAGCGGCTCATTCAACAGCGCACTGATCTATGTCGGCGCCCACGGCCTGATTGCGGCGTTCTCGTACCTCTTCATCGTTGGAAAGATCCAGCGCCTGCATCTTTCCGACCTGATCAAACCTGCCACTGCCCATTAAGCTGGAGACCACGATGATTGAAAGTAACGTTTACATCGACCCTAAAATCGCCTCGATGCAAGCCGGCGAAGCCACCACGGACGCCATTGAATGGGTCAAGGTGTCGCTGACAATCCTGCCGCTGGCCGCGCCGATCAGCGATGCAAAAGTACTCACCGGTCGGCAAAAACCGTTGACCGAAATCGCGTTCATTTTCGCCGAAATCCGCACCCGTGAAGGTCACGAAGGCATCGGGTTCGGCTACTCGAAACGCGCCGGTGGGCCGGGTATGTATGCCCATGCCAAGGAAATCGCCCCGGTGCTGCTGGGCGAAGACCCCAACGACATCGCCAAGATCTTCAACAAACTGCTCTGGGCCGGCGCTTCAATGGGACGCAGTGGCCTGACCACCCAAGCCATCGCGCCATTCGACATTGCCCTATGGGACCTCAAGGCCAAACGCGCCAAGTTGCCGCTGGCCAAGCTGTTGGGCGCCCACCGCGACTCGGTGCAGTGCTACAACACCTCCGGCGGCTACCTGTCGACGCCGCTGGAACAGGTGCTGGAGAACGTCGACATGTCGCGTGAAAACGGCATTGGCGGAATCAAGATCAAGGTCGGACAGCCGGACACCAGCATCGACTTCAAACGCGTCAAGGCCGTGCGCGAGCGCCTGGGCGAAGGTTTCCCTCTGATGGTGGACGCCAACCAACAATGGGACCGCATCACCGCACAGCGTTTCGGACGCACGCTTGAACAATTCGACCTGACCTGGATCGAAGAGCCGCTGGACGCCTACGACGTCGAAGGCCACGCCGCCCTCGCCGCCTCACTGGACACCGCCATCGCCACTGGCGAGATGCTGACCAGCTTTGGTGAGCACGCCCAGTTGCTCAACAACAAGTCCTGCGACTTCATCCAACCGGATGCGCCCCGCGTGGGCGGTATCACGCCGTTCCTGCAAATCATGCAGCAGGCCAGCGTCCAGGGCGTGAACCTGGCACCGCATTTCGCCATGGAGATTCACCTGCACCTGGCGGCCGCCTTCCCGCAGGAGCCTTGGCTGGAGCACTTCGAGTGGCTGGAGCCGATGTTCAACGAGCGCCTGGTGCTCAAGAACGGGCGTATGCAAGTGCCCAATCGTCCAGGCCTGGGCTTTAGCCTGAGCGATCAGGCCTTGGCCTGGACTGTCGCCACCCAAGAGTTCGGTAAACGCCCGTAAGCGATCTGAAGGATGCCGGGCCGGGCCCGGCACCCTGCGCCCATAACAACAGTCAGTCACTGACAAGGTCACACCATGCAAAACCGTGAAATCAGCCCCGTCATCCGCCTCGATTCTGCCGACAATGTGGTCGTGGCACGTGTGAAAATCAGCGCAGGCACCCACGTTGCCAGCGAACAATTGACCACCCTGCAAGACGTGCCATTGGGGCACAAGATAGCCGCGCGTCTGATCGAGAAAGGTCAGCCGGTGCTCAAGTACAACACGGTGATCGGCTACGCCAGCGAAGAGTTGCCGGCCGGCACCTGGATGCACAGTCACAACATCGAATTCGGTGATACCGCCCGCGACTACCGCTACGGCCTGGACTACGTGCCCACCGACGTGTTGCCGCAGGAGCGGCGTGCGACCTTTCAAGGCATCGTCCGCGCCGACGGCCGCGTAGCTACGCGCAACTACCTGGGGGTATTTGTCGTCGGTAACTGTGGCGCCACGGTCGCCCGCAAAATTGCCAACCACTTTGACGCCGAGCGTCTTGCCGCGTACCCGAACATCGACGGCGTAGTGCCGTTCGTGCATGAAATCGGTTGCGGCATGGAAATGACCGGTGAACCCATGAACCTGCTGCGCCGCACTATCGGCGGCCACGTCAAACATGCCAACACCGCGGGCGGCCTGCTGATCGCGCTGGGCTGCGAACGCAACAACATCTATGGGTTCATCGAGCAGGAAAACCTGGCGTTGGGCGACATGCTCAAGTCCCTGGTGATTCAGGATGTTGGTGGGGTAAAAACGGCTGTCGAGCAAGGCATCAAGATGATTGAGGGCATGTTGCCTCAGGCCAATGCGGTCAAACGCGAGCCGGTCAGTGCAGAACATTTGATCATCGGCATGCAGTGCGGCGGCTCGGACGGGTTCTCGGGTTTGTCGGCCAACCCGGCGCTGGGCGCGGCAGTGGATATCCTGGTACGTCACGGCGGCACCGCGATTCTCTCCGAAACCTCGGAAATCTTCGGCGTCGAACACACCTTGACTGCACGTGCCGCTACGGCGGAGGTGGGCCGCAAGCTGATCGAGCGCATCGACTGGTGGCTCGAATACAACCGCGGCCGCGATACACAGATCAATGGGCGCGTCAGCCCTGGCAACAACGCCGGAGGCTTGGCCAACGTATTGGAAAAATCCCTGGGCGGCGCAAAAAAAGGCGGCAATGCGCCGTTGATGGACGTGTATGAATATGCCTATCCCGTGACCACTCACGGCCTGGTATTCATGGACACCCCCGGTTATGACCCGGTGTCTGCTACCGGCCAGATCGCCGGCGGCGCCAACATGATCGCCTTTACCACCGGACGCGGCTCCTGCTTTGGTTCTCTGCCCGCGCCGACGTTCAAGCTGGCAAGCAACACCCCCATGTTTAATCGCATGAGTGATGACATGGACATCAATTGCGGGCAGATCATTGATGGCGACAAGACCATCCAGCAAATGGGCCAGGAAATTTTCGAACGCCTGCTGGCACACGCCTCCGGCGAGCAGACCAAAAGCGAGCTGAACGGCCTGGGCGAAGATGAGTTCTGCCCCTGGCAGATCGGCGTACTGGCTTGAGTTCGCGCTGACTTACCCATCCCCCTTCCCTGCCTCATCCCCCTGAGGCAGGCATTGGCACACCACAACAATAATGACGCCAACCAGGCGCAGCGGCGAAGCCATGGCCGCACATCAGGAGCACACATGCCGAACAACAAGCGCGTATTGATCTGCACCACCCTGTTGCCAATGGGGCTGCTCAGCCCTACCACCCACGCGCAGGGGTTCATAGACGACAGCCATGCGACCCTGCAGACCAGCAACTTCTATTTAAACCGCGACTTTCGCGAAGGCACTGGCATCTCGAAACGGGAAGAATGGGCCCAGGGTTTCGTGCTGGATTTTCGCTCCGGGTACACCGCCGGCACCGTGGGTTTCGGGCTTGACGCCATCGGCATGCTCGGGCTCAAGCTCGACTCCGGCCCGGACCGCAGTGGCACTGGCTTGCTGCCTGTCGGCCACGATGGGCGCGCGCCGGATCAATACAGCAAGTTTGGCGTCGCGGTGAAGGCCAAGGTCTCGAAGACCGAGGTCAAGATAGGTGAGATGCTGCTCAAGTACCCGACCATCGCATCCAGCATCGGGCGCATTCTGCCGCAGACCTTTCAGGGCGGCATTGTCACCTCCAAAGAGCTCGACGGGCTGATGCTCACCTTTGGCGACATCAACCGCACCACCCTGCGCGACTACTCCCATAACCAGTCCCTGACCCTGGTGAACAAAAATCGACGTTTCAGCGGTGCGCCCGAAGCGGACGATTTCAAACTGGCCGGGCTCGACTACACAATGAATAAGAACCTGGTACTGAGCTATCAGCGCGGCGAGTTGGATGATCTCTACACCCAGCACTACCTTGGGCTGGTGCACACCTTGCCACTGGCCGTGGGCTCGATCAAAAGTGACGTCCGCTACTACATCAGCGATGACAGCGGCGCCGCCCGTGCGGGGAAGATCGACAACCGCACCCTCAACGCACTGTTGAGCTACAACCTCGGCGGGCACATGGCCGGGTTGGCCTATCAAGGCCTTAGCGGCAGTACAGCGATGCCCTACGTGGTCGGCACCGATGCGTTTCTGACCAACTACATGATGGCCAACGACTTCATGGAGAAAGACGAACGCTCCTGGCAAGCGCGTTATTCCTATGATTTTGCCGCGCTGGGGGTGCCAGGGCTGACGTTTTCGACGCGCTACACCAAAGCCGATCACGCGCACCCTGCAACTGTCGCCGGTGAAGGCCGAGAATGGGAGCGCGACACCGATATCGGTTATGTCATTCAGCAAGGCACGTTCAAAAACGTGGGCGTGTTGTGGCGCAATGCTGCGCTGCGCTCGAACTACCTGCGCGACATTGACGAGAATCGGATGATCATTAGCTACACGCTGCCGCTGTTCTGAGGCACATGAAAACAATGGGGAGGACCCGTGTCCTCCTCATTCCTCGCCATACAACGCCAACAGCACCTCAATGGGGTGACGCAACTGGGTGTGTGCCAACCGCTTGACCTGGCTACGGCACGAATACCCGGTAGCCAGCGGCTCCCCACCCGTTTGTCGCGCTACCTGCTGCTGCCAGGACTGGCCATAAATCGTCCGCGACGTCTGCTGGTTACGCGCCTCATGCCCGTAGGTGCCCGACATGCCGCAGCAGCCCGTCGCCTCCACCACCAGCTCAAGATTCGCGCGGCGAAACACCTCGACCCATTGCTGGCTGCTGGCCGGCACGTTGGTTTTTTCCGTGCAATGGGCCAGCAGCCGGAAGGTTGTCGGGCCCGGGCCCGCGGGGATTTCGTCCAGGCAATCAAGCAGCCATTCCTGGGGCAGTTCAACCGTGGGGCTCACCTCCAGGCCGGGGACTTTCTGGTATTCCTGGCGATAGACCAGGGTCATCGCCGGGTCCAATCCCACCAGCCGCACGCCGCAATCGGTCAGGGCTTGGAGCTGCCGGGCGTTACGGATCGCGGCTTTGTTGAAGGCGCCGAGAAACCCCTGTACCTGCAACGGTTTGCCGTTGGGGCTGAATGGCGCGATGTACACCTGGTAGCCCATGCGTGCGGCCAGTTCGATACAGGCGGCCAACAATGGCGTTTCGAAATAGCGGGTGAAGGCATCCTGCACCAGCACCACGCTGCGGCTGATTTGCGCGGGGCTCAGTTGCTGTAAACGGGCAACGGTTGCCGGTTCAACCTGCCAGCGGGCGAGCACGGCCTGGAAATCAAACCGACTGATGGAGGGGCTGTCGACCATGCCCACCTGGTCCGCCAGCCAGCGTTTGACCGGTGCGGCGTTCATCACCGCGTTGTAGAGGCCAGGCACCCTGGCGAAGTACGGGATGCTGAATTCCAGCGAGCCAATCAGGTAGTCACGCAACGGTCGCCAATACCGGGTGTGGTACAACGCCAGGAATTGCGCGCGGAACTCCGGCACATTGACTTTGATCGGACACTGCCCCGCACAGGATTTGCACGCCAGGCAACCGGCCATGGCGTCGTAGACCTCATGGGAAAAGTCGTCAGCCTTGCGCCGTTGGCGCCAGCCACGCTGGGTCGCGGACAACACATCCACCCCCGCATTGCCCTGCAAGCGCAGCCACTCGCGGATCAACGAGGCGCGACCCTTGGGTGAATGTTGTCGCTGGCGCGTAGCTTTCCATGACGGGCACATAGCGTCGTCCGGGTCGTAGTTGTAGCAGGCGCCGTTGCCGTTGCAGTGCACCGCCGAGGCGTACTGGGTCCACACGCGCTCGTCGATCTGGCGGTCCAGCTCACCGCGCAGCGGCGCCTCGTCGACCTTGATCAGCGCCTCGCTGCTGCCCAGTGGCGTGGCGATTTTGCCGGGGTTGAATTGGTTATGGGGGTCGAACGCAGATTTGATCGCCTGCAAGGACGGGTACAACTCGCCGAAGAACGCCGGGGCGTATTCAGAGCGCAGGCCTTTGCCGTGTTCACCCCACAGCAGGCCGCCGTAGCGTTGGGTCAGGGCGGCCACGGCGTCGGAGATCGGGCGCACCAGCGCGGCCTGGCGCGAGTCTTTCATGTCCAGAGCCGGGCGCACGTGCAGCACGCCGGCATCGACGTGGCCGAACATGCCGTATTGCAACCCATGGCTGTCGAGCAACGCGCGAAATTCGGCAATGTAGTCAGCCAGGTGTTCGGGCGGTACGGCGGTGTCTTCGACAAACGGCTGCGGCCGAATTTCGCCCTGCACGTTGCCCAGCAAGCCCACCGAGCGCTTGCGCATGACGTAGACCTGTTTCACCGCCGCCTCACCTTCGGCCAGCGTATGGCCCAGGCGTTCGACGGTGAGGTCGCTGCGCAGGTGTTCGATAAAGGCTCGTACGCGCCCTTCTACCTCACTGACCTCATCACCACTGAACTCCACCAGGTTGATGCCCAGGGTCGGGCGCTGCGGGTCTTCGGGAAAATACGGCGCGACGCTGTGCCAGACGATGTCCTTCATCGCCAGCAGCAGCACCTTGGAGTCCACGGTCTCGATGGACAGCGGCTTGAGTGCGATCAGTGCACGGGCATCACGCAGCGCGTCCATGAAACTGGCGTAGCGCACATTCACCAGCACCGCATACTTCGGGATGGGCAGCACGTTCAGCAACGCTTCCACCACAACCCCCAACGAGCCCTCGGCGCCACACATCACGCTGTTGAGGTTCAAGCGCCCCTGCTCGTCGCGGATATGCGACAGGTCATAGCCGGTGAGGCAGCGGTTGAGCTTGGGGAATTTGGCGTCGATCAGGTCGGCCTTTTGCGCATGAACATCGCGCACCACGCGATGCACTTCGCCCACCCGGTCCTCGCGGGCGCATTCACGGGCCAGCTCAGCCTCGCTCAACGGCCGCGAATGCAAGCACTCGCCGCCCAGCAGCACGCTGTGCAGCTCCAGCACATGGTCGCGGGTCTTGCCGTAGGTGCAGCTGCCCTGGCCGCTGGCATCGGTGTTGATCATGCCCCCGACGGTGGCGCGGTTGGAGGTAGAAAGCTCCGGGGCGAAAAACAGGCCGTGGGGCTTGAGTGCCGCATTGAGCTGGTCCTTGACCACCCCCGCCTGCACCCGTACCTGGCGCCGCTGTGGGTCGATATGCAGGATCTTGTTCATGTGCCGCGACAGGTCGACCACGATGCCATCGGTGAGCGACTGGCCGTTGGTGCCGGTGCCGCCACCGCGCGCCGTGAGCTTCAACGCGCGATACCTGGGTGCCGCCAACAACTGCGCGACACAGGCCACATCGTCCTGATCAAACGGAAATACCACGGCCTGGGGCAGCTGTTGGTAGATCGAGTTGTCAGTCGCCAAGACAGTGCGGGTCGCATAATCGGCACTGATTTCGCCGCGAAAGCCCCCGGCCTTCAAGGCCGCTAAAAAATCACTGTAGCCTGCGGCCGTGGCGCTCGGTGTGAGTTGGGCGATCATGGCTCATTCGCCCAGGTAGGCTTTTTGCACCTGCTCGTTGTGCAGCAGCTCATCGGCCTGGCCTTCGAGGGCGATGCGGCCACCATCAATCACATAGGCACGCTGGCAGGTTTGCAATGCCAGCTTGGCGTTCTGCTCCACCAGCAATAGGGTGACGCCACCTTTGACCACCTCGCGGATGGTCTCGAAGATTTTCTGCACGATGATCGGCGCCAAGCCCATGGACGGCTCGTCCAGCAACAGCAGTTTGGGTTTGCCCATCAGCGCCCGGGAGATCGCCAGCATCTGCTGCTCGCCACCGGACATGGTGCCCGCTAGCTGGAACGCGCGCTCCTTGAGGCGCGGGAAGATACCGAACATGCGCTCGATATCGGCTTCGATGGCAGTCTTGCCGTCATTGCGCGAGAACGCGCCCATTTCGAGGTTTTCATACACGGTCAGCTTGGGAAAAATCCCACGGCCTTCCGGCACCAGTGCCAGGCCTTCGCGGATCAGGTTGAAGCTCTTGATGCCCGAGTGCACCTTGCCGTCGAAGGTGATCTTGCCAGCCGTGGGTGTCAGCAGCCCGGCCAGGGTCTTGAGGGTGGTGGTCTTGCCGGCACCATTGGCGCCGATCAGGGCGACCATCTCGCCTTCGTCCACGTGGAAGTCCAGCCCCTTGATGGCCTGGATCGCACCGTAGGAGACCTTGAGGTCGTTGACCTGGAGGATATTTTTCATGCTCACGCCTCAGTTTCCGTACCCAAATAAGCCTCGATCACCCGAGGGTCTTTCTGCACCTGCGCCGGCAGGCCGTCGGCGATTTTCTTACCAAACTCCAACACCGTGACGTGATCGCACAGCCCCATCACCAGCTTTACGTCGTGTTCGATCAGCAGCACGGTCTTGCCGTCGCCTTTCATCTTGCACATCAGTTGGCGCAAGCCTTCGGTCTCGGAGGCGTTCATGCCGGCGGCAGGTTCATCCAAGGCCACCAGCAACGGCTCGGTGGCCAGGGCACGGGCGATTTCCAGGCGGCGTTGGTCGCCATAGGAGAGGTTTTTCGCCAACTCCCCGGCAAAGCGGCCGATGCCGACGTAGTCCAGCCAATAGCGGGCGGCCTCGTGGATCTCGCGTTCTTCACGCACACAGGCCGGGGTGCGCAGGATCGCGCCGAACACACCACTCTTAGTGCGCACATGGCGGCCGATCATCACGTTTTCCAGGGCGGTCATGTTGTGGAACAGGCGAATGTTCTGGAAGGTGCGCGAGATGCCCGCCTCCACCACCTTGTGCGGTTTGCGGATCAGCAGCGGCTTACCATTGAAATTGACCTTGCCCTCCTCGGCGCGATACAGGCCGGTCAGCACGTTGAACAAGGTGGTCTTGCCTGCGCCGTTAGGGCCCAGCAGGCCACGGATTTCGCCGCGCTTGATCGACAGGTCGATGCCGTGCAGCGCTTGCAGCCCGCCGAAGAATTTACTGACTTTATGCAGTTCCAGCAGTACGTCGCTCATACCTTGTTGACCTCTTGCAGACGAAACTCAGCCGGCTTGGTTTCCAGCACGGGCAGCGGGTCCAACGGTTCGCTTTCATCTTCATGCAGCTCGGCACGGCGGCGGCTCGACGGCCACAGCCCTTCGGGACGGAAACGCATCACCAAAATCAACGCCAGGCCGAACACCAGCATGCGCAGGGTCGAGGCATCCAGCACGTTGCGCAGCACGTCGCGGCTGATAAAGGTCACGTTGTCCAGCACGAACGGTTGTACCCAGTTGACCAGGTCGCGGAACACCTCGGGCATGATCGACAGGATCAACGCTCCCAGCACCACGCCGCGAATCGAACCCATGCCACCCAGCACCACCATGGCCAGCACCATGATCGACTCCATCAGCGTGAAGGACTCGGGGCTCACAAAGCCCTGGTACGCCGAGAACATCGCCCCCGACACCCCGCCAAACGTCGCGCCCATGGCAAAGGCCAGCAGCTTGAGGTTGCGTTTGTTCAGGCCCATGGCCTCGGCGGCCACTTCGTCCTCGCGCAACGCCATCCAGGCGCGGCCAATGCGTGACACTTCCAGGCGTTTGGACATGATGATCGCCAGGATCACCACGACCAAAAAGAACAGGTAATAGCTGATCACCGGTGAGACTTGCAGGCCGAACAGGCTCCATTTGCTTTGCAGCGACACAATCGCCTCGGGGCCTTGGCCTGCGGCGTAGCTCCAGGCGCCACCGTCGATATGCAGCGGCGCGATACCGGAAATGCCTTGGGGGCCGTTGGTGATGTTCACCGGCTGGTCGAGGTTGTTCATGAAGATGCGGATGATCTCACCGAACCCCAGGGTCACGATGGCCAGGTAATCACCGCGCAACTTGAGCACCGGCGCGCCGATCAGCACCCCGCAGATCGCCGCGACGATGGCGGCCAATGGAATGATGACCCACAGTGGCCAGTTCATCACCCCTTCGGCCAGCCCGGCCATGTTCAGGTGCGGTGATGAGAGCAAGGCGTACAAATAGGCGCCGATGGCATAGAAGCCGATATAGCCCATATCCAGCAAACCGGCGTAGCCGATCACGATATTCAGGCCCAGGGCCAGCAGCACATAGAGCATGGCAAAGCCGAGAATGCGCACCCAGGTCGGCCCCAGGAACGGTACGGCTTCGACTACAAAGGGCAGCGCGATGAACGCCAGGATCAGCAGCGCGTATTGAGCGTATTGATTTTTCATCGGGAGCCTCCTAGGCGCGGTCAGCCTGACGCTCGCCCATCAGCCCGTTGGGCCGTACGAGCAACACCAGGATAAGCACCATGAACGCAAAGATGTCCTGGTAGTTGGCACCCAGGAACCCGCCGGTAATCTGCCCCGTATACCCTGCCGCCAGCGACTCGATCAGGCCCAGCAGAATGCCACCGGCCATGGCGCCGAACAGGTTGCCGATGCCGCCGAGCACAGCGGCCGAGAAGGCTTTGAGCCCAAGCAGCAAGCCCATGTAGGCATCCGCCTGGCCGTAGTTGACCGCGCGCATCACGCCGGCGATTGCGCCGAGAGATGCACCAATCAAAAAGGTGGCAGAGATCACGCGGTTGATATTGATACCCATCAGCCCCGCCACTTCCTGGTTCTGGGCGGTGGCGCGCATCGCCTTGCCCAGCTTGGTCTTGTCCACCAGCAGCCACAGCGCCAGCATGATCACCACCGAGATGATCATGATGCTCATCTGGATATTGGTGATGGTTGCACCGAACACTTCGATCGGGCGCGTTTCCACCACTTCAGGGAAGGTCTTGTAGCCACGCCCCCAAATCATCATTGCCAGGTTTTGGAGGAAAATCGAAATGCCGATCGCCAGGATCAACGGGGTCAGGCGCGGCGCCTTGCGCAATGGCCGATAGGCGAATTTCTCCATGCCCTGGGCCATCAACATGCAAATGACTGCCGCGATCATGATCGCCAGCAACAGGGTCAGTACACCCGGTGCAAAACCGAAACCGGCGAGCATGGTCAGTACCGAAATGGTGACCATTGCACCCACCATGACAATCTCGCCGTGGGCAAAGTTGATCAGGCCAATGATGCCGTAGACCATGGTGTAGCCCAGTGCGACCAGGGCGTAGATGCTGCCCAGCACCAGACCGTTAAGGATCTGCTGCAACAAAATATCAAAATTGGCTTCCACGTGATGAATCCTCAAAGCTGCGTCGACACCACCAGCACGGCCGGTGACAGCAACGCGGTGACATTCAGGGCAGATCAGAAAAAGGTCTTTTTGTTGTGGTCGCGGGCCGTGGCGGCCCGCTTATAGTTTTAGGTGCCGCAAGGGTGTCAGTCGCGCTCGACCGACAGGGTGTTCCATTTGCCGCCTTCGAATTGAAAGATGGTGGCCGCTGCGTTTTTCAGGTTGCCGAACTCATCGAAGGCGATGGTGCCGGTCACGCCGTCATAGCTGTTGCTCTTGAGCACCGGCAGGTACACCGCCGGGTCTGCCGATTGCGCCTTGACCATGGCGGAGATGGCCGCCCAGGTAGCGTCGTACGCCGCCGGAGACGACTGCACCACGCCAACGCCGTATTTGCTCTTGAGCTTTTGCTCGAACGCGGCGCCCTTGGGCATGTCTTGCAGCGGCGTGCCGTAGTTCCAGGCGTAGGTGCCTTCGGCGGCGCTGCCGGCCATTTTCTTGAACTCATCGTTGGGCAGGTTGCCGATGTTCATGAACTTGGCTTTCAGGCCCAGGTTTTTCATCTGCTTGGCCATCGGTGCCGCCTGATAGTCCAGGGCGGCGAAGAACACGGCGTCGGCTTGCTGGGCCTTGGCGGTGGTGAGGATGGCGTTGAAGTCGGTGGCCTTGTCGTTGGTGTATTCACGCACCACCACGTTACCGCCAGCGGCCTTGACCGCTTTGTTCACTTCATCGGCCAAGCCTTGGCCATAGGCGGTGCGGTCGTCGAAGATCGCAATGCGCTTGGCTTCCAGTTTTTTGACCAGGTAATTGCCAGCGTAGCGGCCCAGGGTGGCGTCGTCGTTGACCACGCGGAACACCGACTTGATGCCCTGGCGGGTCAAGGCCGGGTTGGTGGCCGAGGGCGAGATTTGCGGGATACCGGCGTCGCTGTAGATTTTCGAGGCCGGGATACTGGTGCCCGAGTTGTAGTGGCCGATGACCACGGCGACCTTGGCATCCACCAGGCGCTGGGCAACGGCAGTGCCGGTACGGGGGTCGGCCACGTCGTCTTCCGAGACCAGCTTGAACTGCACTTCTTTGTCGCCGAACTTCAGGTGTTGCTGGTTGGCTTCTTCGATGGCAATGGCCACGCCATGTTCAACATCCAGGCCCTGGTGGCCGGACGGGCCGGTCAAGGGGCCGGCAAAGCCGATACGCACTTGCTCGGTCTCGGCCGCCGTGGCGACGCCGGCACTGAGTGCCGTGGCCAAGGCTGCAGCGAGCGCGGTGAAGATCAGGTTGTGTTTGTACATGTACCCCTCCCAGAAATCATCGGACAAAACGAATTGAGCACGTTGGCGTGCAAGTCTTCTTTTCCACGCCTGGGGCCCTGTCACGGCATCCAGACCTTTTTCGGGACTGCTTTTCTTACCCTTCACTGCATCGCTAAACGGTCAACGCCGTCGCACTTGTAAGATAACAGTCAGCAGGCAACTGTCAATGGGTGTATGCTTGGCCTGAATGAAAATGCCGGTGACAATTTTGTAACCGCCAGAAAGTGCACTGACAGGTGGCATTTCCGACGAGACAAACGGCGCTGTGCACCCTAAGGGGTCAGTTGTTTGATAACCTATGGGCCGCGCCGAAATACCCGTATCATCGGCTTAATGGCGAAATAATCAGAGACTTTGCGATCATTCGACGACGTCCACTTTTTCCAACTTTTCATCTTCCGTGATGAGCAATCAGGTTCAGGAGCGACATAAATGGATGCGACAACGGGTGCACGCCGGGGCAACCTGGCTGAGACGGTAATTCGTGAACTGTCCAATCGAATCGACGTGGGCACCTACCGTCCGGGCGACAAGCTGCCGTCCGAGCAAGAGCTGTGCAAAGAGTTCGGCGTTAGCCGCCCGGTGATCCGCGAAGCCGTCGCCTCGTTGCGCCTGGGTGGACGCCTGATCGCACGCCAGGGTGTCGGTGTATTTGTGGTCGAGCAGGATGTGAAACGCATCGGCTACGCCCTGAGCACCGCGATTGACGACGTACGCGCCGCCGCACAGGTACTGGAGCTGCGCCTGGGGATCGAAACCGAATCCGTCGCCCGCGCCGCCGAGCGCCGCAGCCCCACCAGCATGGCCGATATCACCCAGGCCTTCGACCGCTTCAACGCCCTGGACGGCAGCGACCTGGAAGAAGAAGCCAAGGCCGACTTCGAGTTCCACCTGGCCATTGCCCGCGCTACCAACAACCCGCATTTCACCCAATTGCTCGAAGCCCTGGGCCCGGACATCATCTTCGACCTGCACCTCAAGCACGGCCAGTCCACTGGCAAGAGCCGCCAGGCGCACATCAAGAAAATCGGCCGCGAACACGGCGCGATCCTTTCGGCGATCACCATGGGCGATATCAACGGCGCCCGCAACGCCTTGCGCAAACACCTGGAAGAAAGCCTGTCGCGCTACCAGCGTCTGGTACAGAGCGGGGAGTAATCCCCGCCCTGCTGCGTTACCGGTCAACCGATACCCAGGCACACGTACTTGATTTCCACATAGTCCTCGATGCCGTAGCGTGAGCCTTCACGCCCCAGGCCCGACGCCTTGACCCCGCCAAACGGCGCGACTTCGGTGGCCAGCACGCCGACGTTGACCCCAACCATGCCGTACTCCAGCGCTTCCGACACGCGCCACACACGCCCCAGGTCGCGGGCGTACACGTAGCAGGCCAGCCCGAACTCCGTGGCATTGGCCTGGGCGATCACCTCCTGCTCGGTCTTGAAGCGGAACAGCGGCGCCACCGGGCCGAAGATTTCTTCCTGGGCCACGCGCATGCTCTCGGTCACATCCGCGAGCAAGGTCGGCTCATAGAACGCCCCGCCCCGCGCATGCCGTTGGCCTCCAGTGATCACGCGGGCGCCCGCCTCACGCGCCTGCGTCACCAAAGCGTCCACCCCCGCCACGGCCTTGGCATCGATCATCGGCCCGACTTCGGTGCCTGCCTGGTCGCCATCACCTACCTTCAAACCCCGGATGCGCGCGGAAAATTTCTCCACAAAGCGCTCGTAGATACCGTCCTGGATAAAGAAGCGATTGGCACACACGCAGGTCTGCCCGGCATTACGGAATTTGGCGATCAGCGCGCCCTCGACGGCCGCGTCCAGGTCTGCATCGTCAAACACAATGAACGGCGCGTTGCCGCCCAGTTCCATGGTGACCTTCTTCACCGTGGCCGCGCACTGCTCCAACAACTTGATGCCGATGGGCGTGGAGCCGGTGAATGACAGCTTGCGCACAATCGGGCTGGCGGTCAGCTCACCGCCAATCGCGCCTGAATCCCCAGTCACCACACTCAACACGCCACGGGGAATGCCCGCACGCTCAGCCAGCACACACAACGCCAAGGCGCTCAAGGGCGTTTGCGACGCAGGCTTGAGCACCAGCGTGCAGCCCGCCGCCAATGCAGGCGCAGCCTTGCGCGTGATCATCGCCGCCGGGAAGTTCCACGGCGTGATCGCCGCGCATACACCAATCGGTTCCTTGGTCACGATCAAGCGGCGATCCGCGCTGGGCGACGGGATCACATCGCCATAGATGCGCTTGCCCTCCTCCGCGTACCACTCCACATAGGCTGCCGCGAAGGCGATTTCACCTCGCGCCTCGGCCAGGGGTTTGCCTTGCTCGGCGGTCATGATCTGCGCCAGGTCTTCCTGATGCTGCAGGATCAGGCGGAACCAGGTTTGCAAGCGTGCGGCACGCTCCTTGGCAGTCAGTGCACGCCAGGCAGGCAATGCAGCCTCAGCGGCGGCGATGGCACGACGGGTTTCATCGGCGCCCATGCGCGGCACGCGGGCAATGATCTCGCCGCTGGCGGGGTTGGTCACATCAATGGTCTGGCCCTGGTCCGCAGCCAGCCACTGGCCGTCGATGTAGCAAAGTTCACGCAGCAGTTCAGGATCGGCAAGTCTCATGGTGAGGTGCTCGTAAAAATGGAGGGCAAAAAAAGGCGGGACGAGCAAGCCGTCCCGCCCGAGGGCAATCAACGCGAGGCGAGTGCCTTTTCGCGGATCTGGCTCAGGGTCATGCGTGGCGTCAGGGCTTCGGGGTCGACCTGGATCTCGATCAACGCCGGCTTCTGCGAGGCCACGCAGCGCTCGAAGGCCTCGGCGAATTGCTCGGTAGCCATCACGGTTTCGCCATGGAACCCATAGGAACGCGCCAGCATGGCGAAATCCGGGTTATGCAGCTCAGTGCCCGACACGCGCCCCGGATAGCTGCGCTCCTGGTGCATGCGGATGGTGCCGTACATGCCGTTATTGACCACGATCACCACCAGCCGCGCATCGTAGTTGGCCGCCGTGGCCAGCTCCTGGCCGTTCATCAGGAAGCAACCGTCACCGGCAAAAGCCACCACCATGCGCTCGGGCGCGGTGATCTTGGCTGCCACCGCTGCCGGTACGCCGTAACCCATCGAACCATTGGTAGGCCCAAGCAAGGTGCGGAAGGTGCGGTGCTGATAACCGCGATGCACCCAGCCGGTGTAGTTGCCCGCACCGCAGGTGATCACACTGTCGTGGGGCAAGCGCGTGTTGAGCCAGGCGATCACCTCGCTCATCTGCACCGGGCCCGGCGACGGTGGGCATTCGAAGTTGGCGCGGTAGCCACGGTTGAGCTGCGCCACCCAATCCTGGAAGCCTTGCGGGTTGACCACCGGCAGTGTCGCCACTTGAGCGGCGAACGTGGCCATGCCAGCGTTGATGCCCAGGGTTGGTTGGTAGACGCGCCCCAGTTCTTCAATTCCCGGATGCACATGCACCAGCTTTTGCTTGGGCACCGGGATATCCACCAAGGCATAGCCGCCGGTGGTCATCTCACCCAGACGTGCACCGATAACGAGCAGCAGGTCGGCATTTTTGACGGCCTCGACCAACTCCGGTCCCGCTGCCAGCCCCAGGTCTCCGGCGTAGTTGGGCAAGGTGTTGTCGAACAGGTCCTGACAGCGGAATGACGCGGCCACCGGCAGGTTCTGGCTTTCGATAAAGCGGCGGATATCGCTGACCGCCGTTTGCGTCCAACCACCGCCCCCGAGCACCACCAGCGGGCGCTGTGCGGCAGCGATCAAGCCTTGCAGCTTGGACAATGCAGCCGGCGACGCAGCCGGTTCGATGGACTGCGCCGGCCCGGCATCCGCCACCTTCACCACATCGGTGAGCATGTCTTCGGGCAATGCCACCACCACCGGGCCGGGGCGGCCGTTGGTAGCGCGGTGGAACGCCTGGCTGAGCAGCTCCGGCAGGCGCGCGGCGTCGTCCACCTCCACTACCCACTTGGCCATCTGACCGAACATGCGGCGGTAGTCGATTTCCTGGAATGCCTCGCGCTCCACTTGATCGCGGGCCACCTGGCCGATAAACAGGATCATCGGCGTGGAGTCCTGGAAGGCGGTATGCACGCCCACCGAGGCGTTGGTCGCCCCCGGCCCACGGGTCACAAAGCAGATGCCCGGCTTGCCGGTGAGCTTGCCGTAGGCCTCGGCCATGTAGGCCGCGCCGCCTTCCTGGCGGCACACGATCAGCTCGATGTCATCCTTGGCATCGTGCAGCGCGTCCAATACCGCCAGGTAGCTTTCGCCCGGCACGCAAAAGGCCCGCTCAACGCCGTTGATGCGCAGGGCATCGACCAGCACCTGGCCCCCGGTACGGGTGGCTGTGGAATTGTTGTCAGTCATTGTGTGCTCCATCAGGCCGTGCGGTCAGATGACCGAGTCTTCCAAAAAGGGACGGTTTTCCACCACGCGCTCGTACGACAGCGCGCTCAGGTCGAGGCTGCGGTATTCACCGTAGGTGATCAGTTCGGCCAGGCCCCGGCCTATCGCCGGGGCTTGTTGCAGGCCGTGGCCGCTGAAGCCGTTGCAGAACAGGAAATTGCGCACTTCGTTATGCGGGCCGACGATGGCGTTATGGTCGAGCACGCAGAAGTCGTAGTGACCGGCCCAGGAATTGACCACCTTGATCGCTTCGAACGCCGGCACGCGCTCGGCGAGGATCGGCCACACCTCTTCTTCGAATTCGTCGTGCAGTACGTCGAAGTCGGCGTAATCCACTTCGGGGTCGACCTTGGGGTAGGTACCGCCCAAATACAGATGGCCTTCGGGACGGAAGAACACGCCGGTCGGGTCGATGGTCAACGGCACCACGCCTTCCAGCGGGGTGTGGCAGTCAAACACGAACAGCGACCGGCGACGCGGCTCCACCGGGATCTGCAAACCGGCCATGCGCGCCACCTTGGGCCCACGGGTGCCGGCGGTGTTGATCAGGTAATCGCAACCAATGCGCTCGCCGCTGGCCAGGGTCACGCCGGTGACCACATCACCGGTACGCAGCACCTCGACCACTTCGTTCTCGATGTATTCCACGCCCATGGAGCGTGCCTTCTTGCGAAAGCCGTTCATGATCCCGTAGTTGTCGAACCAGCCTTCATCCTTCTCGCCGTAAGTGCCGCCCGCCAGGCTGTCGGGGTTGACCCACGGGAAGCGCTTGATCAGCGCCTCGGTCTCCATCAGCGTCACATCGGCGCCGTTGTCCAGCTGGGTCTGGTGCAGGCGCTTGAGCACCTCAAAGCCCTTTTGGTCGGCAAGGAACAGGTAGCCGTTTTCCTTGAAGGCCAGGTCGGGTTTGTCGCCATTGACCTCCATCAACTGCGGGAAGTCGCGGATAAACTGCGCGCCGTAGCGGGAAATCTGGATATTGATCGGGTTGGAAAACTGCACCCGGATTGAGCTGCTGGACAGCGCGGTGGCGGACTGGGCATAGGTCCAGTCGCGCTCGATCACCAGCACCGAGCCGGTGAAATCCGGGTTATTGGCCAGGAAATAAGCCGTGGCGCTGCCGTTTACCGCACCGCCCACAATGACCACATCGTAATGTTGCTGGGTTGCTGTCGAAGCCATGGCTCGGACCTCTTCAAATTCTGTGGGAGACGTTATTTCGGGTCTTCGAAATGCCCGGCACCGGCGAAGTTGCCGCCGTGGTAACGCGCCGCCGGCTCGTTGGCGTCCAGGGGCGGGAATTTACTTTCGACTTTTTCTCGGTAGTCGTCGGCGCTGTCCTGGGGCACGTAGCCGATGGACGAGGCGGCGCGGTTGTCCCACAGCGCCTCGCGATTGGCCGACATGCCGTAGACGATCATGTGCGCCACACGCGGCGCCAGCAGCGAGCGCTGGACCATCTGCGCAAAGTCACCAAACGACAGCCAGGTGGCGAGCATGCGTCGGTCCAGCGGTTCTTCGAACGAGGAGCCGATGCGCAGGTTGACCGACTCGATACCGAACTTGTCCCAGTACAGGCGGCCCAGGTCTTCGGCAAAGCACTTGCTCAGGCCATACAGCGAATCCGGGCGGTGGGGTACGAACGCGTCGATGGTTTCGGTGCGGTCGTAGAAGCCGATGGCGTGGTTGGAACTGGTGTAGATCACGCGCTTCACACCGTGCTGGCGCGCCGCTTCATAGATGTTGTAGGTGCCGATGATGTTGCCGTTGAGGATCAGCTCAAAGGTGTTTTCCAGCGGCACGCCGCCAGCGTGGATGATCGCGTCGACGCCTTCGGCCAACGGCAATACATCGGCGATATTGGCCAGGTCGCAGCGCACCAGTTCTTCGTGGGGCGCGGCCTCGCCCATGTCGGCGATGTCAGTGAGGCGCAGCACATCGGCGTAGGCGCTCAGTTCGGCGCGCAGTACGCGGCCCAGGCGGCCGGCAGCGCCGGTGATCAACAGTCGTTTGAAGGGCTTGCTCATCAGGTCACTCTCTAATTGGGTCAGGCTTAAGCCAACAGCGCCAGCGCATCGCGTAGTTGCACGATGGCCTGCTCAAGCTGTTGGCGCGAGGTTGCGAATGACAGGCGGATGTAGGGTTCCAGGCCAAATGCCGAACCCGGCACGGTGGCGACCTTGCCCACCCGCAACAGGTAGTTGGCCAGGTCGGTGTCGGTTTCGATGACCTCCCCGTCCGGCGTGCGCTTGCCGATAAAGGCCGCGCATTTGGGGAAGGCGTAGAACGCGCCTTCGGGCATCTGCAATTCCAGGCCGTCGATAGCCGCCAGGCCCTCGACCACCATGGCACCGCGTGCCTGGTACTCGCGATTGGCGTCACGCACGAAGTCCTGCGGGCCGCTCAAGGCCGCCGCCGCTGCCAGCTGGGAAATTGCCGAGGGACAGGTGGTGGTCTGGGACTGGGTTTTGTTCATCGCCACGACCAAGCCCTTGGGCCCGGCCGCATAGCCCAGGCGGTAGCCAGTCATGGCGTAGGCCTTGGACACACCGTTGATCAGCAAGGTGCGCTCGCGCAGCGCCGGGCAGGCGATCACGAACGGCACAAAAGCTTTGTCGCCCAAGATGATGTGCTCGTAGATCTCGTCGGAGATCACCAGGATGCGCGGGTACTTTTTCAGCACTTCACCCAGGGCGGCAAACTCTTCGCGGGTGTAGATCGCGCCGCACGGGTTGTTCGGCGAGTTAAGCATCAGCCAGCGGGTCTTGGGCGTGATCGCCGCTTCCAGGCGCGCCGCGTCCAGCTTGAAGCCGTACTCGGAGCCGCAGGGAATCACCTTGGGCACGCCACCGTTGAGCAGCACCATGTCGGTGTACGACACCCAGTACGGCGCCGGAGTGATGACTTCATCGCCCGGCTCCAGGGTGGCCAGGAACGCATTGAACAGCAGTTGCTTGGCACCGTTGGCCACGCAGATTTCGTCCAGGCCGTAGTGCAGGCCGTTTTCCCGTGCGAACTTGTCGACAATGGCCTGGCGCAGCGACTCGTAGCCATTGGGCGCGGTGTAGTGGTTGTTGCCGTCGAGCATGGCCTGGTGCGCCGCTTCGATCACGTGGGCCGGGGTGTTGAAGTCCGGCTCCCCCAGGCTCAGGTTGATCACCGGCTCACCCTTGGCGAGCATGGTCTTGGCCAGCACCGACACGGCCATGCTCGGCGAGCTTTTGACCGTGCGAACCCGCGAACTCTGAAATTCCATTATTTGCTCCCCTGCCCGGCTTCATAGCCGTAATCGTCACGCGCCTGCTCGGCACTGATGTAGCCGAAGCGCAGGTCACGTTCCACCTCTTCCCGAGGCCGTTGACGCGGGTCGCCGTAGCCGCCGCCACCGGGCAGGCTCAGCACCAGGCGCCGCTCGGCCGGTACGAATTGCTGGCCCTTGCCGCGCAGCACAGTGCCGTCGTCCAGGCCGACATAGCCGTGGGCGCCTTCCTTGCCGCCTTCAAGGCCACGGGCCGGATACAGGATGCGGTCGAACATTGCGCTGAAGCGGAACGAATAACCCTCGGACGCGGACACTTCGATCTCCTGCCCCAAGCCGCCGCGCAGTTGACCGGCACCGCCGGAACCGTTGCGCAGCTCCTTGCGCCACACGATCACCGGGCCAGCCTGTTCGGTGGCCTCCACCGGCATGGTGTGCACGCCGCTTGGGAACGCGGTGGCGCTCAGGCCATCCTTGGCCGCGCGGGCGCCCATGCCGCCGCTGTTGAACATCAGCATTTCGGCGTTGCGCCCCTGGGGGTTGGTTTCCAGCGGACGCACGCTCAGGTGCAGGTTCCACAAGGCGCTGGCGCCTTCGGCCGGGACCTGGCCGTGCAGGCACTTGTGCAGCGCGCCGAGCACCAGGTCGGGCACAAAGTGGCCGAGCACGTGACGCACCGAGACCGGCGCCGGGTGCTTGGCATTGAGGATGCAGCCCTCTGGAGCCACCACTTCGAACGGCGCCAGGGACGCCGAGTTATTCGGAATTTCCGGCGCGATGATGCATTTGAGCCCGTAGCAGGCGTAGGCCTTGGCGTAGCCCAGCGGCACGTTAATGCCGAACTGGCTCATGCCGGAGGTGCCGGTAAAATCGGTGAGAATGCCGTCCGGGCCGACCGTCAGCTTAACCGCCAAAGTCACTGGCACATCGTAGCCGTCCAACGTCATGCTGTTTTCGTAGGTACCGTGGGGCAGCGACTTGAAACTGTCCAGGGTGGCCTGGCGGCTGTGCTCCAAGATGAAGCCGCCGATGTGCTCCAGATCGTCCAGGCGGAACTCGTCGAGCATGCTCAGCAGGCGCTTGTGCCCGGTTTCGTTGCAGGCCGACAGCGCGTAGAAGTCGCCAACCACACGGTCGTTCTCCCGCACGTTGTTGCGCAGGATATTGATCAGGTCGCGGTTGACCTTGCCACGCTCGAACAGCTTCATGATCGGGATGAACAGGCCTTCTTCGTAGACTTCACGGGCATCCGGGCCAAAGCCGCGACCACCGATATCCACCACGTGGGCGGTGCTGGCGAAGTAGCCGATCAGCTTGCCCTTGTAGAACGAGGGCGAAACGATGGTGATGTCGTGCAGGTGACCGGTGCCCTTCCAGGGGTCGTTGGTCACGTACACGTCACCCTCGAAAATATTCTCCGGGCCGATGTCGTTGATAAAGTGCACCACGGCTTCAGCCATGGTGTTGACGTGGCCGGGGGTGCCGGTGACCGCCTGGGCGAGCATGTTGCCGGCACGGTCGAATACGCCGGCCGACAGGTCGCCGGCCTCGCGCACACTGGTGGAGAATGCGGTGCGGATCAGGGTTAGGGCCTGTTCTTCGACCACCGAAACCAGGCGGTTCCACATCACCTGCATTTGAATGTCGATCAAGGTATCGCTCATGGGAAATTCGCCTTCTTGTGCAAGGGGCGCTTAGCGCCGGACAACCAGCAGGCAGCCATCTGGCTGGACGGTGGCGGTGAAGGAGGACGACACGAAGGTCGAGGTTTCGCGCTCGGCGATGATGGCCGGGCCATCCACCCGTGCGCCGGCTTGCAGTGCCTCGCGCTGGTAGATACCGGCGTCGACAAAGCCGCCGCTGACCACGTCGAACACTTCACGGCGCGACACTTCTTCGGCACGGTGCGAAGCCTTGACCTGCTCCACTTGCTCAACCGGCAGCAAGGGCGAACTGGCCTTGACCGACCAGCTGACGATCTCCACATCCGGCCCTTCAATCGGGCGCCCGAAGAACATCGTGTAGGCGGCTTCGAACAGCGCCTTGAACTGGGTGGTGTCGTCCTTGCTGAACGCCTTGAACGGCAGCGCCACGGGAATTTCCCAGCCCTGGCCGACGTAGCGCATGAACGCGGTGCACTCCAGCTCCGGCTCACCCACCGGCATACCTTGACGCAGGAAGCTGATGGACTCGGCTTGCATGTCTTCGATCAACGCGTTGACCTGGGGCGCATCGAACTCCGACAGGCGCACAAAGGCACTGCGCACCGCCTCGTAGCCAAACGGGGCGCGCAGGAAGCCGATGGCTGAACCCACGCCGGCACCGGCCGGCACCAGGAAACGCGACACGCCCATTTTTTCGCACAAGCGCGCCGCGTGCAGCGGGCCGCCGCCGCCAAAAGTAATCATGGTGTATTCGGCGATGTCCTTGCCGCTTTCTACTGCGTGCACACGGCCGGCGTTGGCCATGTTTTCATCGACTACTTCGCAAATGCCGTAGGCCGCGGTAACCGCATCCATGTTCAGCGGCGCGCCGATGGCGCGCACGGTGGCCGAGGCGGCATTGTCGGTAGAGAGTTGCATGGCGCCACCGGCGAAGTTGTCCGGGTCGAGGCGCCTCAGCAGCAGGTTGGCGTCGGTGATAGTCGGTTCCAGCCCGCCACGGCCGTAGCATGCAGGACCGGGCTCGGAGCCTGCGCTGTGGGGACCGACACGGATCTGACGCATGCTGTCGATGCTGGCGATGGAGCCGCCGCCAGCGCCGATTTCGACCATTTCCACCACCGGGATGGAAATGGGCATGCCGCTGCCCTTCTTGAAGCGGTAGGTGCGCGCCACTTCGAAGGTCTTGGCGGTTTTCGGCACCTGGTTTTCGATCAGGCAGATTTTCGCCGTGGTGCCGCCCATGTCGAACGACACCACCGAGTCCAACGCATATTTACGTGCGATATCGGCGGCAAAAATCGCCCCGCCCGCTGGCCCGGATTCCACCAGGCGTACCGGAAACTCGGCGGCGCTTTGCACAGAGATAATCCCGCCGCCGGAGTGAATCATAAACACCGGACAATCGGCGCCCTGGGCCTTAAGCGTCACCACCAGGCGGTCCAGGTAGGACTTGATCAGTGGCTTGACGTAGGCGTTGGCACACACGGTATTAAAGCGCTCGAACTCGCGCATCTGCGGCGAGACTTCGCTGGAGATCGACACCGACACATTCGGCAGGCGGCGTTGCAGGGCATCGCGTACCAGGCGTTCGTGGGCACCGTTGACGTAACTGTGGATGAAGCCGACGGCGATACTGTCGTAGTTGCCTTCGGCGACCTGCTCCACCAATGCATCAATGTCGGCCGCTTGCGGTGCGATCAGTACATCACCGCGTACATCCAGGCGTTCGCGCAGGGTGTAGCGATGCTCGCGCTCGATCAGCGGCGGCGGCAGGGTGATATTGATGTCGTATTGTTCGAAGCGGTTTTCGGTACGCATTTCCAGCGTGTCGCGAAAACCCTCGGTGGTGATGAACGCAGTCTTGGCCCCACGGCGCTCGATCAGCGCGTTGGTGGCCAGGGTGGTGCCGTGGATCAGTTGGTCGATATCGGAAAGCTTCAGGCCGGCGGCGTCGATCACGGTTTTCACACCGGTGAGAATGGCCCGTTCCGGCAGCTCATAGTCGGTCAGAATCTTGGTTGAATGCAGCACCCCGCCTACGTCGAGCGCGATATCGGTAAAGGTCCCACCTATGTCCACGCCGACTCGGCATGAAGTAGCAGTCATCGTCGTATCCCCTGAAATTCATGATTTCATCTGTAGAAGCAATCAAGCCGCCCGTAATGTAAGTTATATGTTGTCTTACAGGCGGTCAAGCACTGTTACACGGTGTTTTGCGGGTTTTACCCCAAGGTTTTGACCATCCTGCCGCCACCCACTGCCTGCGAGGTGGGGAACACTTCGAGGCGCGACACATCCACTTGCTGCGGCAAGCTCAAGGCCGCCAGCAACAGGGTGGCAATGTCTTCAGGCATGATCGATTCATAGCCGTCGTACAGCTCGGCGCCGGCAGCCTGCATACCCATTGCGGTCTTGTAGAGCTGGGTCTGCACGCGGCCCGGAGCGATTTCGGTGACCCGCACCCCACTGCCGAGCAAGTCGCAGCGCAACGCATCACAGAACAGGCTGATACCGGCCTTGGACGCGCCATACACCGCCGCGCCCGGATGGGGTGCACGACCGGCGCTGGAGCCAATAAAGAAAAGATGCCCGTGGCCGCGCTCAATCATGCCCGGCACCACCTTGCGCGTCAGGTGCAACGGCGCCTTGAGGTTGATATCGAACATATTGTCGATTTCGGCCGGGTCCATCTCCTGGAACGCCGCACGGGTGGACAGCACACCGGCATTGTTGACCAGCACATCCACCGGGTACTGCGCGAGCACCTCATTGAACGCGTCGGCCTGGCGCACATCCGCCTCCACCACGACCACGCCCGGCTCGGCACGCAGCTCGGCCAACGCCTCGGGGCTGCGCCCCACCGCGATTACCTGCAAGCCGGCATCGCGCAGCGCCAGCACAACGGCCTTGCCAATGCCACTGGTGGCACCGGTTACCAGGGCACAACGATAGAGCGCCGAATCAGGCATAGATGTAGCCCCCGCTGACAATCACGTTTTCACCGGTGGCGTAGCTATTGCGACTGCTGCCCATCATCACGATCCATTCGGCAATTTCTGCAGGCTCCGCGGCGCGACCCAGCGGGTTGGCAGCAGCCAGCTCGCCGAGGAAGCCCAGTTGCTTGGCGCGCTCGGTGGCAAAACCGGCCGGAGCTACCGAGTTGACCAGGATCTGGTCCTTGGCGCAGGCCTGGGCGAAGGATTTGGTCAGGCTGACCACGGCGGCCTTGGTTGCCGCGTAGTGGGCGTTCTGTGGGTGGGCCTTGAACGCATCCACGGACGTGACGTTGACGATACGCCCGGTCACCGCTGGCGCAGCCACATAACCCTGCATGTGTTTCACCGCCGCCACCATCATGTGATAGGTGCCCTTGATGTTGATGGCGTTTTCCAGGTCCCACTCATCGTCGGAGATTTCGAAAATATCCTGGCGCGGATAAATCGCTGCGCTGTTCACCAGGCAATGCACGCGGCCCAACTGATCAACGATTTGCTGGAACGCGCCGTGGGCGGATTCCTTGCGGGAGATGTCACCGGCAGCCGTCGCCACCTCACAACCCGCTGCACGCAGCACCTCGGCAGCAGCGGCCATCAATTGTTCATTTCTGTCGATAATGCCGATTTTCGTCGCGCCGCGCTTATGCATCAACTTGGCAGTCTCCAACCCCAAACCCGAGGCGCCACCGACGATTACGACCGTTTGCCCTTCCATAAAACACCTCCGCGATTAGTCTTTACGTAAGATGCCTGTTGTCTTACATTTGGTCAAACGCAAATTGGCCCTCATGCCTTGCTTGACCACACGGGACTCCACCATGCCTGCGGCCACCACCCACTCCAAATCACGTTCCAACAGCGCCCGCGACCGCCTGCTTGATGTGGCGCTGGAGCTGTTTGCGACACGCGGCTACCAGGCCATCGGCCTGCGGGACCTGACCCGCCAGCTTGGGCTGCACGCGGGTTCCCTGTACGCGCATTTCGAGAGCAAGCAGAGCCTGTTGTATGAACTGATCGAAGGCGCCCTCTCCGACCTGCTGGCCGATACCCGCCTGCGCCTGCGCGGCGCGCGCAACCCTCGCGAACGCTTGCAGCGTTTTGTGCACGCCTTTGTGGCATTCAACCTGGCAGAGAAACATCGCTTGCAATTGGTGACGCGGGAGTTCGTCAACCTGACCCAAGAACAGCAGCAAGAAATCGGCCAACTGAAACTCAGCCATGCCGCCCTGCTCAACACCATCATCGCCACCGAGAGCGGCGAACAGGGTCATATCAGCCCGCGCACCGCACTGATGACCGAGGCGGTGATTGGCATGCTCTACGGCCAGTGCCAATGGGCCCAGGTGGACGAAAACGAACAGCGCTTGACCGATACCCTGACTCGTTTCGTGATCGGTATCGTGGCCTGCGACAGACCCGGTTAAAGCTCACCCTTGAAGCCCAGGTTCCACGAGGCGCGCAACGCGGCCTTTTTCAAGGCGCGCACTTGCTCCAAGTTTGTTTCGCGGGAAATATTCTGCAGAGTGGCCACCAACGCCACGGTGCCGATGAACTCCGCATTGATGCCCAGTATCGGTGCAGCGATTGCAGAAATGCCCAAGGTTTCTTCCTCGATCGCCGCCGCCCACCCCTGGGCACGCGCCTCACTGACTTGGCGTGCCAACTGCGCGTGGTCGACCACGGTGTAGGGCGTGATGGCCGGCAGGTCGGCGGGCAACTGATCCACCCCCAACTGCTTGGCGAAGGCCAGCGCCACCTTGCCCTGGGCATTGCAATGCAGCTGCAGTTCGGTGCCGGTGCGCACGCCGATTTCCAGGGTGGATTTGCCCAACTGTGTCTCGACCACCATCAGACGGCGCCCTTGCAACACTGACAGCACCACCGACAACCCCAACTCATCTCGCAGGTCGCGGATAGCGTCCGCCGAGGCACTGAGCAGGTCGATGCCACCGGCGGCGATCTGCCCCAGCACATACGCCTGAATGCCCAGCCGATACTTGGAGGTCTGTGGGTTCTGGCTCAGGTAGCCGCGCTCCACCAGGGTTTTAAGGTGGCGGAATACCGAGCCCTTGGTGGTGCCCAATTGCGTCGCCAGCTCGCTGACGCCCACCTCTTCGCTGGCCCCGGCCACGCGCTCCAACACATCAAACGCCAGTTGAACGGACCTGACCCCGCCCTTGCCTGCTTCATCGCTCATCATCGGTCCTTTTTTTGCAGCCATTAGTCCGCCACCGGGTGGGACTGGCAAGCTTTATGCTGTAACCAGTGCAACACGCCGTTCGCACAGGCGAAACGATACCGCTTAACCCCAGACAATCACAAGGTCCCGCTCAAGCATACCCCTCATCTCGATGCACCCGCATGTAACACCCGCTCAATATCGGCATAAGTCCATGATTTAGCTATAAGTATCTTATCGAGCTTCGTACCGATGGAATATCCTGTCCTCTGATAGAAACACTGTTGCACTCAGCGAAACACAAAATATTTGACGAGCACACTTATTCATCGTAAAAATGAAACCACGTACCGCATACGCATACGATATATTAAAGAGGATGACGTCATGACCGCTCGTGATTCGGCACTGGCCAAGCGAGATATCGCCCACCATCTCCATCCGCAGACCAACCTGCGCCTGCATGAACAGGTGGGGCCGCTGCTGATCGAACGCGGGGACGGCATCTACGTTTTTGATGACCAGGGCCAACGCTACATCGAAGGCATGTCGGGACTCTGGTGCGCCACCCTTGGTTTTAGCCAACCGCGCCTGGCAGAAGCCGCCTATGCACAGATGCTCAAGCTGCCTTACCAGCAAACCTTCGCCCACCGCAGCCACGGCCCGGCGGCAGACCTGGCCGCCGAGCTGATCGCCCACGCCCCGGCGGGGTTGGACAAGGTGGTGTTCCAGAGCTCTGGCTCCGAGGCCATCGACACCGCAATCAAGCTAGTGCGCTACTACCACACCGCTATTGGCAAGCCCGGCAAGCACCGCCTGATCGCACGCCAGCGCAGCTACCACGGCACCACGCTGGCCGCCGCCAGCCTGACCGGCCTGCCCAACATGCACAAAGGTTGGGGCGAAACCCTGGCCGACGTCATCCACGTACGTTGCCCGCACCTGTATCGCCAGGGCCTGCCGGGCGAAACCGAAGAACAGTTCTCGACACGCCTGGCCCACGAGCTGGAACAGACCATCCTCGACGCCGGGCCCGAGACCATCGGCGCCTTCTTCGCCGAGCCGGTGATGGGCACCGGCGGCGTGATCCTGCCGCCTGCCGGCTACTTCGCCAAGGTGCAGGCGGTGCTGCGCAAGTACGACATCCTGATGGTGGCCGATGAGGTGATTTGCGGTTTCGGGCGCACCGGCTTTTACTGGGGTTGCCAAGCCGTAGGCATCCAGCCAGACATGCTGACCTGCGCCAAAGGCCTGTCGGCAGCATTCCAACCGATCTCGGCGCTGCTGCTCAGCGACCGCATCTACCAAGTCATCGCTGACCAGAGCAATGCACTCGGCGGCCTCGGCCACGGCTATACCTACGGCGGCCATCCGGTGGCGGCGGCGGTAGCGCTGGAAACCCTGCGCATGTACGACGAACTGAATATCGTCGAGCACGTGGTCGAAGTGTCCAAGGCCTTCCAGGAAGGCGTACAAGCCTTCGCCGACCACCCACTGGTGGGCGAAGCACGCGGCATCGGCCTGATGGCTGCCCTGGAATTCGTCGCCGACAAACAAACCCGCGCGCCCTTCCCCGCCGAACTGAAAGTCGCAACCCTGGTGAGCAACGCCCTGCAACGCCGCTCGATCCTGCTGCGCGCCCTGGGCGATACCCTGGTCATGGCGCCGCCACTGATTGTCGATGCTGATCAGATCCAGACTATTCTCAAGGCCGTGGCCGAGGCGCTGGATGAAGTCCTCGCGAGTATCCGGCCATGACCGCACAGTCCATCCGCACAGCGGCCAGGGGGCCCATGCCATTACCTGACACACCCGCGACCGCTCCTGAACGCCCGGTGCTGGTTCGCTTTGAAGGGGTACACAAGACCTATGACGAGCGCAGTTGGGTGGTCGACAATCTCGACCTGAACATCCGCCAGGGCGAGTTCCTGTCCCTGCTCGGCCCCAGCGGTTCGGGCAAGACCACCACCTTGATGATGCTGGCCGGTTTCGACGCGCCGGACCGTGGGCGCATCCTCATGGACGGCACCGACATCAGCAAGCTGCCAGCCTATAAGCGCGACATGGGCGTGGTGTTCCAAAGCTACGCGCTGTTCCCGCACATGAGCGTGGCGCAGAACGTCGCCTTCCCGCTCAACTTACGCAAGGTTCCCGCCGCCGAGTCGCGCCAGCGGGTCAAGGAAGCCCTGGACCTGGCGCGCCTGGAGGGTTTCGAAGACCGTAACCCGGCGCAACTGTCCGGCGGCCAGCAACAACGTGTGGCCCTGGCCCGTGCGCTGGTGTATCGCCCGCGCATGCTGTTGATGGATGAGCCCCTGGGCGCCCTCGACAAGGCGCTGCGCGAACACATGCAACTGGAATTGAAGGCCATCCATAAACAACTGGGCATCACTTTTGTCTACGTCACCCATGACCAGGACGAAGCCATGACCATGTCCGACCGGGTCGCGGTGTTCAACGAGGGCAAGATCGCGCAGATCGACTCACCCCACACCATTTACAACCGACCGGCCACGCGCTTTGTCGCCAATTTTCTGGGTGAAACCAACGTGCTCGAAGGCGTGGTGATCTCGGCAACCGCAGGCCAGGCGCAGATCCGCCTCAGCGAGGACGGCTCGATCCACCAGGCCTGCTGCGCCGACCCGGAACTCAGTGCCGGCAGCCACGCCGCCCTGGCGATCCGCCCGGAAAACCTGCGCCTGGCCACGCCCGGCGAAGCAGCGGTGCAGGCCACGGTGGTCGATAGCATCTTCCACGGCGCCCACTGCAAATTGCGCCTGCGCATGGCCAAAGGCAGCGAACTGTCGATGACCTACAACCCAGGCAACCTCGGGCGCCTGCCACCCACACCGGGCGAGCAGCTGGCGCTGGCCTTGCCCGGCACGCAGGCCATGATCCTGCGTTGATCCACCCAAAAGAATAATGACCGTACCGATCTGTTGCCGTACTGCTGCCGACAATAACCACATTAAATGGCTGGGAGTCACATCATGTTCAATCCATGCTCCATTCGCGGTTTTACCTTTGCATTGTGCGGGTTCGCCCTGCTCCACGGCACCGCCCAGGCCCGAGACCTGACGGTGGCGTCTTGGGGCGGCGCCTACCAGGATGTGCAGCGCAAGATCTTCTTCACCCCCTACAGCCAGGCCAGCGGCAACAAGGTGATCGACGACAGCTGGGACGGCGGCATCGGCTTGCTGCGCACCCACGCAGAAGGCGCCGATAGCGGTTGGGACGTGGTGCAAGTGGAAGCCGAGGATTTGCAGTTGGGCTGCGGCGAAGGCCTGTTCGTGTCGATGGACTTCAAGCGCATCGGTGGCAAGGACAACTACATTCCCAGTGCTGTCAGCGAATGCGGGGTCGGCAGCGCGGTGTACAACTTCGTGCTTGGCTACGACACCAGCAAAGTCAGTCGCGCGCCCAAGGACTGGGCCGACTTCTTCGACACCAAGACCTTCCCCGGCAAGCGCGCCCTGCGCCAGGGCCCCAAGGGCAACCTGGAAATCGCCCTGATGGCCGACGGCGTCGCGCCCGCCGATGTCTACAAGACCCTCAACACCCCAGGCGGCGTGGAGCGCGCCTTCAAGAAACTCGACAGCCTCAAGGGCCAATTGCTGTTCTGGAAGGCCGGCGGCCAACCGATGCAATTGCTCGCCTCAGGCGAAGTCAGCATGACCACCTCTTATAACGGCCGGGTAACCAACGCCATCCACCAGGACCACAAACCCTTCGGGCTGGTATGGAACCAGTCGCTGCAAACCATGGACAGCTGGGTGATCCTGGCCAACTCGCCCAACGTGGACAAGGCCTACGGCCTGCTGGACGTGATGGGCAAGGCCGAAAACCAGAAGCAATGGCCAAGCCTGCAACCCACCGGCATCACCTCGGTCCAGGGCATCGCCCAGACCGACCCGGCGGCGTTGGCCGACTCCCCCAGCGCACCGCAGAACAGTGCCAATGTGCTGGTGCTCAATGACAAGTTCTGGGTCGACCGTATCGACGAGTTGAACGCCAAATGGACCGCCTGGTCGGCCCAGTGACGCAACCCGAGTAAACGACATGAGCACACTTGTTCTGAATGCCCCGGTGCCCGTGGTCGCCCGCAAGGACCGAGGCGCGCTATGGCGCGCCTACGGCCTGCTGCTGCCGCTGGTGGTGTTTTTGCTGCTGACCTTCGTGGGGCCGATCGGCACCTTGCTATGGCGTGCAGTGGCCGACACCGAACTGTCCCAGGCCTTGCCTGCCACCGCCGAGGCCGTCGCCCAATGGGACGGCACTTCGGCGCCTGATGAGCGGCTGTTCAAGCCACTGATCGAAGACCTCAAGACCGTCGCCCCCCGTGACCTGGCATCTGCGGCACGGCGCCTGGCCTACGAAGCGCCAGCCCTGCGCGCCCTGTTGACCGGCGCCAAGCGTGAAGCCGCCAGCCTTGAAGGCACTCGCGAGCAGATGCAACTGCTGGACCCGCGCTGGCTGGACAACGCCACCTGGCAAACCTTCAAGCGCGCCTCGGGCCCGGCTGGCACTTATCACCTGCTGTCTGCCGTGGACATGAAACACGACTACCAGCAAGGCCTGGTCAACAAGGATGAAGCCGGCCTGTACCGCTCCATCCTCGGGCGCACGTTCAGCATCGCTGCGATCACCACACTGGTGTGCGTGCTGTTGGCGTTTCCACTGTGCACCTACCTTGACCGCCGCACACCGCGTACACGCAACGCGTTGCTGCTGCTGATCCTGCTGCCGTTCTGGACCTCGATCCTGGTGCGCACCACCGCCTGGATGGTGCTGCTGCAGGACAGCGGCATCGTCAACGCCACGCTGATGCAACTGGGGCTGATCAACAGTCCTTTGCACCTGCTGTACAACCGCTTCGGCGTGATCCTGGCGTTGGTGCATGTGATGCTGCCGTTCATGGTGTTCCCACTGCTGGCGGCGATGTCCAGCTGCAATTGCTTGCTGGTACAGGCCGCCTATTCCATGGGCGCGCGACCACTGCGGGTGTTCTTCCAGGTGTACCTGCCGCAAGTGCTGCCGGGTGTGGCTGCGGGTGCGTTGATGGTGTTTATCGTCACCTTGGGTTTCTACATCACCCCGGCATTGCTGGGCGGGCCGGCAGACCAGATGATCAGCTACTACATCGCCCAGTTCACCACCGGCACCCTCAACTGGGGGTTGGCCTCGGCACTGGGCCTGGTCCTGCTGGTGGCGACTACCCTGCTCTACCTCATCCAGGCCCATCTGGCCCGGCGCACCACAGGAGCGAAATAATGGTTCGTAACCCCAACAGCGGGCCGATGGCCTGGGTCGGTAACCTGGGCTTGTCGCTGAGCGGCTGGCTGGTCCTGGCATTCCTGTTGCTGCCGATCTTGATCGTGCTGCCCCTGTCGTTCAGCGACAACCGCTATATGTCGTTGCCGCTGGGGCAGTTCACCCTGCACTGGTATGAACAGTTCTTCGCCTCCAGCCAATGGCTGGGCGCGCTGTTCAACAGTTTTGCCATTGCCCTCACCAGCACCGTGCTGGCGGTGGTGCTCGGCGGGTTGGCGGCACTCGGGCTGCGCCACCCGGCAATGCCGGGCAAGCGGGTGATCGAGGTGCTGCTGATCGCACCGATGATCGTGCCGGCGGTGATCGTTGGCGTGGGCATGTACTTCGTGTTCTCCAATGCCGGGCTGACCCGCACGTACCTGGGCCTGGTCCTGGCGCACACCACCCTGGCGGTTCCTTTTGTGGTGGTCAATGTCGGCTCGGCCCTGGGCGGGCTCAACCAGCGCCTGTTGTGGGCCGCCGCGAGCATGGGGGCCACGCCCTGGATGACCCTGCGCAAGGTGACCCTGCCGTTGATATCCCCAGGGCTGATCTCTGGCGGGCTGTTTGCATTCGCCACCTCGCTGGATGAAGTGGTGGTGACCCTGTTCCTCGCCGGTCCCGACCAACGCACCCTGCCCCGGGAAATGTTCACCACCGCCCGCGAAGCCTTGAGCCCAGTGCTGCTGTCGGCTGCGACCATCATGGTGTTGTTCGCCACGTTGCTGTTGCTGTTGTCACGCTCGATGACGCGCCGCACCTAACCCTCGGCCTGCCTCGGCAGGCCCTGTTCTCCTGCCACTCGCGGGCTCTGCCTGCGGGCTCGCGCACGCCCCGTAAAACCTCGTTTCAACCCCTCGATTCGGTGCTTGACATGCCGGACAAGGCCTTACTAACATCGAAACACACAGAGAAATAATGTTTCCTTTAGAGAAACACAAAGCCTCAACTTTCTGCTCACTGCCAACAACAACCAAAAGCACAGAGAGCCTCCATGCACCTCATCTCACGCCGTACTTTCGACAATGACCAGGACTGCGCGCTGTACAACCGCATTGCCTGGCGCATTCTTCCGTTCCTGTTTGTGTTGTACGTGGTCGCTTTCCTGGACCGCGTCAACGTAGGTTTTGCCAAGCTGCAACTGGCCACCGACATCGGCTTGAGCGACATGGCCTTCGGCTTTGGCGCCGGGGTGTTTTTCCTTGGTTATTGCCTGTTCGAGATCCCCAGCAACCTGATGTTGAAACGCGTCGGCGCACGCCTGTGGATCACGCGCATCATGGTGGTGTGGGGGCTGATTTCCACCTCGATGATGTTTGTGAACAGCCCCACTTCGTTCTATATCCTGCGCTTTCTACTGGGGGTGGCCGAAGCCGGTTTCTATCCCGGCGTGGTGCTTTACCTGACCTTCTGGCTGCCCTCCTATGCCCAATCCCAGGGCCTGGCGTGCTTGAGCCTGGGCGTGGGGATTGCCGGGGTGTTGGGCGGGCCGCTGTCCGGCTGGATCATGCAGACCTTTGCCGGTTATGGCGGCATGGCCGGCTGGCAGTGGCTGTTCCTGCTTGAGGGCCTGCCTGCGGTGCTGCTGGGTATCGTGGTGTATTTCTACCTGGACGACCGCCCGGGCAAGGTGCACTGGCTAACCCCGGCGCAGAACGCCCGGGTGGTCGCCGACCTTGAGCAACAACGCCTGGCCCATGAACAGGCCGGTGCCACCCACTCGGTGCGCGGCGCCTTCATGCACCGTGGCCTGTGGTGCCTGGTGTTCGTGAATTTTGCGCTGCTGTGCGCCACCTACGGGGTGTCGTTCTGGATGCCGCAGATCATTCGCAGCCTGGGCGAACAATCGTTGTTCCAGACCGGGCTGATCTCGGCGATCCCGTTTGCCGTGGCCTCGGTGTGCATGTTGATTGTCGGCAAGCATTCGGACCGCACCCGCGAACGGCGCTGGCATGCGTCGCTGTCGATCCTGGCGGCCGCCATCGGCCTGGCCCTCAGCGCTGCGCTGCACACCTCCCCCTACCTGTGCCTGTTCAGCCTGTGCATCGCCATGGCCGGCAGCCTGTCTGCGTTCAACGTGTTGTGGGCGATCCCCGGCACCTTGCTCACCGGTACGGCTGCCGCGGCGGGCATTGCGCTGATGACCACCGTCGGCAATCTCGGCGGCTATGCCAGCCCCTTCATGATGGGCTGGATCAAGCAGGCCACCGGGCACCTGGAGTTTGGCTTGTACGCGCTGGCGACGCTGACCCTGGTGGCGGCCCTGGTGATGTCCAGCGTGCGCCCCCGCGACCGCGACCAGCAGACCCAAGCGGTCGCCGTGCCGGGCTGAATCTTTGGTTTCCCACCACACTTAAGGAATGACGATGCCGAGCACCGGTTTTTTCTTCGATGAACATTGTTTCTGGCACAGCGGCGGCCTGTTCGCCCTGACCTTGCCAGTGGGCCAATGGGTGGAGCCGCCCTCGGGCTCGGCCCACGCCGAATCCCCTGAATCCAAGCGCCGCCTCAAAAACCTCATGGACGTCAGTGGCCTGAGCCAGCACTTACACCTACAGGGCGGTCCGGCCGTGTCCCTGGAGCAGATGCTCAAGGTGCACACGCCGAACTACCTGGAACAGTTCCGGCAGATGAGCGAGCGTGGCGGCGGCATGCTCGCCCCCAGCGCGCCCGTAGGGCCCAGCACCTATGAAATCGCGCGGCTCTCCGCCGGGCTGGCAAGTGCGGCGGTCAACAAGGTGCTGCAAGGCGAACTGGACAACGCCTACGTACTGAGTCGGCCACCTGGCCATCACGCCCTGCCCGACCAGGCCATGGGGTTTTGCTACCTGAACAACATCGCCATTGCCATCGAGATCGCCCGCGAGCGTTTTGGCGTGCAGCGTATCGCCGTGCTGGACTGGGATGTTCACCATGGCAACGGCACCCAGGCGATTTTCTACGAACGCAGTGATGTGCTGACCCTGTCGATCCACCAGCAGCGCGCCTACCCACGCGGGTACACCGGCGAGGCCGATATCGGCAGCGGTGCCGGAGCCGGTTGCAACCTCAACATCGCGCTGCCCCCCGGCAGTGGGCATGACGCCTACCTGCACGCCATGCAGCGCCTTGTACTGCCGGCGCTGGAAAGCTATCGCCCCGAGCTGATCATCGTTGCTTGTGGTTTCGATGCCAATGGCGTCGACCCCCTGGGCCGCATGTTGCTGCACAGCGACAGTTACCGGGCATTGACCCAACTGGTCAAGGACGCCGCTGCGCGCCTGTGCGATGGGCGCCTGGTGCTGGTGCATGAGGGCGGCTACGCCGAAGCCTACGTGCCGTTCTGTGGCCTGGCCACCCTGGAGGCCTTGAGCGGCCGGCGCACTGCGGTCATCGACCCGATGCTGGACATGCTCCAGGCACAACAGCCCGACTCAGACGCCCTGGCCTTTCAGAAAAGTGTGATCGAGCGCACCGCCACCCTAATGCGCGAAACCACCAAGTGGGGCGCCACCTGCTTATAAACCACCCCAGCGAGGACACCCCGACACTGACGAAACGACAGCTGTTTCTTGCGTCACACGTTTAGGCCCTTCGCCGGGCATACCCGGCGATCCACAACAAGAAAAACTCCATAAGCCTTTAAACTGCCCCTGACAGGAAGACTGATGTCCACTACCGAAAACCATACAACCACGCCGCACGTCCCTCCCACGACCGATACCGGCCGCCGCCAGATTCTCAAAGGCATTGTCGGCGGCGTTATCGCCGGCTCCCTACCCGGCGCCGCCTGGTCGGCAACCGCGCATCCGGCACTGGCTAGCCGTAAAAAACCCCTAGGCGCCAAGGGCGAGATCGTCGACTGGAGCGCGGCGCAGCTGAGCCTGGCCATTCACGCACGGCAGGTGTCGTGCCGTGAGGTGATGCAGGCCTACCTGGCGCGGATCGAACAACTGAACCCGACCTACAACGCCCTGGTTGCCCTGCGTGATCCCGACAACTTGCTCAAGGACGCCTCGGCCCTGGATGCCAGGCTCAAGGCCGGCGCCTCGTTGGGCTGGCTGCATGGTATTCCGCAGGCGCCCAAAGACCTGGCGATGACCAAGGATATCGTCACCACCTTTGGCTCACCCTTGCTGCAAACGAACCAGCCCAAGGTGGACTCGATCCACGTGGCCCGGGCACGGGCCGCCGGCGCGCTGATGATCGGCAAAACCAATACCCCGGAGTTCGGCCTCGGCTCCCAGACGTACAACCCGGTCTACGGCGCCACCCGCAACCCCTACAACCGGCAAAAAACCGCCGGTGGCAGCAGTGGCGGCGCGGCCACGGCGCTGGCGTTGCGCATGCTGCCGGTGGCCGATGGCAGTGACTTCGGCGGTTCCCTGCGCAACCCGGCGGCCTTTTGCAATGTGTACGGTATGCGCCCAAGCCAGGGCCGGGTGCCTCGTAGTCCGGCCGATGAAGTGTTTATCTCGCAGTTGGGCTACAGCGGCCCGATGGCGCGCACGGTGCCAGACATGGCGTTGTTGCTCGCCACCCAGTCGGGCCTGGACCTGTCCGATGCGTTGTCCCTGGAAACCTCGGCGGAACTGGCGGCGCTCACCCCCCATAACGTCGAGCACGCCCTGCAATCGCACCAGCGCGGCAAGAAAATCGGCTGGCTGGGAGACTGGGACGGCTACCTGGCCATGGAGCCCGGCATCCTGGCACTCTGCGAAAAAGCCCTGGGCAACCTGGCCGGCCAAGGCATGCTCGTCGAACCCATCAAGCCGCCGTTTTCACCCCAAAGCCTTTGGGACATATGGTCGGTGCATCGCCATTTCGGCATTGGCAATGGCTTGCTCAAGTATTACGAAGACCCGGCCAAGCGCGCGTTACTCAAGCCCGAGGCGATCTGGGAAGTCGAAGGTTCGTTGAAGCTGTCCGCCGCAGACTTTTTCAACGCCAGCAAAGCTCGCAGTGCCTGGTACAAAACCCTGGTCACGCTGTTTGAAACCTACGACTACCTCGCGGTGCCCACCGCTCAAGTATTCCCGTTCGACGTTGATGAACATTGGCCTAAGCAGATCAACGGCCGCGCCATGGATACCTACCATCGGTGGATGGAAACCTGTTTCCCGTGGACCTTGTCTGGCAGCCCGATCATCAGCGTGCCGGTGGGTTTCAACGACCAGGGACTGCCCATGGGCATGCAACTGATCGGGCGCCCACGGGACGACTTGGGCTTGCTCAAGCTGGCCTATGCCTACGAGCAACATAACGACTGGGTCAACACTCGGCGCCCGACGCTGGCATAAAACCGACGACGCCAACACACCACTAAAAACGCTGCGCCGCCGAGCCCCTTGGCCGGCGCGCGCGCCCCTGCACCCGGGATATGAAGAATGAACAACAAACACATACTCCATGTGACGCTGGCCTGCGCCCTCCCCCTCAGCGCACTGGCCGATAACGGTGGCTTTGTGGAAGACGCGCACTTCTCCATCAAGGCGCGCAACTTCTACATGAACCGCAACTTCCTCGATGACCGCACCCAGCAGAACTATTCCGAGGAATGGGCCCAGGGCTTTATCGGGATCTTCGAGTCCGGGTTCACCACCGGCACCCTCGGGTTCGGCGTGGACGCCATCGGTCTGTTGGGAATCAAGCTGGACACCGGCAACGGTCGCAAAGGCGGCGGCACCCTGCTGCTGGAAGAGGACAGTGACGGCGCCAAGTCCCAGTACGCCAAAGGCGGCGTGGCGGTGAAGGCGCGGCTATCCAACACCGTGCTCAAGTACGGCGAACAGTTGATGAACCTGCCGGTGCTGGCCACCAGCGACAACCGCCTGCTGCCGGAAACCACCCAGGGCTGGCTCGTCACCAGCAAGGAAATCCCCGACCTGACCCTGCACGCCGGCCACTTCACCGCCCTGCGCAGCCGTGACCAGAGTGAGCATGACAGCGGCCACCTCAGCGCCCTGGACCTGATCGGCGGCAGCTACCAGATCAACCGCAACTTCAATGCCCGGGCCTACCATTCGGATGTCGAGGACTACTGGCGCAAATACTACGTGGGCGCCACCGCCAGCCTGCCCCTGGGCGAGGGCTACAGCACCAAGTTCGACTTCAACGGCTATGACACCAAAAGCCAGGGCCAACAGCGCGGCGGCGTGCTGGACAACCGTATCTGGAGCCTATCGGCATCCCTGGCAGCCGGGCCGCATACGTTTCTGGTCGCCCACCAGCGTGTCACCGGCCACGGCAATTACACCTACGGCGTGGATGGCAACAGCACGATATTCCTGGCCAACTCCGTGCAGTACTCGGACTTCAACTACGAGAATGAACGTTCCTGGCAGGCCCGCTACGACTTCGACTTTGCCGCCCTCGGCGTGCCGGGGCTGAGCTTTATGACCCGCTACCTAAAGGGCACGGGCTTCCACACCGCCCAGACCGATGATGGGCATGCGTGGGAGCGGGACATCGAAGCTAAATACGTGGTGCAGTCCGGATCGGCCAAAGACCTGTCGTTCCGGGTACGCCAGGCCAGCTTCCGCAGCCCCGACCGTGGCTTGAACTTCAATGAAGTGCGGTTGATCACCGAGTACCCGATCAACTTTTTCTAACCTGCCGTGGGAGGGGCAAACCCTCCCACACTGTGCGCGTTACAGGCGTCGGTAGGTACCGGCATGCAGTCGCTCGCTGATCTCCGCAGCGGCCGACTGCAACTCGCGCAACATCGCAGCCGGTGGTGGCGACGGGATCGCCGCACTTGGCCCGACAATACCGATGGTCCCCACAATCAAGTCATTCTCGCGAAAGATCGGGCAGCACAGTGCGTTGATGCCCAGGGTCACTTCACCGTCGGCGTCGTCGTACAGGCGCTGACGAATCAACTCCAAGCGCTGCACCAATGCATCCGGCTCATGCAGGGTGCGCTCGGTCAGGCGTGGCATCTTGCGGCGCAACACCCGTTGCTGGCTGGCAGCATCGGCAAACGCCAACACCGTGCGGCCCTGGGCGGAGCAGTACGGCAGCACGCGGTTACCCGGCTTGACCGAGATGCACACATTGGCCTTGGATTCGACGCACGACACCACCAGCGCGGTGTCATGGGTGGCGACCGCCAGCAAGGCCGTCTGCCCGGTGGCATCGCGGATGCGGGTCAGGTAGGGATCGGCAATAGCGCGCAGGTCGAACTGCTCGCCGGCAGCCTCGCCATAGGCTACCAGGCGTGCGCCCAGCAGGTATTTTTCGCTGACCGGATCTTGTTCGAGAATGCCCAGCTGGCGCATCGAGGCCAGGTGCCGATAGGTCCTGGGCTTGGCGGTTTGCAGTTGATGGGCCAGCTCGGTCACGCCCAGGGGGCGGCGCGCGGCGGTCAGTTCGTCGAGCAAGCGGAAGACCATTTCCACCGATTCCAGCAGCACGGGGCCGGTGCTGGGCTTTTCGTCATCCTGTACCAAGGGTCACCTCAAGCGATCACTGGGAAAGCCCCGATTGTATCGCTTGAAGAAACACTTGTGTTGGTCTGCGATATTAAATAACCGGGGCTTCGCGCATGGCAAGCCCTGCCCGAACGGCCGGTGGCTTGACCGAAAACATCACGAAGGCGCCCAGCAGTGTCATCACCGCCAACACATACAGGCCATATTCCAAGTGCCCGCTGCTCTGCTTGACCCAGCCCAGCATAAACGGGCTGGCATAGCCGCCCAGGTTGCCCACGGTGGCGATCAGCGCGATCCCCGCTGCGGCCGCCGTGCCGGTCAGCAACACCCCCGGCAGCGCCCACAGCACACAGAAACCGGCCAGCCCGCCGGACATCGCCAGGCTCAAACCGGCCAGCGACAACACCGGCTGGTCGTGGAAATACGCAGCGAACGCCAAGCCCAAGGCCGATGCCAGGTTGCACAAGGTGCCGTGCCAGCGCCGCTCACGGGTTTTATCCGAATGCCGGCTGACCAGCACCATCACCACCGATGCCACCGCAAAGGGAATCGCTGCGACCAACCCGGTGTGGAACAGGCTCTTGACCCCCAGCCCCTGCACAATCTGCGGCAACCAGAACGACACGCCATAGGTGCCGCACAACAAGGCAAAGTTCACGTAGATCAGGCACCACAGCCCCTTGTTCACAAAGGCCGCCCGGAAGTTATGACTGGCCCCCGCCGCCTCATGCTGCTGGCGCTGCGCCGCCAACTGTTGCACCACCCGGGCATTCTGTTCCGGGGTCAGCCAGTGCACCTTGCCCGGGCGGTCGTCCAGGTAGAAATACACGGCGATGCCCAGCAACACCGCAGGCAGGCCTTCAAGCAGAAACAGCCACTGCCAGCCGGCCATGCCGCCGTAGCCGGCAAAGGTTTGCATGATCCACCCAGACAACGGGCTGCCCAGAACCCCGGCCATGGCAATGCCCAGGTTGAACCACGCCATACCTTGGGAGCGCGCATAGGATGGGAACCAATAGGTCATGTACAGCACCACCCCCGGGTAGAAACCGGCTTCGGCCATACCGAGCAAAAAGCGCAGCACGTAAAAGGCGTTCGGGGTCTTGACGAACAACATGGCAATCGACAGCAGGCCCCACGTGATCATGATGCGGGTGATCCAGAACCGCGCACCCACGCGTTGCAGCACCATGTTGCTGGGGATTTCGCACAGGCAGTAACCGATAAAGAACACACCGGCGCCAAAGCCGAAGGCCATGTCGCTCAGGCCGATGTCGGCGGCCATTTGCAGCTTGGCAAAGCCGACATTGACCCGGTCTAGAAAGGCGACCACGTACAACACAAACAGGAATGGAAGAATGCGCCAGGCAATGCGGTTATAGAGCGCGCAGTCCTGCGCACTGTCGAAGGTGTTCCGGGAGATAAGGTTCATCGCTGTACTCTTGTAATTGTTGTAGTGGCGAAGAAAGTGTGGGGTCAGCAGCTCAGGCGGCACTCCCCAGGATGAAGTCGGCACAGCGCTCACCGATCATGATGCTCGGCGCATTGGTGTTGCCACTGACGATGGTGGGCATGATCGACGCATCGGCCACCCGCAGCCCCTGCACCCCATACACGCGCAAGTCCGGCCCCACCACGGCGGCGGCATCCGTGCCCATGCGACAGGTGCCCGCCGGGTGGAACACCGTCTTGGCCACACTGCGTACGTAGTCCTCCAGCACCGTGTCGGGCACCTCATCGTGGTCCGGCAGCAACAGCATGTTTTGCACCACGCCCGCCAGGGCCGGTGCCCGCAGGATGCGCCGCGCCAGCTTCACCCCGGCAACCAGGGTGTGCAGGTCGTGCGCATCGCTGAGGTAGTTGGCCTTGAGCGACACCTCCTGCATCGGGTCGGCGCTCTTGAGCCGCAGTTGGCCCCGGGAGCGCGGGCGTAATGCGCACGGGTTGATGGAAATGCCATGGCCACTGGGGGGCAGACGGTCCACATCGCCCACCAGCGCCGGCACCACATGGAACTGCACGTCGGGCCGACCGCAACCGGTGGCATCGACGAAGGCACCACTTTCCACCACGTTGGAACTGAGCAGGCCACTGCGATTGGCCAGGTACTTGAGGCCATGCCCCAGCGCGTGCAGGCCGCGGTCATGACCGAGCAGGCTCACCGGCTTGCGGGTCTGGGCGTAGACCGATGCACTGAGATGGTCCTGGAAGTTTTCACCCACACCCGGCGCATCGACACGGGTGGCAATACCCATCTCGTCCAGGTGTTGGCGGGGACCGATGCCCGACAGCATCAGCAACTTCGGCGAGGCAATCGCCCCAGCGCTGACGATCACCTCGGCTCGGGCACGGAATGTGTGCGCTACGCCATCACGCCCGGCGGCCCGCACACCGATCACGCGCACGCCATCGAACAGCAGTTGGCTCACGTGGGTCTCGGTGCGCACTTCCAGGTTGGGGTCATTACGCAACGGCCGCAGGTAGGCCACCGCCGAACTGGCACGCCGCCCGTGTGACGTGGTGGTCTGATAGAAACCCGCGCCCTCCTGGCGCACGCCGTTGAAATCCTCGGTGGCCGGCACGCCCGCCTCTACCGCTGCCTGCACGAAGGCACGACTCAACACATGGCGGTGGCTGGGGTCGCTGACGTGGAGCGGGCCATGCTGGCCGTGCAACTCCCCGCCCAGGCGTGTGTTGGACTCACAGCGGCGAAACACCGGCAGCACATCCTGCCAGCCCCAGCCAGGGCAACCGCTGGCTTGCCAATGGTCGTAGTCTTCGGCCTGGCCGCGAATGTAGATCATCGCGTTGACCGAACTGCCACCGCCCAGGGTACGGCCCTGGGGGATGTAGACCTGCCGCTGGTTGACGAAGGGCTCGGGCTCGGTGCGGTACATCCAGGTACGCCGCGAACCATGTACGCGGATGAATGTGCCGGGAATATGAATATAGGGATGATTGTCGGCAGGCCCAGCTTCCAGCAACAGCACCTGCTTGCCCGCGCTCGCCAGCCGTGCGCTTAGCGCACAGCCGGCAGAACCGGCACCGACGACAATATAGTCAACGGTCTTCATTGTTATTGTTCTCGATGGCTTGGGTGTTCGTCAGCCGACCTGGCTGACGAATTTGGTGGTGAAGTAAGCGTCCAGCCCTTCACTGCCGCCTTCACTGCCGTAGCCACTGTCCTTCACGCCGCCGAACGGTGTCTCGGGCGCGGCCAGGCCAAAGTGGTTGATGGAAACCATCCCCGACTCCAGCTCATCGGCCAGCAACGTGGCACGCTGGATCGAGCGGGTGAAGGCAAATGCCGCCAGCCCGAACGGCAGGCTATTGGCCTTCTCGATCACCTCTTCAACCGTGTCGAAACGCACGATTGAGGCAATTGGGCCGAAGGGTTCTTCATGCATGACCCGTGCGCTTTCAGGCACATCGGTCAGTACCGTGGCGGGGTAGAAGAAACCCGGTCCCTGCGTGCCCTTGCCGCCCAACGCCAACTGGGCGCCCAGGGCCAGGGCGTCATCGACGTATTCCTGCACCGCGCTCACGCGACGTGGGTTGGCCAATGGGCCCAATTGCGTGGAGGCATCGTGACCGTCGCCCAACTTGATGGCGGCACCGGCCTGGCAGAACGCTTCGACAAACTGCTCGTACACCGCGGCCTGCACATAGAAGCGGGTTGGCGATGCGCAAATCTGCCCGCCGTTACGGAACTTGAGGCCCGCGCCCAGAGCCGCCACGGCCTTTACGTCGACGTCATCGCACACGATGAAAGGAGCGTGCCCGCCCAGCTCCAGGGTGCAGCGCTTGAGGTGCTGCCCGGCCAGCGCGCCCAGTGCGCGCCCCACCGGCACCGAGCCGGTAAACGAGACCTTGCGGATCACCGGTGAGCGGATCAGGTAGTCCGACACGTCGGCCGGCACACCGAACACCAGGTTCAACACCCCGGCCGGTACGCCAGCATCCTGGAATGCACGGCACAACTCGATGCAGGACGACGGGGTTTCTTCCGGCCCCTTGGCAATGATCGAACACCCCGCCGCCAGGGCGCCGGCGATCTTGCGCACCAATTGGCTGACCGGGAAGTTCCACGGGCTGAAGGCCGCCACCGGACCAACGGGCTCACGCAGCACGGTCTGGCGAACACCACGGGCCCGTGGCGGGATCACCCGCCCGTAGGCGCGGCGACCTTCTTCGGCGTACCAGTCGATATGGTCACCGGCACCGAAGGCCTCCATCTTGGCTTCGGCCAGTGGCTTGCCCTGCTCCAGGGTGATCAAGGCGGCAATTTCATCGGAGCGCTGGCGCACCAGGTCGGCAGCCTTGCGCAAGATTTTCGAGCGGTCGTAGGCGCTGGTCTTGCGCCACACCTGGAAGCCACGCTGCGCAGCGGCCAGGGCGCGGTCCAGGTCAGCGGTAGAGGCCAGGCCGAGCTTGGCGATCAGTTCGCCACTGGCGGGATTGAACACATCGGCGTGTTGCGGGTGGGTGCCCGTGGACCATTGGCCGTCAATCAGCAGGGATTCGATAACTCGCATGTACCAGACCTTCCAAGTGTGAATATAAAGTTTCACTGAGAGAAACTGTATTTCTCTGAACGACTCAATCCTAGGTTTGCACAGGGCGCACTGTCAAGGCCGAAAAAGGCACTTGACCAGTGCTTTAATGGCGCGCTAGCTTTATCCCACAGAGAAACACTATTCCTACAAAAGAAACAAAAGGAACAACCGATGAGCCTAGTCAATGCACTGCTTCATAACTGGAACGACCTGCCCCGCGAAACCGTGCGCAAAGGCGTCGAGCGCGTGGCATTCCGTGGCGACGACACCCTCTGCGTGATGAACTGGCTGACCCCGGGCATGGACGTGTTTCCCCACAGCCATACCTTTGAACAACTGGTGATCATTGTTCAGGGCCGGGTGCGCTTTCACCTGGGCGACGAAGTGGTCGAAGGCGGCCCGGGCAGCATGATCCGCATCCCGCCCCATGTGGTGCACTACGCCGAACCTGTGGGCGATGAGGTGGTGATGAACCTCGACGTGTTTTCGCCGATCCGTGACGACTACCGCCACCTGATCCAATACCAGGCCGCCGAGTTCGCCGAAGCCGAGCGAGCACCGGCATGAGCCGCCTGGGGTTCGCAGCGCGGTTGCGCGCCGGGGAGTCGCTGATCAGCAGCTTTATCAAGACCCCCAGCCACGCCGTGGTCGAGATTGCTGGTGACTGCGGGCTGGATGCCGTGGTGCTGGACGCCGAGCACGCGCCCTTCGAGCCGGGCAGCCTGGACCGTGGGCTGCTGGCCTGCCGCGCCGCCAATATCGCCGGCCTGGTACGTGTTGCCGACGACCGCCCCGCCACCCTATTGCAGGCGCTGGACCTCGGTGCCGACGGGCTGGTATTGCCGCACATCGTCAATGCCGCCCAGGCGCGCCAGTTGCTGCAGGCCACGCGGTATCGCAACGGCAGCCGGGGCTTTTCCAATTCGCCCAGGGCCGGCGGATACGGTCGCGCCAACCTGGCCGAACACACGGCTGCCGAAGACGGCCGCCACGCCATCATCGCCCAGATCGAAGACCGCGAAGCCCTGGACAACCTGGCCGCCATCGCTGCCGTCGAACAGGTCGACTGCCTGTTGGTGGGGCGCGCCGACTTGGCGGTGTCGTTGGGCGCCAGCTCACTGGACGACCCGCGCGTGGAGTCCGCCGTGAACCGCGTGCTGGAAGCCGCACAACAAGCCGGCAAGGCCGCCGGGATTTTCGTCGCCAACAGCGAAGACCTGGCGCGGTTCAGCGCCAAGGGCATGCGCTTTTTTATTCTGGGCTCGGACCAGGCGGTGCTGCGCGCCGGCTGGCAGCAACAGGCCCGTCACTTTCATGGCTTGACCCACTGAGCCAGCCACAACAACAAGAGGTCACCCTTATGAACGCTATCGTCAATTCCCCCATCAGCGAAGAGCGCAAGGCGCACATCGACGACCTGATGCGCGGTGCCATCGACCTGCATTGCCACAGCGGCCCGTCGGTGATGCCGCGCTATTGCGACCACGTCGAGGCCATGCGCGAAGCCAGCGAAGCCGGGCTCAAGGCCGTGCTGCTCAAGGACCACTACTACAGCTGCACCCCGGTCACCAAGCTGCTCAACAAGCACTTCAGCGAACTCGACGTGCACATGCTCTCCGGCGTGCCGCTGAACAACGCCGTGGGCGGCCTCAACGTGCACGCCGTGGAGCATGGCTTGAAGCTGGGCGCCAACCTGGTGTGGATGCCCACCTTTTCTTCGGCCAACCACATCGCCCATCACCATCAGGACGCCAAGTTCACCGAAAAATTCCCCCAGACAACTCAACGCATGCTGCAACCGATTCCCTTGACCGTGCTGGACGATAACGGCCTGCTCAAGGACGAGGTCAAGGCCATCCTCGACCTGATCGCCGCCGAAGACGTGGTGCTGTCGGCCGGGCACTTGAACATCCGCGAAATCTGGCCGCTGTTTGAAGAGGCACGCACGCGCGGAGTCAAGCGCCTGCTGGTCAACCACCCCACCTATGTGGTGGACGCCAGCCTGGACGACATGCGCCAACTGGCCCGCGACGGCGTGTACATGGAACATTCAATGTGCATGTGGGTGCCCGGCTCCAAGTTCAAGTTCTACGATGACCAGTTCCTGCGCCAAGTGATCGAAGCCGGTACGGTGGACCTGACCATTTTGGGCTCCGACCTCGGCCAACAAGGCAATCCCAGCATTGCCGAGGGCTTTCGCAATGTGATCGGCCAGCTGCTCGACCTGCAATACAGCGACCAGGACATCCGCAAGATGACCTCCGGTAACGCTGCACGCCTGATGAACCTGTGAGTGCCTCCGACATGACGCGACTGACCACCCAGGTAGGCTCCGTAGTGCTGAAGAACCCGGTCATCTGTGGGGCCGGCGAACAAACCATGACCCGCGAGGCCATCCGCGCTGCCCTGGCCACCGGGGCCGGGGCGGTGGTGGCCAAATCCACCAACGAATCCCAGGCCGCCAAGCAGCAGTTGGACAAGACCGACTATGTGCTGCTGGACGCCAATTGGAACCGTCTGCCGTGGGACTTCTCGCCACCGCCCGACGCCAGCCTGTTCGGCCGCTCGGGCCTGGTACAGCGCGGCTTCGACGAATGGCTGGACGAACTGGCAGGCCTGGATCTCGAGGCACGGGCACAAGACGCCTACGTGGTGCCCAGCCTGATCCTCAGCGACCTGGAACAGTGCGCCGACTACGCGCGGCAGATCGAGCAGGCAGGCTTGCGAGTGCTGGAGCTGAATATCGGTGCGCCCCACGGCGAGGAGGCCGCCAAGGGCGCGATTGTGCTTGAGCGTGGCGCGCAGCGGATCGAAGCCATCGTGTCGCGCATGCGCCAGGCTACCCGGCTGCCGCTGTGGATCAAGCTCACCGGGCAAAGCGAAGATGTGGTGGGCCTGGCACAAGCCGCCCGCCGTGGCGGTGCCGACAGCGTGGTGATGATGGGACGCTTCATGGGCTTCCTGCCCGACCTGGAAACCGGCCTTCCCTTGTTGGGCACCAGTGCCGCCATCGGTGGCGCCTGGGCCCTGCCCTTGACCGCCCGCTGGTTGATGATGACCCGCAGGGCCATGGGCGACGATTACCCGCTGATCGCCACCAACGGCGCGCGTAACGGCCTGGATGTGGCCCGCTTCCTGTTGGCCGGTGCCTGCGCCACGGAAATGACCTCGGCCGTGTTCACTGGCGGCTACGACGTATTGTCCCGGGCGATACACGAGTTGGATGACTATGTGGCCAAACGCGGCATGCGTGTTGACCAACTGCTGGGCAGTGCGGCCGACCAAGTGCAGACCTACCAGCAACAACCTGACCGCCCCGACTGGTGGAAAGGCTTCGCCCCGAAGTGCCCAGGGTCTCCCGCCTGAAACGACTGGGCCGGGAGATCACTGACAGTTGGCGGTTACTGCTGCCTTAGCAACAGGGCCTGCTGGGCCCTCATTGCGCTGGATCGGTTGGAGATGTCTGTGACGGCAGGAAGTCTCCCTCACGCCAAACGGGGGGCAGGCCTCCAGAAAAAATCATTCTAACGACCTGTCCCAATGATTTTTCAACGTTCCAACTAAAAGCTCATGAAACCACGAAATTCACTGCCATCGCTTGCATAAAACACCCAGAAACCAGGCACCCAGAGGCAATAACAGAACAGGATACTTTTAGGGATAGAAACGGCAGAAACTATGAGGAAATCCTTGAAATTTCAGAATCATACGATCTTGTTCGATTCCGGGTTCGGCACCATATATATCAAGGGCTTGCGTGATTAACTTCATGCATGCCCTTAGTGTTTCTGCTCCGAAATTTTAGATATTGGACCGCGATTTACATCCCCTTGCGTCCTGACGACGAATACCCAACCCAAATCCGTTACAGCTCGTCGCCTCAAATCGCACTACGCTCCAACCTCGATTACTGCATGTACCTCTCGGTGGTTCAAGTGAAGTCGTCAGCCGCCTGGTCGTGCGTCTGGCCAACGCGCGGGCTCCACTGAAAACCTGACCGCGCCACAACGCCAGGTTTCAAGCGTTGATCGTCGCCGTAGTCTTCACGGGGATGAAAGAACAACGGTGCCACCTTATCGATACCCTTCAACACCGCAGCGTAGTCCTCAAGATAGCTTTTACGCTCATCCTCGCACACATTACCCGGCATCCAGGCCAGGTACGGCGGCAATACGTCAAACCCCAAGTAACGGAATATCCCGTTATGAATCGGCCATAGAATGTGGTGGATGCTCCCGTCGATGCCATCCGGCTGATACAGGCTCTCGGCAGTCCCGGTCGTGACGCAGACCATGGCCCTGCGCCCCTTGAATTTACCGTTGTCGTATTTCTCGCCAGAAGCGTAGGCAAAGCCACGGGTCATGGTGCGATCGACCCAACCCTTGAGAATGGCCGGCATCGAAAACCACCAGATCGGGAACTGGAAGATCAGCACATCGCACCACAGGACTTTCGCCTGCTCCTGCTCCACATCAAGCGTGGAGCGGCCATGGACGAACATGTTTTCTTGCTCGGCCGCGAGGTTCAGGAAGCCGGCGTCTACACGTGGGGTGGTGATGTCATCAGCGTCCAGGCTCGGCTTCCAGTCGAGCGCATACAAATCACTGACTCGAACCTCGTGCCCTTGCGCGGTCAACACCTCGACCGCACGGTCTTTGAGCGCGCCATTGAAGGATCGAGGCTCGGGGTGTGCGTAAACAATCAGGACATTCATCGGTGGCTCCTCACGATCACTTTCCCGGCTCGAACAGCTCCCCGGCCACCGCCCAGTTACGCGCCGGCACGTCCTCAAACACAACGTGGACCCACTTGGGGTCTACACCGGTGTGCTTGATCAATGTTTGGGTAATCTCCGCAGCCACCTGCACTTTGGCCACTTGAGGTTTGTCGTCGAACCAGGTTACGCGTACAACAGGCGTGTTCAGTCCTCTCATCAGGGTTAATAGCCATTGATTTTCCGGGCACGCCCCACCCGTGACAAACCATCGTTTTTCGTTGTTTGGAAGAGAAAAACTGCGTCATGAAACCTGATATCCCCCTTAAAGCCATCGCCTGTTTCGACGCGGTCATGCGCACCGGCAGTGCGCTGCTGGCTGCCGAGCAGATGTGCGTAACGCCTGGTGCCGTGGGGCAACAGGTGCGCAAGCTGGAAGCGTGGCTGGGTGTGGCGTTGTTCACGCGCAGTGTGCGCAAGTTGCACCCCACCCAGGCCGCACTGACTTATTGGGACCAGGTACAACCCGCGCTGATACAGCTGGAGAACGCCAGCCTCGCCCTGCGCAATCGTCAGGACCAAAGCGTGCGGCTGAGCCTGCCGCCCGCCTTCGCCAACTCATGGTTCGCCAGACGCATACCGACCCTCATCGGCCAGGACACGCAACTCAAGTTGCACCTGAGCGCCAGCACCGAGCTGGTCGACGTCACGCACGATGGCTTTGACCTTACGGTGCGCCATTGCGATGGGCAGGTTCTGGGGCTGGTCGCCGAGTTGCTGCTGCACGATGAAGTGCGGGTGTATGGCAGCCCGAGCTATCGCGAACGCTTGCAGCTACACACGTTGGTCGACCTTAAACGCGTGACGCTGCTCTACACCACATCGCACGCGCATTGGCCCAACTGGCTGACCCAGGTTGGCCTGGGCAATACCGAAGTGGGCAACGGCATTCGCTTCGACCAGCCGGAACTGGCCATCGATGCCGCCCGCCGGGGACAAGGCTTGGTGCTGACCAGCCCGTGGCTGGTGGAAGACGCGCTCGAACAAGGCCATTTAGTGCAAGTGTTCGAAGCCGCTCTGAAGGTCGGTAAAGGTTACTACCTGGTGCACAGCGACCAATCGCCGTTACGCGCCCCGGTCGAGCGACTCAGGCAGTGGTTGTTGGCGTCGGCGCTTGAGTGCTCGTCTCACGTGCAGCCCTGACCCATCATGCCAAGCACTCTGCTCTATTTCAGATCGAAGTCCCGTATAGCTACCGCGATCTTTTCAACATCACTGTCCGAAAGGTGCGGGTGACATGGAAGCGTCAATATTTCTTTCGCCAGGCGTTCCGTCACAGGAAGGGATACAGCCGACCTGGAAGCTAGCCAGGCTCGCTGGCAATGAATGGGCGTCGGATAGTGAACTGCGGTCTGGATACCCTTATGTGCGAGGTACTGCTGCAGTTCGTTACGCCGGTGTGATCTGACTACATAGTGGTAATAAGCACTACCCGCCTTGCCTCGGCCAAGGTCTGATCCTGTGGTTGTGTCGGCCAGTACAGCATCATAGTAGGTGGCGATCGCCCGACGCCGCTGCAACCACAGATCCAAGTAGTGGGTCTTGATGTTGAGCGCGGCCGCCTGCAAAGCGTCCAGCCGTGTGTTGAGCCCAAAGCCGAAGGCTTCGTCACGGGATCTCAACCCGTGATTGCGCAGACCCCGCACGTATTCAGCAATCTTCGTGCTGGTGGTAACAAGCGCCCCCCCGTCCCCCAAGCCGCCAAGGGTCTTCAAGGGATGAAACGAGAAGGCCGCAGCGTCCCCAAACGTACCCACCTGACGACCCTCTATCAGAGTGCCAATCGCTTGGGCGCAGTCTTCAATCACCGCGATGTCGCGTGCACGGCACGCAGCGGTGATCGGGACCATATCCACTGGCCTTCCCCGCAGGTGCACCGTCACAACCGCTTTAGTTCGGTCACTCAGTACCGGTTCTATCGTCTGGAGACTGATGAGTTCATCCTCTTCCACATCCGCCAGCACCGGATACGCCCCCACGGCCACTATCGCACCCACCGTTGCGATGAAGGTGTTAGCGCACGTGATGACCTCATCTCCCGCCCTTACCCCTACCGCACGCATTGCCAGAATCAGTGCATCGGTGCCAGAGTTCATCGATACAATCTGAGCCCCGTTACAGCGTCCTGATAGCCATGTTTCGAACCGCGTTACTTCTTCGCCCAAGATGAAATCTCCGGTCGAGAGTACGTTACGCCACTGTTCAAAGAAGGCCTCAGTCAGATCCTGAGCCTGTTCCTGGACGTCGTTGCACCTGATCATTTCACCCTCCCACTACGTGATACCTGGAGAACTGAAGCTAAAGCCACGCCAGCCGTGCCCATTGCGCAGATAATAGCCACGATGATCAGTGTCTCCGGGTAGCCGACCACCCCAGCAACCAGCCCACTACCAAGATAGATAAATGGGTAAGCACCATTGGTGATAAAGGTGTCCATAGCAACCACCTTGCCCAAATCATTCTCCGGGGAAAGTATCTGCATTGATGTGGCCCACCCCGTTAGCCATGACGCCTCGACGAAACCCACCAATACAGCGCCTAAAACAATAATCCAGGCTGCCCCCCCTATACCTAGCAGCACCATTGCAGCGCTCAATATCAGACCACTGATCACCGCCAACCCTTTTAAACGCTGATGACCTGCGGCCAGTACCGTGACCATCGACCCAATGCAGGCGCCAGCCCCCGATGCAGCCAAACAAATGGCCCACATGGCATCGCCAAAGCGACTACTCACGGCATAGGGAGCCACTACCAGAAACACCGGAAAGCACAACACGTTAACCACCAAGGTCGCCGCAAAACCAAGCGTTAACGTCGGGTGGCGACAGATGACTGCCATGCCGTTGAAAGCCGCACGCAGAGTCAACGTCTCATCGGTGTCGTGGGCCTCCATATCGGGTAGCGACGCAGTAAAAATGGCCGCACAAAAGAAGGTGATGCCGTCGATCAATATCCCCCAAACGGGATCCCAGAGAATGATCAGCACGCCGACAGTCGCTGGCAGGATCACCGCTGCCAGATTGTCGATAAAACTCATTGCACCGTTGCCGGCCACCAGGGCTTCTTTGGGCAGTAAATTGACCAGCAAGACCTGCGCGCAGGGACGGGATGCACCGATCCCGACGCCAAACATCAGGTAGACCAGAACCAGCCACCACCAGGCCGCTCCAGCAACAATGATCAAAGTAGCCCCGACTTGCATCGCCCCCCGGAGGAGGTCCGTACCCATCAAGATGCGCTTCGGTGAACGTCTGTCAGCCAGCACCCCACCTAAACATGCACCGAAAACGGTACCGACGCCTACCGACGCCATGACAAAACCGAACACTTCTACGCCAAAACCTGTTCGGATCAGTGCTACAGGAAGAGCTGCCAAACATACCGCATCACCCGCCATGGACAGGCTCTGCCCAATCAGCAACTTGCGAAATGGCGATACGCGCAATGCATCACGGTAGGGCTGCGTACGCTCTATCAGCGATGTCATTTCCCCCCTCCGATGTGGAGTCGCCCATTCGCGTCTAAAGTAGTGGCCTGTTCTTTTCCATCAACGGTGATGAGGGCTGTGCCTTGCGCCCTGACATCGATGCAAAAGCGCTTCCCACGAAAACAGAGCACGAACCGATAACCTTGCCAACCAGAAGGCAGCTTCGGGTTTAGAGAGAGCCATCCATCATCGACACGAAGCCCAGCCACCCCCTGTACAAGCCCCTGCCAGGCACCTGCATAGGCAGATAGATGCAGGCCGTTGGCATAGTCATCCGTGGGGGTGAAGTCTAAGTTGTATCGGCTTGCCTTAGTGATGAAGTCAGCGCACTTGTCCACGGCGTCGATATCGGCGGCAACGCGTGCGTGAGGCCCGTAACTGAGTGAGGACTCGTGAACGGTCCGAGGCTCGTAGAAGTTGAAGGCTGCACGCTTCACCTCAACAGAGAAATCGTCCGCGAACATGGACATCAAAAGAATGACATCCGCCTGCTTCACCACGTTGGAATCAAAGTTCATTAGCTGTTGCGCCGCGACTCGTTCGAGCTCATCGGCGAACCGCGGGCCCCGCCCCTTGCAGGTTCGTGGCTCAGCCTCGGGAAGATCGGCGTACCCCTCAAACTCTTCAGGAATCGAGATCCCATCCACTGTCATCCATGGCAAATACACCTGCTCACTGACGTTACGCCACTGGCTTAGTTCATCGTCATGAACGGTGGGAAGAAAACCCCGATCAGCCCAAGAGAGTGCATAGGTAATGCACCACCGAAGCAGGTAATTGGTGAAAAAGCTGTTATTGACATGGTAGTGATACTCGTCAGGCCCCATCACAGGCCCGATGACATAGGCACTCTTCTGATCGGACCATTTGAACGCTGACACGGCAAATCGTGCGCAGTCCGAGATAAGTGCGTACCCTGCCGCTTCCATATACGCCTGATCACCAGTCGCTGCCCAATATCGCGCCACGGCATAGGCCACGTCTGCGGAGATGTGCAGCACCTCATCGACACTCCATTCCCGTGCGACCTCGCCACCCGGGTATGACAGGACATAACGAGGCCCATTCTCCAGCCCAAGATCGTTGGACGCCTCCGGAAACCGTGCACCCGCAAAGCCCGTGGCTCGGGCAAAATCCCACGCCCCCTGCAGCGTGCGGTGGCGAAAGTCGATCAGCGCCCGCGCCACGTCCGGCGCATTCCACAACCAGAACTCGAATTTATGCAACTCAGTGTCAAAAAACGTAGCCCCTGAGTGATAAGTACTGGAAAGACCCCGGGCAGGCGATATCAAGCCAGATTTAAGCTCCGGGGCCCCGAGCCCCTGCTGTAACAATTGAAACACGGCATATCTGATGCCGAGTTCAACCGGATGACCGTGCGCCTCAATAGTCACATCGTGTTCTTGCCAAATCTTGGTCCAGCTATTGCTGTGATCATCTTCAGCCATGACGAAACCGAGTGCAGGATGCTGAGCACGCTGCACAGCCAATGCGGGCGCTGAGCTTATTTGCCAGTGGGTGAACAGAAGTTGCCGATCTACCTTAGCGAAGTCAAAGGTCACGGACCCAACGCAGCAGGCGTTTTCAATCCCCCATACAGCAAGTGAGCTGAAGCGCGCCGACGCCGATTGCATTTGGATGCCATAGCGAAGTGTTCTTTCCCCACTTTGCAGTGTGACGTCGAACCCATCGCCCCGGCGACGGCAAGCACCCAATTCATAGTGCCGCGCCGTTAACCAGGGTGACGCCCCCAAGTACTCGTTTAACGCGCAGGCATCAACGCCGTAGTCGATACGTACACGTCGCAACCCTCCTCTACCTCCGACCTTTCGTAGGCTGATAACAGTAGAGATCGCTGGCTGACCGGGCCGATCAATAAACTGCCGAACCATTAGCTCAAGCACGCAGTCACTGATTCGAAATTGCTGCGTGCTGCTAACGGACGCGCTATCCATAGATAACGTTATCCTCGGTGGATCTTCGTCAGCATCGGCAGCAAGCACACCAGTATCCACGTCATACAGCCTAAGGATTCGAGGCGCGGGCAGCGCCACGATCTCGCGCGCCACCCCGACACCTGGGGCATACAGCCCAGCCATCAATAGCTGCATCCTTACGGCTCGTTCAGATGCGCCAGGCACATGTGGACGAAGCCCCAGCAGCCCATTACCCAACGTTGCCAGGCACGACACGTAGGCGGACGAGTGTGAGTTGAGCTCACACACACGCTCCTGTTGCAGGCCATAGGAAACGATCAGCACGACCGCCGCTCGACCGCAGAGAAAGACCAATCGGTGCACTGCATATTGCGAACGTTGTGATAGCGCGGGTCCGTCAAAATGCCCGTGCTGTCGCCAAACCAGCCAGATTGGTAACGCTCACAGATCTCAAGAACCGCATCGCGTACCGTATAAACAAACTTAAAGCCCAACGCCCTCTGCACCAATGCTGAGTCGAGCCGATAGGAGCGCACATCATCGGAGGCCGTGGTCCTTATCGGAATGCATACACCAAAGTAGCATTCCACGATGTGCTTCACCTCAACGGCGATATCGCAGATCGTACGGTTATCGGCCCCCGCATTCACTGCACACCCGCAAAGCTGACCGAGCGAGTCACACTGTACGAGCATCGTGTAGAGCCTGCAGAGATCGTCGATATGAATATTGGGCCTGTACTGCGCGCCACCGAAGACCGTGATTTCCTGTCGGGCTAATGCGCTGGCGGTCAATATATTCACCGTTAGGTCCAACCGCTGCCTCGGTGACCAACCACAAACGGTTGCAGCTCTGACCGCAACTGTTTCAAACGACGCGTCAGTCAGGCCAAACAAAATTGACTCGCCCTCGGCTTTGTAGCGGTTGTAGTCGGTGATCGGAACGCACGGCTGATGTTCGTCGACATTGGGCTCATCGCTGATCCCGTAGACGCTGGCTGAAGAAGCGTAAATAAAGCGTTTACACCCACTGTGCTTGGCGCTGCGTATCAAATGGGGAAGGCAATCGATATTGATCGATCGGCTCACCTCAGGATCGCAGGCAAAGCTCGGATCGTTGGCAACGGCAGCGAGGTGAACGACCGTGGTAACCCCGCTTAATGCCGCGTCAATGGCGACTCGGTCGCGGATATCGCCCCTGATGAACTCAAAGCGCGGATGGGCGACCCACGGCACCAGTGCGTTAATGAAGTACTCGGCATCCAGCACCCTCACCCTATAGCCGGCCGCCAACAACTTGGGTACCAGGCGTGATCCGATGTACCCCGCCCCGCCCGTGACAAGTACAATCGATTGATTTGTCATATCGCCACCTCCCGGGGAGCAGCGAGTGGAATGCTGAGCTCATCCAGCGAGGCAAGAATCGTGCAACGCGGATTGCTCGCGAGAGGATGTAGCTCATTGCGCCGCACCTGACAGGCTCTGATACCCATGGAACTGGCCAAGTCGACGGAGTACGGCGAGTCGTCAATCAGGGTTACCCCATCCGGCTCAAAGTCGCCCAGCAAAAAATTGAATAATGCCTCTCGACTCTGATCGGGTTGCTGGCGCACGACCTCAATCTGCGGATCACACAACACACCTGACTTACGTAATGCCGCAGCAAACAGGCGGGGCGCGTTCTGCGAAGCGGTATAGAACCTTACGCGCTGGTCTGCCACTTGGATCCGCAACAACAGCCGCCACGCGTCCTCAAACAAATCGGCCTGCTCCGATAGCCGCAAGAATTCACGTTGTTTGGACTTTGCCAATGCGCAGACCAAACTTGACCTGCGCTGCGCCTCGCTAGGGGCGGTCTTTTGCAAGGCCAACAAACGCGATGCACCTTCCAGTCGAGGCCGTCCTGCGATGCAGGCAATGTATTGCCCGTAACTCAGTTCCTGCCCTTCAATCCGACGTGCAACGTTGCGCCATGCCTCGTAGTGAGGGGTGTCGAGTATTGTTCCGTCGAGGTCGAGCAAAAGCAGCGTTTGCATATAACACCTACCAACTTCACATCCCCATGGATGAAATGATCAGGGCAAGTCGACTTGTTGAGTCCAGCACCGTGCTGTCCGTCAACACCACGTGGCCACCACTGCTTTCCACGACCGCCGCCTCTGACTGCAACCTTGGATCAGCACTGACACAGTAATCGGCGCCCTTGAAGAACAAGTCGGGCGATAGCACTTCGATCAAGGACTGCGCCGTCGCCGCGTGATTGATAATTGCGTGATCGCAGTAGCGGATTGCCGCCAAGAACTCGACACGACACTGATCAGAAAAGATTGGTCTCTGCGGCCCCTTGTTGACAAACGCGTCTGCGGTGACCGACACGAAGAGACGATCCACCATTGCTTTTGCCTGTTTCAGGTGGTGGATATGCCCCGCATGAACGATGTCGAAGCAGCCGTGACACAACCCAATAACAAGACCTCTGGTTCGATAGTCATGAGCAATGGCTAGCAGCTCACTGACGTTGTTCAGCACCGTAGACATCGCAATCTAGGCCCCTGCCCTAAGATATTTAGCCATGATGTGCAGGTGCTCCGACGCCCCCCAGTAGTCGGGGATCTGACCGACAACTTGAAACCCGTTGCGCTGGTGAAAAAGATAGGCTGCACGTTCCCTATCAATATTCCCGATGTCCAGGCACAGGTACGCCTTCCCCTGACGCAACGCGTGTGCCTCGATTTGCGCGTATAGCAACGTGGCAATCCCGCGCTGCCGGTAGTCTGCATCCACGACCAACCAATCCGCCCAAAGCGTCTTCGATGATGGCCAAGGACCGGGACCTGCCCCCATTGTCCCTACGACTGTCCCTTTGAATGTAGCGACCAAGCGAACTTGCCCTTCGTGGGGCCTGCCAAGCTCAGTTGAAAACTGTGCATGTGCCGATTGCATCAGGTCATCCTGCGACCTTATCTGCGCAACCAGTTCAAGAGCTTGCGTCATATCGCTGGCGGCAAACGGACGGATTAGAACATCACCAAAACGGACATCCGACATGGTATTCAACCCTCTTCAGAGCTGCATCCAGGCGATCACATGCTACATCGAGCATGTCGGGGGTATGAGCCGCGGAGAGTGTCACCGGCTCGGGGCAGTAGGCCTGGGGCAGCAAAAAGCCATACATTCCATACTCGTTCGACAACAGGCCAAATAGCTCTCGGGCGAACGCTACCGGGTAGGTCTGCGCAATGTCCCTCATCGTGCGCGGACGATCAGTACGTCCGATATGCACGCCAATCCTGCCGCCATAGCTGTCGAGGTGGCACGGTATGCCATGACGGGCAAAGACTTCACCAAGGCCTTGCTTCAACTGGCTATCCAATTGCGCGACATACTCATACACCGCACCGTCCTTCATATGTTGCAGAACGGCCAAGGCAGCTGCCACCGAGAGATAGCGACCTGTATTGGTACCACTGATCTGGACAGGGCCACGCGGTGCAATGACGTCCATGTACTCAGCTTTGCCCGCGAGACCGGCGATAGATACACCGCAACCGAAGGCTTTGCCGAAGGCCGCAATATCGGGCACTACGCCATAGTCCAGTTGCGCGCCACCGATGTTCGCGCGAAAACCAGTCAACACCTCATCAAAGATCAGCAAGGCGCCGTGTTCTGTCGCTAGAGTGCGCAGACTTTCAAGAAACCCATGGTCCGGTTTGATGCAGCCAATGTTCAAGGCGATGGGTTCAAGAATGATCCCGGCGATATCACCTGAGTAGGTTACAAACGCCTTTCTTACCGCGCCCAGGTCGTTCCAGGGCAACGGCACCGTCAACTCTCCAAACTCCAAAGGAATCCCGACGGTGCCTTCTATTCGCTCAAGCTCTCCCGACTCCAGCCCGGCCCCGCATCGAACAGAGGAGTCAATGTTCCAAGTTAGACCATCGTTCAGACCATGGAAGTGACCTTCGAATTTCAGGATCAATCGTCGGCCCGTAACCGCACGAGCTACGCGTACTGCGTACATCGTGGCTTCCAGGCCCGAGTTAACCAGGCGCAGTTTCTCCGCGCAGGGGACGGCATCGCAAAAGAGCTCGCTCAACCGGTGATGCTCTTCAGTTTCGTACTGCTGCAAAAAACCACGAGACAGCGCACGCTGAAGAGCATCACGGACAACAATACTGTCGTGCCCCAGAAAGCAGGATCCCCAGCCCATGATGTAGTCATCGCACCACTCACCCGAAGCAAGCTGTATACGTGCACCAGATGCATTACGAATCTGCACGGGGCCCGTCACCGCCAGATGATTCCAGCCAGCTAGGACACCTCCAACTCGTGTTTCGCCGCTCGTATTCATATCGGTCCACCCTTGTATTCCGAGAAGTCACGGACAGGTAGCAACCCGCCCGATACTAGTGCTCACCAATACCAACGTGAATAATTTGAGACACCAGGCAGACAATTCAGAACGCACCTACAGAGATGAATCAATCTTCCTTACAGCATTGTTAACTCGACTGTGTTTTAGACAATACCTTCAATTAACCAAGGGCCGAGGGGGGCGTGAGCGGCATCAGTACCAAAGTGTTCGCCTAACGCGCAGCCCTGACCAACCCATCCAACCAATCCTGATGCCCATTGATCATCGGGTTTGGCCGCGCCATCGCCAGGTCCGCAGCCGGCTTACCCTTCTGGGTTTCCTGGGTAAGGATGCGCACACGACCTTGGGATAGATCCTCAATCAGCCACGCATGGTGCACATCCAGACGTGTCTCGCCCTCACCCGCCCAACCGTGCCAAGCGATTCGCCCCGGCTGACCAGCAACGGGCGGAACACATTCATTGCACTGTGCTTCCACCGGAAAACCGAAGGTTTCAAAGTAGAAGCGCGTTCCGTCCTGCAACTCAGGGCCTGGCCCATCATGCAAACGTACATTTGCAGAGTTGGCGTAGTACGTCGGCCACCTTGCTGCATGGCTCAGCAACGGCCACACATCGGCAGCATTGAGGCCAGCGACGATAATTTCATTGGAGACGAAGTTTTCGGTGAAGCCAGGCAGGTAGCCTTCTGGCCAGATAATCTCATGCATGATCAGCACTCTGAGGTAATGGACGGGCGCCATGGTCGGTGCTAGCGTGAAATAACGCCAATCGCAATCTTTTATCCAGAGCATCATGAATCCTGATATCAGACACCTCGACTTCAACTTGCTCAAAACCCTCAATGCCCTGCTCGACGAACGCAGCGTCACCCGCGCCGCCGAGCGCCTGTCGCTGACCCAGCCGGCCGTGAGCGGCATGCTCACGCGCCTGCGGGAAAGTTTTGATGATCCGCTGTTCGTGCGCGCCCAACGCGGCATGGTGCCAACCCTGCGTGCGGAACAATTGGCCGCGCCGGTCAAGCAACTGCTTGGCGATATTGAACACCTGCTACGACCGCACGCCTTCAGCCCGACGACGGCGGACATGACGATTTCGATTGCCTCGACCGACTACGCATTGCGCGCTGTGGTCGTGCCTTTCCTAACCGCCCTGCGCGTCCAGGCGCCGAATATCCGCGTGGCCGTGCAATCGCTGGATACGCAGCTACTCCCCAGCCAACTGGAGCGCGGTGAAATCGACTTGGCCCTCATCACCCCGGACAGCACTGCGCCGGGCCTGCATGCAGCGGCGTTGTTTGAGGAGCGCTATGTTTGCGTGATGCGTGCGGATCATCCAGATGCAGCGGGCAAACCCCTGACGCTGGAGCGCTTCTGCGCCCTCGACCATGCGCTGGTTTCGCCCTCCGGTGGCGCGTTCCACGGGGTGACCGACCAGGCACTGGCCCGCACCGGCAAGTCACGACGGGTGACGGTCTCGGTAAACAGCTTCCTGGTGCTGCCCGACATTTTGCGCAGCAGTGACCTGATCGCCGTCGTGCCACGGCGCCTGGCATTGCAAGCTGAAGGTCTGGCAGTGTTTGAGCCCCCACTTGAAATCCCTGGGTTTAGTAAGACAGTGGCCTGGCATGAGCGCACGCAACACGATCCAGGCCAGCAATGGGTGCGTGCGCTGCTGATCGATTCGGTGAACTGGAACAATCAGACTGGCAGCGCTCGATCCTGAGACACGTTACCCACGCCGATCCAGGTCCCGGCGAATGACCAGCACGCGGTACGCCACTCCCAACAGCACAAACCACCCCGGCGCCAGGTACAACGCCTGGCGCGTGTCCTCCTTGAGCGTGAGCAACACCAGCACACCGGCAAAAAAAGCCAGGGTGACCCAGCACATCAACCTGCCACCCGGCATCTTATAGCCCGATGCCAGGTGCAAGGTTGGGCGCGACTTTCGATAAGCCAGGTAAGACAACAGGATGATCGACCAGACAAACATGAACAGCAGCGCGGACAGCGTAGTGATCAAGGTGAATGCCTGCATCAGATTAGGAATCAGGTAAATCAGCATGGCCCCCAGCAGCAGGCAGGCGCAAGAAAACAACAAGCCATTGGACGGCACCGCCCGCTTGGACAAACGCTGAAAGGCACGCGGCGCGTCACCCTCCAGCGCCAGCCCGAAAAGCATACGGCTGGTGGAAAACACACCACTGTTGGCCGATGAAGCCGCCGAGGACAGCACCACAAAGTTGATCCAGGCCGCCGCAGCCGGCAGACCAGCAATCAAAAACAACTCAACAAACGGGCTCTTGTCCGCCACCACATCGCGCCAGGGTGTCACCACCATGATGGTCGCCAGCGCGAGCACATAGAAAATGATGATGCGCACCGGAATCGAGTTAATTGCGCGCGGTAGCGTCACTCGGGGATTATGGGTTTCGGCCGCCGCAGTGCCGACCAGTTCGATGCCGACAAAAGCAAAGATCGATATCTGGAACCCCGCAAAAAAGCCCATCCAGCCATGGGGAAACATCCCACCATCGTTCCACAAGTTATCCAGCCGCGCCTGGCTGCCACTGAACGTAGCTGGACTCATCAGCAAATACACACCCACACCCACCAAGCCAGCAATGGCTACCAGCTTGATCATGGCAAACCAAAACTCGATTTCGCCAAACAGTTTGACGGTGATCAGGTTGAGCGACAGCAGCAGCCCGACGCATAACAACGCCGGCAGCCACTGCGGTACATTTGGGAACCAGAATTGCGCGTAGGCTGATACCGCAATCACATCGGCAATGCCGGTTACTACCCAGCACAGCCAGTAGGTCCAGCCGGTGAAAAAGCCGGCCCAGGGTCCCAGCAAGTCCGTCGCGAAGTCGATGAACGACTTGTACTCAAGGTTGGACAGCAGCAACTCGCCCATCGCCCGCATGACGAAAAACAGCATGACGCCAATGATCATGTACACAAACAGAATCGAAGGCCCCGCCAAGCTGATGCTTTTGCCAGAGCCCATGAACAGGCCGGTGCCAATGGCGCCGCCCAGGGCGATCAGTTGGATATGGCGGTTCGACAAGCTGCGCTTGAGGTCGCCGTGGCCTTGCTCTGCTGCATCATTCATGCGGTTTTCCTGGGCATCGGTGAGTCGGGTATTGCGTACAGGCTAGTGGTAGCCGTCTTCGGCGCGCACCTTACCGCGGAACACGTAGTAGCTCCAGAACGTATAGCCAAGGATAAACGGCAGGATGAACAACGCCCCCACCAACATGAAACCCTGACTCTGTGGCGGTGAGGATGCCTCAATGATCGAGATTGACGGCGGGATAATGTTGGGCCACAAGCTGATACCCAATCCGCTGTAACCAAGGAATACCAAGGCCAGCGTCAGCAGGAACGGTGCGTAATGCGCGCCGTTCGCCACGGTGCGCAGTAGGTAGAACAGCACCACTGCGACCAATACAGGCACGGGCAAAAACCACACCATATTCGGCAGGCTGAACCAGCGCGCCGCGATGTCGCTGTGGGCCAGTGGCGTCCAGATACTCACCACCACCAACACCGCCAACAGCACCAGCGCCAAGGGCCGGGCCAAGCGGTGCATTTGATCCTGCAACCGGCCCTCGGTCTTCATGATCAGCCAGGTGCAGCCCAGCAATGCATAGGCCACCACCAGACCCACGCCGCAGAACAGGCTGAATGCTGTCAGCCAATCGAACGCACCACCGGCATAGGCACGATCAACCACGCGGAAGCCGTCGATAAATGCCCCCAGAGCGACGCCCTGAAAGAAGGTCGCCACCAGCGAGCCACCGATAAACGCCCTGTCCCAAAGATGCTGTTTAGCCTTGCTCGCCTTGAAGCGAAACTCGAACGCCACACCTCGGAAGATCAAGCCGACCAGCATCAGCACCAGTGGCAGGTACAGCGCTGAGAGCACCACCGCATAGGCCAACGGAAACGCCCCAAACAACGCGGCGCCACCCAATACCAACCAGGTTTCATTGCCATCCCATACAGGCGCAACGGTGTTCATCATCACGTCACGGTCGCGCTCGGCGGGTACAAATGGGAAAAGAATCCCGATGCCCAGGTCGAAGCCGTCCATGACCACATACATCATCACCCCAAAAATAATGATGATTGCCCAAATCAGCGGCAGGTCGATACCCATCAGTCAATTCTCCTCGTCAGCAGCCGAAAGCGGCCGCGCCGGTGTACGGGTTTGGCCTGGGCCACCCGCTAGCGAATGTACCGCGTGAGGCTGCGGCCCCTTGCGCACCAGGCGCATCATGTAGCCGATGCCCGTGCCAAACAGCGCGAAGTACACCACCACGAACATCACCAGGGTGAACGTCAGTTGTTCCACCGAATGTCGCGAGGCTGCGTCAGCCGTGCGCATCACCCCATACACAACCCAGGGCTGGCGGCCGACTTCGGTGGTGATCCAGCCCGCGAGCATCGCGATCAGCCCCGAGGGCCCCATAAACAGCGCTAGGTACAGGAACGGCCGGCACTGGTACAGCGTGCCGCGCTTGCGCAGGCACACGCTCCACAACCCCAGCGCGATCATCAGCATGCCCAGCCCCGCCATGATGCGGAACGACCAGAACACGATGGTCGAATTGGGCCTGTCTTCGGGCGCAAACGACTTGAGTGCGGGTATCTGACGGTCAAGGCTGTGGGTCAGGATCAAGCTACCCAGGTAGGGAACCTCAACACTGAAGCGGGTTTTCTCCGCCGCCATATCCGGCCAGCCAAACAGGATCAACGGGGTCGGTTCGTCATTGGTGTTTTCCCAATGGCCTTCGATGGCGGCCAGTTTCGCCGGCTGGTACTCCAGCGTATTCAGCCCGTGCATATCGCCAATCAGCGCCTGCAAAGGCGCGACGACCAGCGCCATCCACATGGCCATCGAAAGCATGCGACGCACCGCCGGGGTATCGCGTTTCTTCAGCAAATGCCACGCGCCCGAGGCCCCGACAAAGAACGCGGTGGCAACAAACGCCGCCGTCGCCATATGTGCCAAGCGGTAGGGGAACGAAGGGTTGAAAATCACCGCCAGCCAGTCGGTGGGCACCACTTGGCCATTGACGATCTCGTAGCCTTGCGGTGTCTGCATCCAACTGTTGGATGCCAAAATCCAGAACGTAGAAATTATCGTGCCCAACGCCACCATACAGGTAGAGAAAAAGTGCAGACCCCGCCCCACTCGGTTCCAGCCAAACAGCATGACGCCCAGAAAGCCGGCCTCAAGGAAGAACGCCGTCAACACTTCATAGGTCAACAACGGCCCGGTAATCGAGCCGGCAAACTGCGAGAAACCACTCCAATTGGTGCCGAACTCGTAAGCCATGACCAGGCCTGAGACGACGCCCATACCGAAGTTCACCGCGAATATTTTTGACCAGAAGTGGTAAAGATCACGGTACGTATCATCGCGGCTCTTGAGCCACAGCCCTTCCAGCACCGCCAGGAAACTGGCCAGGCCAATGGTGATCGCCGGAAAGATGATGTGAAACGATACAGTGAATGCAAATTGCAGTCGGGCGAGGTCAATCGCCGATAGCGTGGACATGGGCAACCTCGAATAGAAAGTGACTCAGCGCCGGCGAAACAACGGCCGCGGCTCGATAACGGAACGTCCATACAGCACGCTCATGCCGCTCAGTCCCTTGAGAGCATCTACAGCGGATTTGTCTTCGCGTATGGCAAAGCTGGTGAAGCCGCATTGGCGCATATGGCTGAGCTGGTCGCGCAGTACGTCGCCAATCGCGCGCAGCTCGCCCTCCCAGCCCATGCGGGTGCGCAACAGGTAGGCCTGGCTGTAGGCGCGGCCATCGCGAAAGCTCGGAAAATCCAAAGCGATCATCGGCACCAGGTAGAGCCAGGGGGCAAAGTCGTCCAACTCGTCGTCCGGGCCCAACCACACGCCGTGCAGGCTCATCCGGTGCAGCGGTTGTGTGGCCTGATGCGCCAGCCAGCGAACCAGCGGCAGGATCACCGGGCCCGGCGGCAACTCGGCGTCCGGTTCACGGATTAACGTCCAAGCATCATCGGGGGCCAGGCAGGCAGCATCGTTCTCCCATGCGAGCAGGTTATTCATGCTGCCGGCTCCTGTCGTGTCGGGTACACGCGCTCTTTGAACGGTTCAATACCAATGCGCGTAAAGGTGTCGATGAAGTTCTCGTCGATCTCGCGGTAGTCCGCAAAGGTGTGCACCACGGTTTCGATCACGCCTGGAATCTGTTCGGCACTGAATGACGGTCCGATCACTTTGCCCAGCGCAGCGGCCTTGCCTTACGGGTGCGGCAAGCGTCAGGAACGCCGTGATGATCTCGCCCAAGAAGAATAATCCAGCCGCCTGCGTGCTAACCGGCTGACCAAGCCCCAAGCTCTGGCTCTGGCTCTGGCTCTGGCTCTGGCTCTGGCTCTGGCTTTTGATTTGGCTTTTGATCTTGATCTCAGGCGCCCCGTCAACCACGCTGGCCGAACGCAGGCTTGAATCCGTGGGTAACCCGGCAGGACGCCGGGTTAGCCGCCCCGCGCCATGGATGGCGCGTGGCGGCGGCCCACGGATTCAAGCCTGCGTTCGGGCATGCCGAGCCTAGGCGAGGCACCGAGTGGTGGGGCAAGAGCCCTTTGGTTACTTTGGGCTGGGCCGGCATTCCGGCTCTTTTCCAAAGTGACCCGCCGTAAGGGCGGAACCTATATCAGCCTTCACCTAAATAACGGATATGTACTCCGACCAAAACCCCTGTAGCGCCTGAAAAATAGCTATCGCAGGCAAGCCAGCTCCCACATTTGAACGGCGTAAATCCGATAGAACTCAGTCGTTTGATAGGCCGCCTTCGCGAGCAAGCCCGCTCCCACAGTTTGAACCGGTTTACACCCAGTAAATCTCGCTCGACCGCCAGGCTGCCATAGGCCCAGCGCGACGCCCAAAATTGTGTAGATACCTATGGCCATGCAGCGCAGCCAAGGCAACTACACAGTGGCCGCGCAAATGCTGGGGATGACCCGGGCGCAATTGAGCTATCGGGTCAAGGGGCGCTAGATCGCTCAATACCCGCGTTTTAATAACAGATTTGTATTTGCTTATTGCATACAGATCAGATTAGTTGCTGCATAAATAGCATCGCGGCTTATCTGATCTGCTTTTTTATCAATGACGTGAATCTGTTTCAGTGCATGGCATCGGAGGATAGTGCCCGGCATCGAATCTGCCCCGTAAAGAGGGCAGGCGCTGATGAGGCCTATGACGATGTACCAATACGACGAATATGACCGTGCCGTCGTGCATGAGCGGGTCGCGCAGTTTCGTGATCAAGTGGAACGCTTTCAAGCAGGCGAACTGGCCGAGGAGGAATTCCTGCCGTTGCGCCTGCAAAACGGCCTGTACATGCAAAAGCATGCCTACATGCTGCGGGTCGCGATTCCCTACGGCACGCTCGCGTCCCATCAATTGCGCACCCTGGCCCATATTGCCCGCGACTTTGATCGCGGCTACGGCCACTTCACCACGCGCCAGAATTTGCAGTACAACTGGATTGAGTTGCACCAGGTGCCGGAAATTCTCCAGCGCCTCGCCGACGTGGATATGCACGCGATTCAGACCTCGGGCAACTGCGTACGCAACATCACCACCGAAGCCTTTGCCGGTGTCGCCGATGACGAGCTGATTGACCCGCGACCCTTGGCTGAGATCCTGCGGCAGTGGTCGACCATCAACCCCGAGTTCTTGTACTTGCCGCGCAAATTCAAGATCGCCATTTGCTCCGCCGAAAAAGACCGCGCAGCGATCATGATGCATGACATCGGCCTGTACCTGTATGCCAACGCCGTCGGCGAAAAACGCTTGCGTGTAATGGTCGGTGGTAGGCTCGGGCGCACACCGATTCTGTCGCAGCAGATCCGCGAAGACTTGCCGTGGGAGCATTTGTTGTCCTACGTCGAGGCGGTGTTGCGGGTCTATAACCGTCACGGTCGGCGAGATAACAAGTACAAGGCGCGCATCAAGATCCTGGTCAAGGCCTTGGGCATCGACGCTTTTGCCGCGGAAGTCGAGCAGGAATGGCAGCATCTCAGGGATGGCCCGGCGCAATTGACCGACGCCGAATACCAGCGTGTCGCTGATGCGTTTGTTCGCCCGGACTATGCAGTATTGCCCGATGACTCCCTGAGTTTCGGCACGCAGTTAATGGCCTCGGCCGACTTTGCCCGCTGGGTCGCACGTAATACCCAGGGGCATAAAGTGCCTGGCTATGTCAGCGTCGTGCTGTCGACCAAACCCGGTGCCGAAACACCGCCTGGCGACCTCAGCGCCGCGCAGATGGAAGCCGTCGCGGACTGGGCCGATAGGTTTGGCTTTGGCGAGATCCGCATTGCCCATGAGCAAAACCTGATCCTGCCCGATGTGCGCAAGACTGATCTGCTCGCCCTCTGGACACTCGCCAATGACCAGGGTCTTGGCGTCGCGAATGCCGGTTTGTTGACCGATATCATCGCCTGCCCAGGCGGTGATTTCTGCGCCTTGGCCAACGCCCGTTCGCTGCCGATCACGGCGGCTATCCAAGCGCGTTTCGCTGACCTGGATTATCTGTACGACCTCGGCGATTTCAGCCTGAACATTTCAGGCTGCATGAACGCCTGCGGTCACCACCATATTGGCAACATCGGCATTCTCGGCGTCGATAAGAACGGGCAGGAGTGGTACCAGATCACCTTGGGTGGTGCCCAACGGGAGCGACAAACAGTGAAGATGGATGGGCGCAATGGTCCCATCCGCCGCCGCAACTGCCTAGGCGACAGCGCCTTGAGTGTTCGGTAATCGAACAGCCAAGACGCTGCTTTTTGCGTTACAAGCCGTGGGCAGAAGCGAGGATATGCGAGTGCATACCGCCGTCCACGGCCAGGTTGGTGCCGCGCATCCAGCGCGAGCCGTCGCTAAGCAAAAACGCCACTACGGGCGCGATGTCCGTGGCCCGGCCTGGACGATCCATGGTCTTCATGTCTTCCTCGGCACGGGCACCGAGGGTCTCGATGAAGTCCTTGAGAATCGGTGTGTCCACCAGGCCTGGGCTGACCGCGTTCACGCGGATCCCACGCTCGCGCCAGGTCCAACGGTTTTGCAGGGTCCAGGCGATCAGGGCTTCCTTGGAGAAGAAATAGCTGCGCGGGCCAATAATCTCGTGCTGTTCACAGAAAGCCGCTGTATCGGCAAAGCTCAGGCTTTCAACGGCCTTGATGCTCGCCACGGCGTCCGGCCAGCCTGCGCCGGCCAGGGAGGCCAGGTTGACGATAGAGGCGTTATCCGCAAGTTTGGGCAGCAGGTTCAGGGTCAGGTACTTAAGGCCCACCAGGTTGACCTTGATCACCCGCTCGGCGTTTTGGGTTGGCGGCAGACCGGCGATATTTGCCAGGCCGTCGATACCCCGAGGCAGTTGCGCGAGCAAGGCATCGATCGACTCCTGAGAGGAAAGGTCCGCCTGGATAAACTGATCGACCTCCACCTTGGGTGGGTTGATGTCCACCCCAATCACCTGTGCACCTTGCTCACGGGCAATGCGTGCGGTTTCTTCACCAATACCGGAAGACACCCCGGTAATAACCAGCGTTTTATTGTTCAACATGCAAGATTCTCCGGCGCAAAGCTTAAAAAGAGCACCGCGCCGCAAGAACAGTGCGTAAATACCGAGCACTCCACCCAGCGCGAAGCCTATCCTCCAGCCGTAGTCGCCCATGGCCTGCGCGCCCAGCAGCCAGGTGAGCGTCGCCGCCACGGCCGTCGCCGCCATCACCCCGAGCGTCACCCCCACATAGACCGAACTCGACCATAAGCCACGGTGTTTGCTGGGGGCGATCTCGGCGACGTAGGTGTAGGAAACCCCTGTCTCGCCGCCATGGGCGAGCCCCTGCATCAGCCGGAAAAACAGCAGCGCGGCCGACGCATACAGGCCGATGCTTTGGTAGTCAGGAATAAGCGCGATGCCCAGGCTGCTGATCGCAAGCATCAGCATGGTAAGTACCATGATGGTCCGACGCCCCAGCCGGTCGCTCAGACGGCCAAACAACCATCCGCCGATAGGGCGTGCGACAAAGCCACCCGCAAACACAGCCAGGGTCGCGAGCATCGCCGAGCGCGCATCGGTCTTGTCGAACAGGTTGCTTGCCAGGTACACCGAAAAGGTTGCGTACAGGGTCCAGTCAAACCATTCGAGCGCATTACCGATACCTGCCGCGCGCAACGATTTGAGGCGTCCTTGGTGAGACGTCGTATTGTTCATGGTTAGTTCCTGATGACGGATGGGATCGAAACGAACCGAAGTCTAGGCGCCGGACCGTGGATGATCTATGATTGAAAATCTCTAGTTTTTGACCAAAACACCTGAACGATGCCTGCTGATCAGTTTGCTCTCTCCTCCGACCTCATCAACGAGCTATTGCGCGGCATGCGCCTGCGAGGTGTCGAATACCGGCGTATCCAGGCCGGCCCTGCGTTTGGTTTGGGCTTCACGGAAAAACCTGGGCACGCCTGGTTCCACTTCATTGCCGTCGGCAATGCGGTGCTGCGAATGGAGGATGGCACCACCTACGCGCTGTCTGCCGGCAACGCCGTATTCATCTCCCATGGCGCGGCCCACCAACTGCTTTCACATCCAGACGCGCCTGTCCTGGACATCAACCGATTAGACGGCGCCCCGCTCGGTGAGACCGTTAGCGCAGTGGCGACCGGAGCCGATGCGAGCCCCACGCCGAGCACTATTTTGTTCAGTGGTTGTATGGAGTTTGAACTGGGCAGTATCCATGGCCTTGGCAGGCTGATGCCGGGCCTGATGCTGATTGATGCCGGCGGCCAGCGTTACCCCGGTCTGGTACCGATCCTGACCACCATGGAGCGTGAGGTTAGCGCCGCACGTGTCGGCTTCGCCGGTATCCTCGCGCGTTTGGCCGACGTGGTGGCTGCCATGGTCGTTCGCGGCTGGGTAGAGTGCGCCTGCGGCAATGCCTCAGGCCTGGTCGCCGCCTTGCGCGATCCACGCCTGGCCGGCGCACTGCTGGCGCTCCATCAGCAACCGGGCCGTGACTGGACCGTTGCGCAGTTGGCAGAGCACTGCAATACCTCACGCTCGGTCTTCGCGGACCGCTTCCAGGTAACGATTGGCATGGCCCCGCTGCGCTATGTCACCGAACTGCGGATGCGGCTTGCGAGCCAGTGGCTGACCCTGGAAAGGCTACCGATTGAAGAGGTAGCGCAGCGTTTGGGCTATACGTCGCAAGCTGCGTTCAGTCGTGCATTCAAGCGCATTACGGGGAAAACACCTGGATTAAGTCGTAAGGTGAGGTAGCTCTAAAACTTCAACACTTTGCTAGCGCAAAGCCTGTGCTGTTGCTGGGTCATGGATTCATGAATCGAATGATCGCCAAGCAACTGAAGGCGGCCGGGGGGACACGCCAGAAACGCAGCGGGAATGGGTACTGGAGCGAAATGGTCTATCAGAGAGTTCAAAGCTGATGCAGTACGCGCGAACAGTAAATAGCCATCCGACTGATTAGTTGGAAGAAACGCGCTCATCCACCCGATCACCCGTACTCGTGTCGACAATGATGATGTCCCACCAAGTGTTACTGGGGGCGGTTGTAAGTTTGTAGGTGCGGCCAGCGACAAGATTAACGTCGCGCAATTTGCGCTCCAAAGAGCCGGTGGTACCCACCCAATACCTGAGCTCCAGTCGATGTCTACCGGCAGTTAGTCGATATCGCGTTTGGGTGGCGATCGCGAAGTTGGTTTTCTGGCCATCAACGGTGGCAATGAACAGTGACTTGTCGGTTAGGCCGATACGCGCAACGTCAGAATCCGGTAGTCCTTGCGCTGCTTTTTCGGTGTAAGAGACACAACCACTGTTGGCAGAGATCACTAGAGCTAACCCTAATACTCGCCATACTCGCCCTTTCCACATGCCATCCTCCAGATCCGTATGGATAAGCGTAGCATTCAAGCCCAACCTCACCCCAATCGCCACCACCCGATACGGACGGTAGCGCTGTGCTCGATCCTATCGCAACCCTACGCGTCTTTTTCGCCAGTATTCAGGCTGGTCAGTCCATATATGGCTCGGAAAAGATTTTTTTTTGAATGACGAGGCACTCGGTATTTTATCTCGTCAACTGAAAACCCCTCGTAGTCATCGCTCAATGTATTAAATGTAAAACTGGCGCTGAAGTAGGGCCTCACGATAGCCCTCAGGGTTGCTATGTTTGCCGAGATACTTACGTCAAATACCGCGCTACTGGCCGAAATGTGATCCTCATATATTTTGTAGTCACTAAATGGAATATCCACTGCAAGCTCAACAATCCGCAAGTTGTAGGTACACGTAACATATATATTGTCGTGATCCAGCTTTATAGTTGAATCCAGAAACAAGTCCTCCATCCCCTCAATAAGGGTTGCGGAGATAGGTGAAGCATTAGACAAAACACCAGACGTACGAAAGAGACGGTCCTCCAAGTCTATTATTTGTGTTTCCGTCAAATTCTCCATCACATTGACACTTTCATCTTCGAGGTATCTTTCGACCAAGTCTTCGACCTTGGATTCGTCAATCAGATGCGCCTCAGAATCCACCCTGTTTTGCAGAAAGTTTGCCAAGGAATCGAAGTAAACCAGCTCGCAGGATAGGCCTTCTCTTTGGATGTCTTCTAAAAGATCAGGGTGAAAACCCTTCTTGTCCGGCGCCATGAAGTCTGTGGTGTTGGTACTGATAAAAGCGACCTCTCCAACGATGTTATTTTCTTTCAAGTAGTTGAGCAAGGAAAGCCAAATAAGTGTATCTCGATAGCCTTTTTCGTTTTCTCTAAAGGGGCGCCGAGCCGAAATCGCTCTCTTTACTACGGTTGATTGAGGGATGCTTTCATATTCAACAGCTAACAGCCAATCTACTTTTTTTTCCAGTAGAGGCTTAAGCCTGTATTCCGCCAACCCATCAAAGTCTGGTACAGAAGGTTTGAAGTCCGGAAATAACCCGTTAAGAATGTGGGATTTTTTTTGAAGCGCCACGCCAGCTTCCTGTGCAGTTCGCCGGTGCAGATTTTCTGTTTCCTCTACCACTAAATCGGAAAGCAAGAGATGATATGCTTCATTATTTAAGTAATGGAACAATAGCCGAGTGGATGACAATTTTAAATGCCAGTCGTTGTGAAAAATGTTTGTGTCGAGGAAGACATGCATTCGATTCAGTCCATTAATGTCCAGCATGGTTTAGAGCGCTTTTTTTAATCGCCCACCTTGGTGGTGCGGTGTTCTCTGACTGGAAATCAACTTGCGAGAACGCAGCGGGCTAGCTCCGCTGCGCCGTACAGAATGCCCAGTGACTGTAAGGATGATTGGCTCTCGACCTGTAAGTCAAGGTCCCACAGATGGCGCTATTTGTTTTTTTGACAGGGGGCAGACATCTGGTCACCGGAAACCGTTACATTCGCACCAATTGCTTGATAGGGCAGTTTACAAGCCAGATATTTAACGGACGTGTCTGAGCCTTCCGAGATATTGGTGCCGCCAGGCTTCAGTTGAAAACTACCAAAAATCCGACTTGCACAATTGTCGCGACCGTTTTTTAAAACACTGCAATACGTCACACTGACACTATAAGGGCAAGTATTTTTATATTGGGCATAAGCTTTAAGTGTCGGGTGTCGTCCATAGGTCACACACTGGGAATGGCTAACATCATAATCAAATGATGCATTCCCCCGATTGCTATTGGCGCTCGTTAACTGTGCAGTTCCGGAAGCCTGATTTGATGCCAACGCCTGCTGTCGCGCCAAGGCCTGCGATGAAGAAAAAGCACGATTATCTTGTTGAGTTGACGGCACAGCCACTCGATTGTTTTTACCGATTTTTTGGGATGCCTGAATATTGGAATAGGTAGTAGCAATCGCCCCAAGGGCTCCTGCCATACCAATGTCTTCATCCCCGCTTTCTTCTTCGTTCTCATTGGATCGTTCAATACCAGTGTTTGAACCTGCGTACCGTGCTTCTATTTCTGCCAGCCTTTGTTGTTGCTGTCGCTCATACTCAATTTTTTGCCTAGCCTCACGCTCTTCATTTGTTTTATTGTCCAGTGCTAAATTTGGAGCGCCCTTCGGCCTATCAATATACACGGCCATTTGTGGATACTGCGTATTGCACCACCGGATCGTTCCTGTTGAAGCTTTAGCGCCACTGGGCCAAGTTGCAGTGTAGCCCGTAAGCAAAAAGCACCCATTTGCCATGTTTTTTTCTAGATTGGACGAGCGATATAACGCTTCAAGGTAACTAACTTTAGGTGGTACGCTGCCTTCCCCATCTTCACGGATAGTCGCCCCTGCGGGCACAGAAAAGACTTGTAGCTTTCGAAATTCCGGCCCTGTGCAGCCTGTGATTACACTCACAACAACCGCACTCGCGAGCCCTATGTTTATATGCGTAGTTTTATACATTCGCCTATCCACCCCTAGCACATTTCAGGTTTTGGGCCTGAGTCGTGTATGAGCCATTCATCGATCGATGGCAATACGACTTTCACAAGCTCAGGGTAGCCGCGGACAACTGCGTCCTTGGTCAGCGGTTCTGAGCAAAACACTACGCGTTCTACATTGAAATCTGCAATGGCTCGAAGATACTTTCCCGCCAGACGGCGTGAGTTGGGATTAATGTCGGGGCTAATCCTTAAATGACGAACGTTATCGTGCAATACCCGCGATCAAAAATGTAATGCTCCAGAACTTCAGAAAATCTAGCGAACTCAACCCCGCCACCCCAAGCCCAACGCCTTGTGCAGCGAAGCAAAGTCCTTAAGCAACTCACTGTCACCGCTCACGCGATTCTGTTCGGCGTCGAAGCGTGTGCGTTCGGCGGTCAGCCAGTCCAGGGTGCTGGCGGTGCCTGCATCGTAGCGTTCGCGGGTCAGGCTAGCGGCGCGGGCCGAGGAGGCTTCGATGTCGCGCAGTAGCACTACGTTTTCACGCTGGTGGCCGTAACGTGCCAGGGCCACGTCGGCATCGCGCAACGCGCCGAGCACTACGCTGCGGTAGTGTGCGCGGGCTTCGTCGACGGCGCCTTCGGCACTGTCCACGTCGGCGGCGACGCGGCCGAAGTCGAGGGCGTTCCACGTCAGGCGTGGTACCAGCAACCAGGTGGCGTTGTCCTTGCGCACCAGGTGCGAAGGCTCGGCGGCGCTGAAGCTCAGGTCGCCGATCAACGACAGTTTGGGGAACCAGTCAGCGGTCTTTTCACCGACCAGGGCGTTGTTCGAGGCCAACTGCCGTTCCGCCATGCGGATGTCGGGGCGCGCCTTGATCAGTATCGCCGGGTTGGCCACTGGCACGCTCGCCGGCACACTCGGCAACCCAGTAGGTTGGCCCAGTTGCGCGTCCAAGGCGCCGGGCTCGCGGCCGCACAGCACGGCCAATTGGTCGAGGGATTCAATCACCTGCGCCTGCAACGGCAAACGTTGGGCACGGGTGGTTTGCCATTGGGTGGTGACTTGCTCCAGCTGCAACTGCGAGGCCACGCCCTGGCTGCGACGTTGCTCGGTCAGGTCGACCACTTGCCGCTCCAGCTCGGTGGACGCGTCCACCAACGCCAGGCGCGTTTGCTGGTCCCGCAGGTTGACGTAGGCCTGCACCACTTCAGCGGCGAGTTGCACTTGGGCATCGGCCAGGCTTGCGGCGGAGGCATCCGCGCTGGACGACGCCGCCTCGATGGCGCGCCGGGTGCCGCCAAACAGGTCGACTTCCCAACTCGCATCAAAGTCGCTCAGGTACAACGACAGCGGCCCTCGCCCTCCTGCGCTGTCACTGCCGGTGAATTGTGATAGGTCCGGTGAGCGCATGCGTATCGCGGTTGCATTCGCTGTGAGCTTGGGCTGGCTGCTTGCCTGTTCGCTGTGCAGGCCGGCACGTGCCTGGCGCAAGCGGGCTTGGGCGGCCAGCAGGTCCGGGCTGTCGTGCAACGCACTCTCCACCAATTGGTTGAGCTGCACATCACCGAGGCTTTTCCACCACTGCGCCACTGCCGGGCTGCTGGCCAAGCGTGGGTCGGCATGGGCAAAACGCCCGGCGGCGATGCTGGCTTGTGCCACCGGCGGTGCGCCGTGGTAGTCCGGGCCAACGGTGCAGCCGGCGAGCACGCCCAGGGTCATGAGATAAAGGCAGGTTTTATCGATCATCATGCGGGGCTCGGCGGTAGGGGTGGTTTTTTCAGCAGCAGCGCCAACGGGATACACAGCGCCAGGGCAATGCCCAGCACATAAAAGCAGTCACTGAAGGTCATCACCTGGGCTTGCAGGGCGATGCTGCGGGTCAGCTCAGCCACCGACTGTAACTGCGCCAGGGCCTGGTCGCCGGTCTGGCTCATGAAGGAGGCATTTTGCGCCGCCATATGCGCCTGGCCTTGCAGGCTGTTGGCGGTCAGCGATTCACGAATCATCGCGTCGTGGTAGCTGTTGCGGCGGTCAATCAACACCCCGGTCAACGCCAGGCCCATGGACCCGCCAATGTTGCGCGCCATGTTGTACAACCCCGCCGCCTCGCCTTTTTCATGGGGTTGCACGGCGGCCATGGTGATCTGGTTGAGCGGCATCATCGCTAGGATCTGCGCAAATCCCCGCACGATCTGGGAGTTGTCGAAATCATGCCCAACGCTGTCGATGGTCAGGTTCAGGCTCAGCATGCAACTGAGCACAAACAGCACCAGGCCGATGCCCACCACCCAGCGACTGTCATAACGCTGCAGCAGGCGCGGTAGGATCGGCATCAACAAAAAGGCCGGGATGCCCGACAGCAGCATGATGGAACCGGCCTGCTGGGCGTTGTAGCCGGAAATCGTGCCGAGGAACTGCGGCAGTAAGTACGACACGCCATAAATGGCGGCGCCGACGGTAGACACGATGAGGATCACACTGGCGTAGCGCGGGTTGCGCATCAGGCTCAGCTTGACGATGGGCCGTTGCGCCGTGAATTGCCCGTAGGCCACCAGGCACAACCCCAGCACGCAGAGCAGGCTGAGGCCGACGATCATGCTCGACTCGAACCAATGTTCGCGCTGGCCTTCTTCAAGCACCACGGTCAGCGCACTCAGGCCCAGGGTCAGGCCGAGGATGCCCACCCAATCGGCCTTGATGAATTGGTGCAGGTCGGGCTTTTCTGGACGAATGCCGGTCCAGAGCAAAGTCACCAGTGCCAGGCTGATGGGCAAGTTGATAAAGAAGCACCAGCGCCAGCTGATGTTTTCGGTCAACCAGCCGCCGAGCACCGGGCCGAGCAGCGGACCGAGCAGCACGGTGAGGCCAAACATCGACATGCCGATAGCCATCTGATGCTTGGGCAAGCGTGTGCCGATGATGGTTTGTGCGGTGGGGATCATCGCGCCGCCGGCAAAGCCTTGGCCGATGCGGCTAATGATCATGCCGATCAGGCTGGTGGACATGCCACACGCAAACGAAAACAGCGTGAACATGATCGCCACGCCCATCAGGAACCGCCGCAGCCCGAATACCCGGGTCAACCACGCGGCGAGGGGGATCATGACGATTTCCGACATCAGGTAGCCGGTGGAAATCCACGTGCCTTCCGTGCCGGAGGCGCCGATCTGGCCTTGGATCTGCGGCAACGCCGAGTTGGTGATGGAGATGTCCAGGGTCGCCAGCAACGCCCCCAAGGCACCGGCCGCCACCGCGATCCAGTCGGTGACGGAGGCATTTGCTTCGCGCGGTGCTGAATCGGTCGTTGCCAGCGCCTCAGCCACGGTGGGTGTCTACGTCAACGGTCACCGACAGCCCCGGCATCAGGGTGGCGCCGGCCGCCGTGGTGTCGTCGAGCACGATGCGCACCGGCACCCGTTGCACGATCTTGGTGAAGTTGCCCGTGGCGTTCTGCGCGGGCAGCAAGGCAAATTGCGCACCGGTGCCGGGCGACAGACTTTCGATATGGCCCCGCAGGGGTTGGCCGGACAAGGCGTCGACGTGCACAGTGACCGGTTGCCCAGCGCGCATGTCGCGAATCTGGGTTTCCTTGAAGTTGGCCATCAAGTACAGGGCCTGCACCGGCACCACCGTCAGCAGACGAGTGCCGGGCTGAGTGAACTGGCCGACCCGCACACTGCGGTCGGCAACGCGACCGTCCAAGGTGCTGATCACGGTGGTGTCATCCAGATCAAGCTGTGCCTGGCGCGCACTGGCCTGGGCCACGGCCAGCTGGGCCTGGGTTTGCTGCAATTGCGCCTGCAACGTGCCGACTTTGGTTTGCGCCGCACGCAGCGCCGCTTGGTGCGCCGCCAGGCCGGTGCTGGCCTGGGCCAATTGGTTATTCAACTCGGCCAGGCGTTCCTCGGTTTCCGCCCCGGAACGCGCCAACGGGCCATAGCGCTTGACCTGCAACTGAGCGTGACGCAGGTCGGCATTCGCGCCGTCGAGTTGCGCTTGCACCTGGGCGATGCTGGCGCCCTGCTCCACCAGTTCGGCAGCCGCCCGGGCCACATCGGCTTGGCGCGAATTCACGGTAGCCAAGGCTTCGTCCAGCGCCGCCTGGTATTTGCGGCTGTCGAGGCGCACCAGCGGTTGGCCGACGGTGACGGTCTGGTTGTCACCCACCAGCACTTGCGCGACATAGCCGCCGACCTTGGGGGCGACGGTCATGCTGTCGGCCTGCAAGTAGGCGTCATCAGTGCTTTGGATAAAGCGCCCATACAGCCACCAATGCACGCCCCAGGCGATGACGGCCAGCACCGCGACCAGGCCCAGGATGATCAATGCTCGTGGCGGTTTGCGCCTGGCCACTGCTGGGGTTTGGGCCACGGGTTCAAGGCGCCCGTGTTGATCGATAGGGGTGTCGACGGACATGCCGCGCTCCAATAATGTTTCAAAATATTCCAGTCGGTAAAAAATGCGGGGATGGTCAATTTATGTCAAGTGATATATTTTCCAACCCTATTCGATTTTTCAGGGTTCCCATGGCACGGCATCGACCAGCAAAGGAAGGCGGCTATCAACGCGGTGAAGAGACGCGCCTGCGGATCATCGAGGCGGCCGTGGAACAGTTTGCCCAGCAGGGCTACGACAGCACCTCGACGCGCCAGATCGCCAGTGCAGCGGGGGTCAATGCGCCGGCCCTGCAGTACTATTTCGACAACAAGGAAGGGGTTTACCTGGCGTGTATCAACCACATCCTCAGCAAACTTTGGGAGCACCTGGGGGACGTGGTATCGGCGGCTGAAACCGCACTGGCCAACCCGCAGTGCGATGACCAGACCCTGATCGAACGGTATCTGGCGATCCTGGGTCGGTTCATTTCCTTCATCCTGGATGAGCCCGACACCGACAACTGGCGCCGCTTCATCGCCATCGAGCAGTCCGGCATGGGCCCACCCGCCGCCGCACCGTTGATGGACCAGGGCCTCAACGTGCGCCTGGCGCTGGTGACCCGCACCCTCGTTGGGCGCCTGACCGGGCTGCCAGCCGATCACGAAACCACCATCATCCGCACGCTGGCCCTCAACAGCCAAAGCATGGTGTTCCGCGCCAAGCGCACGCCCATCCTGCGTGCGTTGAATTGGGACAGCATTGATCAAGCACGCATGGAGACCGTGCGCAAGGTGCTGATCGAACAGAATCGCCTGACGTTACAAGCCATGGCCACTGCACGCAGCGAGCACTAATATTTTTTAATGCGAATAGTTACTATTTAAAAGCTGACGGAAAGGCTTACTCTAAAGGCCTTACGCGTCAGGCCTGGCCTGATTCATCTGGTTATACGCATTTGGGAGATACCTGTGTCGACCCCCGCCTTTAATCACACGAGCGCGCCTGCCACCCTGCCCGATGACAGCATCGCCAACTATTCGCGCTTTGAACTCGCCCCTGGTTTCGGCCAGGGTTGGACCGATATCTACCGCATCGGTCATGGCATCACCCTCGCCCGCGGCCGCTACGATTTCGCCCAGACCTACGAAGACAGCTACACCCAACAACCCGGCTGCCTGACCATCAAGATCATGACCGCTGGCGAGCTGCACCTGCAGATTCCCGAACAACGCAAGCCGACCATCTATCGCGGTAACGGCGTCATGCTGCGCCACGCGCGCGATCCCCAGGTGCTCAAGCGTGAAATGGTCGGGCATTTCAGCGGCGTGTCCATCGACGTGCCAGAGAGCCTGCTGGAGCAACTGTTCGAGGACCAATCCCGGCGCATCGAAGATTCCAGCGAAGCCGAGATCCTGCTCAACACCGACCACGCCTGCCACGCCATGGGCCTGGTGACCGCCGCCACCCTGCTGACAGCACCGGTGCACACCACCGTGGGGCGCTTGCAGATCGAAGCGGCCGCCCTGCAAATGGTCGCCTCGCTGGTCGGTCACGAGCCGTGGCGCACGCCACAGGTGATGCCTAACCGTCATCGCGTGGCGGTGGCCGACGCCTGCGACATCTTGCAGGAGGAGTTTTCCAGCAACCATTCGATTGCCTCCCTGGCACGCCGGGTCGGTCTCAATGAGTGCTACTTGAAATCGGCGTTCAAGGTGGTCACCGGCCAAACCATCGCCAGCTACCTGCGCCAAGTACGCATGCAACGCGCGCGCACGTTGATCGAAAGCGGCCACAGCAGCGTGCTGCAAGCCTGTCAATTTGTCGGCTACTCCAACCCCGGGCAGTTTGCTGCTGCGTTTCGCCGTAGCCATGGCGTGGCGCCCGCTAGCCTCAAAGCCAGCAAAATCAAGGACAGCTTGCGCTGAACGCAGAGTTATTCCCGCACAGGGTCGTAATTTCCCGTTTGGGGTAGTCGTCATATTCGGCAATGGTAATAATTCTTATTACTAAAAATGTCCGGCGACTACTCCCATGACCCACTCTTGCTCTCCTCGTTTGCGCAACACATTGCCAACCTGCGCTTGGCGTCCTGTCAGCGATACCGCGTTGCTCTCGGTATTGGCCTTTGCCCTGGCAAGTCCGGCCTTCGCGGCAGACGCACCGGAGCAGGAACTCAACCTGCCGGCCATCACGGTCTCGGCCACCAAGCGCGACCAGACAATCAACGAGATTGCCGGCGCTGTGGATGTCGCCACCCCCGAAGACCTCACGCCACGCGGCTTGCGTCGTGTCGATCAACTCGACCGCGTGTTTACCGACGTGAACATCCGCCAGCGTTCCAGCCGGGCTTTTTCCAACTTCACCATCCGTGGCCAGTCGTCGCCGGACTTTTACAACCCCGCCGCGCAGCTGTATGTCGACGGCCTGCCCCAGGACCAGGCGCTGCTCTCGCAGATGCTGCCCCAAGACTTGCAACAAGTAGAGATTCTCTACGGCCCCCAAGGCACGCTCTATGGCCGTGGCACCATCGGCGGCGTGATCAATGTGGTCACTCGCAAGCCCGATGAGCAAACCCACCTGGAAGCCAGCACCGACATCAATAGCCGTGGCCGTGGCCTGCAACTGTTGGCCAGCGGGCCGTTGGTGGATGACGCGCTATTCGGCGATGTGGCCGTCGGCACCGTCAACAACCGCGGCGACTTCGAAGACATGTACACCGGCAAGCGCCTGGGCGACAACGAAGACAACAATGCGCGCATCCGCCTGCGCTACGCCCCCGGCGACAGCCCGCTGGACGTGATGGTCACGGCGGCCCACGACAATGAAAACTCCGACGCCGAATACTTCTCGGTCGAGGCCGACAAAAGCAAACGCAAAGTGCTGCCGGTGGAATCCCACTACAAGCTGACCACCGACAGCTACGGCCTGCACATCAATTACGACCTGGGCAACCTGCTGCTGACGTCGTTAACCGGCTACCAGGACCGCGACAACGACCGCACCGTATTCGGCAGCTATACCCCGGAAACCCAGCGCACCCTGACCCAGGAACTGCGCCTGGCATCCAAACGCGAAGACGGCAAGGCGTTCGACTTCGTCACCGGCCTGTATGCCGAAGATTTGCAGTTCCACCGTGAAATCCCGCTGTACGACCTCATGTCGCACCAAAACATCCGCTCCTACGCCGCCTACGGTGAAGTGACCTGGCACGCCACCGACCGCCTCGACATCACGCCCGGCCTGCGTTTCGAACAGCAACGCACCGACGTCGATACGCGCTTCGGCGCCATCGACGGCAGTAACGACAAGCGCGACAGCTCCACCTCGCCAAAACTGGGGATCAACTACCGTTTTACCGATGACCTGTCGGCGTATGCCCTGTACAGCACCGGCTTCAAGGCCGGTGGTTTCACCCGCGCCGTTACGCCGCAGAACATCGACTTCAACTATTCGCCGCAAAAAGCCCAGAACTTTGAGGTCGGTTTCAAAGCCGCCCTGTTCGACAACACCCTGGAACTGGCCGGTTCTGCCTACTTGCTGAAGATCAAGGACTACCAGCTCTCGGTCGGTCCGGTGCAGGGCCAATACCTGCAAAACGTCGGCGATGCACGAACCAAAGGCGCCAGCCTCAACGCCAAGTGGATGCCGACCGATCACCTGCAAGTCAAAGCCGGTGTGGCCGTCAACAACTCCGAATTCCGCCACTACAAAGACCCCACCGGTTCCAGCGCCGACCTGAGTGGCAACACCCTGCCCTACGCCCCCAACCGCACCGCCAACCTGAATGCGCAGTACAGCTTCGACCTGCCCAACGGCGGCCAACTGATCCCGCATATGGGTGTGACCTACGTCGGCAAGACCTACTTCGACGAAGGCAACAGCCTGAGCCAGGGCGGTTATTCCCTGCTGGACCTGGGCCTGTCGTGGCAAGTGAATAAAAACTTCTCCGCCGACCTCTACGCCGACAACCTCGCGAACAAGGCGTACTCGGTCTACGCCTTCAACGCCGGCGCGCCGTTTGGCACCGCCTATCAACTGGGTGACAGTCGCCTGGTGGGGCTGCGCCTGAACCTCAGCTACTGATGGAGGCGAGCATGACCACTGCATCCCCCACTGCCACACAGCGCCCGGTGCAACTGGCGGGCATGCTCACCACCCTGGGCGGGCTCTACGCCACCCAGGGCCTGGTCAGCGGCCTGGCCCATGAAGGCTTGCCCGTGTTGCTGCGGGCCCAAGGCATTGGCCTGGACAAGATCGGCTTGCTGTCGCTGCTGTTCTTGCCGACCACTATCAAGTTCCTGTGGGCCGCACGCACCGACCGCATCACCGGCAGCGGCCCGTCCACGCGCTTGCTCTGGGCCGGGCGCCTGCAACTGAGCCTGGTTGCCGGCATGCTTGCACTGATCCTCCTGCCGCCCCAAGACGCCCTGGCGGCGATCTTCACCCTGCTGTTGGTGATGATGCTAGTCACGGTGACCCAAGACACCATCACCGACGGCATGGCCGTGCAAACCCTCAGCCGCGACCAACGCGGCCTGGGCAATACCATGCAAATCGGCGGCAGCTACCTGGGCTACATTTTGGGCGGCGGGTTGTGGGTCATGGTGGTCAATCAGTGCGGCTGGATGGCCGGCATGGGCTACATGGCCAGCCTGTTGCTGCTCTGTGCGATCCCCGCGTTGTGGCTGCGCAAGCGAGCGCTGCCATCGACCCCGGCGGCGGCTTTGGCCGACACCCGTCATCCCAGCGTACGCACAGCCTGGCGCCGCCCGACAGTACGTTGGGGCATGGCCACGGTGGTGGCGTTCCAGGCGTCGGTGCGCTGGTTCACGGCAATCATGCTCACCTACCTGATCGACCATGGCTTCGATGTGATGCAGGTAGGCCTGCTGTCCAGCAGTGGCGTGGCCCTGGCGGGAATCGCCGGAGCGTTCCTCGGCGGCAGCCTGCTCAATCGCGTGGGGCGCGGCACCCTGCTCAAGGCCAGCCTGGTTTGCTATCTGCTGCTGCAACTGGCCTACCTTGCCGTCGAGACCCAGGGTTGGTACGCCAAGCCCTTGCTGATCGGCGTGTTCCTGGCGTTCTGCTTGTGCATGTCCATGGGCTTTGTGGTGCTCTATACGCTGATGATGGATTGGTCGTCGCCCGCCCAGGCCGGTACCGATTACTCCGTGTTCCAATGCACCGACGCGCTCTGCGCGGTGGTGTTCGGCCTGAGTGCCGGGGTGGTGACGCACCATGTCGGCTACGGCGTGACCTTTGCGATCACCAGCGTGTTGGCCTTGGCCGGGCTGATCCTCGCGCCGCGCTTCTACCGCCATGCGCAGGCCCACGCATGAGCAGTACCGCATTGACCCGACTGGTCTACGCGCGGCTGGATGAGCTCAGCACCGCCGCAGACCTGGATGCGCGCCTTGAATTCCTCTGTCACGGCCTGCTGCCCAACAGTGGCAAGCCGCAAGCCGCGCTGCTGTGGGCGGTGCTCGATGGCATCGCGCTGGACGGCAAGCACATCCTCGACGCCGGTTGCGGTCGCGGCGGTGCCCTGGCGGCCATCGCACAGCGCTGGCGCCCGGCCGGGCTCATCGGGCTGGATGTGAGCCATGAACAGATTGCAGCCTGCCGTCGGCGCTTTGCCGCTATCAAGGCACGCTGGCAAGTGGCAGACATGTGCAGCCTGCCACAGCCGCCCAATTCCCAGGATGTGCTGCTGGCCGTTGAAGTACTGGAAGGCCTGCATACGCCGTCGGACTTTCTCAAGGGCGCGGCGCGCGTGCTCAAACCCGGTGGCCTGTTGGTGATGGCGGACTTGATGAGCCCCGCCACGGCTGAGCTATTGATTCAACACGGCGCCGATGCAGGCTTCAGCCTCCAGCAACAGCTGGACCTGAGCCCAGGAGTCGGCGCTGCGATGGCTGAACGCTCACGACCAATAGGCGAAGCACACTTCCTGCGCGCCGTGTTCAGCGACGAAACCCAGGCGATTGAACGCGCGCTGGCCAACGGTGAACTGCGGTACCTGGCCCTGCACCTGCAACGCACCACAGCCCCTGGCCAGACCCGCGCTTGGAGCGCACCGCCACTGCGCCCGGCCGTCGCTCGCTTGAACCATCGCGCCAGTATCGACCCGCCCAGCGCGGTCTTCCCCTATGGCATCCCGAGCGCCAGCGGCCCACTGCCGGTGTTCGCCTTCCCATTTGGCGGCGGTGGCGCTTCGGTGTTTCGCGGCTGGTCCCAGGACCTGGCCACAGACCTGCAATTTTGCCCGGTGCAATTGCCCGGCCGGGAAGGTTTTCGCAGCGACAGCCCGTTGCGCTCCATGGATGAATGGGTGCACTGGGGCCTGGCGCAATTGGTCCCGCATCTTAGCGGCCCCTATGCGCTCTACGGTCACTGCCTGGGCGGCCAATTGGCCTATGAACTGGCCCTGGCCCTCACCCGGCAGGGACGCCCACCGGCAGCCCTGTGGCTCACCGCGACAACCCCGCCCGACCTGCCGCTGACCGCGCGTTTGAGCCGGGTACTGCGGGTTGCCGACCTTGATGCCGCCGACTTGCCCGCCGTGCTCGCGCTGCTCGGTGGCACCCCCGGTGAAGTCATGCAGGCCGAGGCCTTGCTACAGGGCATCAAAGGTACGTTGCTGGCGGATTTCAGCGTCGCTACCGGCTACCAGCGCAGTGCTTGCGAGCCGCTGCCCTGCCCCATCCATGGCCTTGCCGGCCTGCGCGACAAGTTGGTGCCCGCGCCGCTCATGCGCGGCTGGCAAGCCTATACCCAGCACGGTTTCGAACTGGAACTGCTGGATGCCGAACACTTTTTCCTGCGCGAGCAACGTGACCGCGTGCAAGCCTCGCTACGCCAGCAGGCGCGCCGCCTCACGCGCTGATCTCAAGCCCAAGGAGTTTCCATGACCGAACACACCGCCTCAGAAGACAGCACGGCACCACCCGCCCCCAAAGGCCTCGGCGGCGTGCTGGCGTTGGCCGGCCGCCATCGCGCGCGTTTAACCGTTGCCAGCCTGTGCGCCGGCCTGAGCAGCGTGCTGTCGATCACCCCGTTGCTGGTGATCTACTGGGTGCTGATGCTATTCGCCCAAGGCCCTGGCGCGTCCCTCGAACAACTGTGGCCGATCCTCGCCTGGGGCGCGGCGGCCATGCTGTTGCGCTGGGTGCTGTTGATTGCCGGTGGCGTGCTCGCCCACCTGGCGGCGTTCGACATCCTCTTCGACCTGCGCCTGGCACTCGCCAACCAACTGAGCCTGCTGCCGCTGGGCTGGATCACCGCACGCACCAGTGCGATCGCCAACCAAGTGCTGCGCGAAGACATCGACCGCCTCGAACAGTTTATCGCCCACCACCTCACCGACAGCGTGGCCGCCGCAGCCCTGCCGTTGGCCAGTGCCGTGGCGCTGTTCTGGTTTGACTGGCGCATGGCGCTGGTGACGCTGATCACCGTGCCGCTGGCGGTGGCCGTGCAACTGCTGTTGTGGAAGCGCATCCCGCAGATCATGGCCGACTACGCCGAGACCAACGCCAACCTGTCGGCGACCATCGTGGACTACGTTGAGGGCATTGCCGTGCTCAAGACCTACCACCAGGGCGCGACGGTTTCCAGCCGACTGACCCAGGCCATCAACGCCTACCGCTCGGTGATCGGCCGCATGGTGCAAACCACCGTACCGGGCTGGTCGGCGTTTACCGTGGTGATCGCAGCCAACACCCTGTTTATTTTGCCGGCCGGGGGTTACTTCTACCTGCACGGCACGCTGTCGCTGCAACTGTTCGCCCTGTGCCTGCTATTGGGCTTGGGCATTACACGGCCGCTGTTCCAATTGGCGTTCTTCGGCAACCTGCTGCGCCTGGTGGAAGCGGCAAACAACCGCATCCAGGCGCTGATGCAGGCCCCACAACTGGTGCAACTGCAACAGGCGCCACCGGCCGATCCATACGACTGCCCGGCGCTGAGCTTTGAAAACGTCAGTTTTGCCTACGACCAGAACGAGGTGCTGCACAACGTCAGCTTCAGCCTGCCACGCGGCAGCCTCACCGCCATCGTCGGTCCCAGCGGCGCCGGCAAATCCACCGTGGCGCAATTGATGGTGCGTTTCTGGGACGCCAGCAGCGGCACCATCCGCCTCAATGGCCAGGACGTTCGCGCCATGAGCCTGGGCGACGTGCACCAACAAATCGCCTACGTGATGCAGGACGTGTTCCTGTTCAACCACAGCGTGCTGGAAAACATCCGCCTGGGCCGCACCGACCTCGATGAGGCGCAAGTGATCGAAGCCGCCAAGGCCGCCCAGGCCCACGAATTTATCCAGCGCTTGCCCCAGGGCTATCACACCGTACTGGGCGAGCGCGGCGCACGCCTGTCCGGCGGGGAAAAACAGCGCCTGTCGATTGCCCGCGCGCTGATCAAGGACGCGCCGATCATCGTGCTCGATGAAGCCACGGCGTTTGCCGACCCGCTCAACGAGGCGCAGATCCTCGAAGCCATCGCCACGCTGACCCGCACCCGCACGGTGATCGTCATTGCACACCGCTTGAGCACCATCGTTGAAGCTGACCAGATCCTGCTGTTTGACCAGGGCCGCTTGCAGGCCAACGCACGCCATGCCGAGTTGCTGCAACACAGCGAGCTGTACGCGCACCTCTGGCAGTTGCAGCAAACCCACAGTGAGTGGCGCATCAGCAGCCACCCCACGCCTACTCACCCGGCCCGCCAACCGCTGGAGGACATCACCCCATGAACCTGTTGCTCGCGGTGTTCCGCATCACCCACAGCGTCGATAACCGCAAGGTCTGGCAGGCGATTGCCTGGCGCATGGCCGAAGCGCTGTTCGCCACCGTGCCCTATGGCGTGCTGTATGTCGCGCTGCAACGCATGTTCAGCGCCACCTTTGACCTGCATCTGCTGCTGTGGCTAAGCCTGATTCTGCTGGTGAGCCTGGGCCTGCAACTGGTGTGCAACGTGGCCTCGAACGTCGGTGGTTTTATCGGCGGCACCGGCATGCTCTGCGACCTGCGCCTGCAAGTGGCCGAACACCTGCGCAAGCTACCGCTGGGCTTCTACACCCGGCGCCAGACCGGTGACCTCACCGCCGTGCTCGGCGAAAACGCCACCCATGTCGAAGAAGCCTTCACCCACCTGACCGGCGAACTGTTCGGGCGCCTGGGCATTGCTGCGCTGACGGCGGCGTTGATGATGCTGATCGATTGGCGCCTGGGCCTGTTGACCCTGGCCTGCGCCGCCCTCGGTGGCGGTTTGATTCGCCTGCTGAAGAAACGCTTCCAGGCTCTGGGCCGCGCCAAGCTCGCACAAAAAGCCGAAGTCGGCAGCCGCTTGCTGGAGTTCGTGCAGGGCATCAAGGTGATCCGCGCGTTTGGCCTGTCGATCGAACGATTCGGCGATATCCAGGCCGCCATGCACACCTTGCGAAGCCTGTCGATTCGCATCGAAATCATCGCGGGCCTGCTGGCCATCGGCTTCTCGGTGTTGCTGGAGTTCGGGTTCCTCGCGCTGCTGGCGTGCTCGGTGTACCTGGCAGTGCAAGGCGAATTGTCCCAGGCGCTGCTGATCATGATGTTGATCATGGGCCACCGGTTTTTCAGCATGATGAGTGAGTCGGCGACCCTGCTGGCGCAACTGGCGTTCTACGAAAAGAGCTTCGAACGCATCCAGGCCCTGCTCAATGAGCCGTGCCTGCCAGAGCCTGCCCAACCGCAAGTGCCGCAACGCTACGACATCGAAGTGCGCAACCTGTCGTTCAGCCACGAACCGGGCCTGGCGACCCTTACCGACATCTCCTTCAAGGCCGCCGCCGGCACGGTCACCGCGTTGGTCGGCGAAAGCGGCTCAGGCAAAACCACCCTCGCACAGCTGCTGGCGCGTTTTCACGACGCCGACAGCGGCCAGGTGCTGGTGGGTGGCGTGGATGTGCGCGACATGCGCCAGGACGACCTGCTGGCCTGCATCGCGTTTGTGTTCCAGGACACCCATTTGTTCAACGACAGCATCGCCAACAACCTACGCATCGGCCGGCCCCAGGCCAGCGACGACGAGTTGATCGCCGCCGCCCGCGCCGCCTGCTGCCACGACTTCATCATGGCCCTGCCCGAGGGCTACGACACCCAACTGACCACGGCCCAGGCGCTTTCCGGTGGTGAACGCCAGCGGCTGTCCATCGCCCGCGCCTTGCTCAAGGACGCGCCCATCGTGATCCTCGACGAAGCCACCGCCTCGCTTGATGCCGAGAATGAAAGCGCAATCCGCCAGGCACTGTCGGCGCTGATGCGCGGCAAGACCGTGATCGTTATCGCCCATCGCCTTTACACCCTGACTGACGTTGACCAGATTCTGGTCCTGGAGCACACCCGCGTGAAGGAACACGGCACCCACTCACAACTGCTCGACCGTGCGGGGCTCTACGCGCACTTCTGGGCCCAGCAACACAGCACTCGCCAATGGCGCTTGCGTGCGGCGGCACCGCCGTTGGGCTAAGCACCCCGTAACACCCCCGCGCTGCACCCCTGAGTTTATTCAGTTTGAGTGAACGGCCGCCCCGTATCCGGCCGTTGACGAAAGGATCGATCGCCTACCCCGAAATGGGGCGGCGCAACAGGCAGGCATTCAAAGGAAACCACCATGACTATCCGTACGGTTGAAACCCTGGCCCACTACGCGACCCTGGTTGATTGCATCGAACACCACGCCCAGCACCAACCTCATCACGAGGCCCTGTGCTTTGTCGGCAAACCCGGCGGGCCGGACCTGCGCCTAAGTTACAGCGAGCTGTCGCGCCAGGTGCGTGCCTGCGCCGCGCAGTTGCAGCAGCAGGGCCTTGGCGGCCAGACCGCACTGATCCTGTTCCCCTCCGGTATCGACTACGTGATCGCCCTGCTCGGCTGCCTGTATGCCGGGGTGATCGGCGTGCCGGTCAACCTGCCGGGTGTCAGCCGCGTGCGGCGCGTATTGCCTAAAGTCGCGGACATCACCCGCGATTGCCGGGCGACGGCAGTGATCACCAGCCGTGGCATTCACCAGAGCTGTAGCGATGACCTGCACGCCTTTGCGGCGCAGCATCAGTTGCAGATCCTGCACACCGATGAGTTGGCCAGTGATCCGGGCGCCTGGGTCCACCCGCCGCTGAGTGGCGAGTCCACTGCATTCCTGCAATACACCTCGGGCTCCACCGGCGAACCCAAGGGCGTGGTCAACCTGCATGGCGCGCTGCTGCGCAACCTGCAATTTCTCGCTCAGCTCACCCGCCCCCAGGACCGCGCCCCCCAAGACACCGCCGTGGTCAGCTGGTTGCCGTTGTTCCATGACCTGGGCCTGATCATGGGCATCCTGTTGCCGCTGGCCTACGGTAATCGGGCGGTGTACATGTCGCCCATGGCTTTTATGGCCGACCCGTTGCGCTGGCTGGAAGTCGCCAGCGCCGAGCGCGCCACTGCACTGCCGTGCCCGAGCTTCGCCTTGCGCCTGTGTGCCGAACAAGCGGCGCTGGCCACCCCGCAACGCCTGGCGCAGCTCGACCTTTCCAGCCTGCGCTGCGTCATGCCTGCCGCTGAACCGGTGTTGCCCAGCCAAATCCAGGCGTTCCAGGCGGCGTTTGGCGCCTACGGCCTCGCCGCCCATGCCATCAAGCCGGCGTATGGCCTGGCCGAAGCCACCTTGCTGGTCAGCGCCAGCGTTGAAGACGGGCCTGTGACCCAGATCGACGTCGAGACAAGCGCGTTGGCACACGGTGACGCCATCGTCCAACCGGCCGCATCGAGGCCCGTAGCGCCAGGCTGGCGACGCTATGTCAGCAATGGCAGCGCCTACGACGGGCAGGACGTACGCATCGTCGACCCTGACAGCCATGCCACGCTGGCCGAGCGTCATGTGGGCGAAATCTGGATCAGCGGGCCGTGCATTGCTGGCGGCTATTGGGACAAGGCCGAGTTGAACCAGCAACTGTTCAAGGCCCACACCCCCGAGGCGCCGGGCCGTGAGTTTCTGCGCACCGGCGACCTGGGCTTCCTGCACGACGGCCACCTGTATGTGACCGGACGCCTCAAGGACATGCTGCTGTTTCGCGGCCAATGCCATTACCCCAACGATATTGAAGTCACCAGCGGCACGGCCCACGCTGCCAACGTCGCCGAAAGCGGCGCGGCGTTCAGCATTGCCCTGCAAGGCGATGATGAGTGCGAGGGCCTGGTCGTCGTCCAGGAAACCCTCAAGCAGGCCGGCGACGATGCGCAGGTCTACCAGGCAATCGCCGCCCAGGTGCGCGGCGCAATTGCCCAAGAACATCAACTGGCAACCCAGGTGGTGGTGCTGATTCGCAAAGGCACCCTGCCACGTACCACCAGTGGCAAAGTGCGTCGCCGTGCGGTGCGTGAAGCCTATTTGGCCGGTGAGCTGCAAACCCTGTGGGTCGATGCGCAAGGCAATGTGCCCCAGGCCAACCCACAGCTGGCGGCGTTGCAGGCGTTGACCCCGCAAGCCCAACACGCTCACCTGGTGGCCTGGCTGGCCGAGCAAACCGCCGCCACCCTCGGCACCATCGCCGCACGCGCCATAGCACCCGATGCCAGCCTGTTCAACTATGGCCTGGACTCCTTGTCTGCCGTGCGCCTCGGTGCACTGACGGCGCAGGCGTGGGGCCTCGCGGTGGCCGAAGAGGTGTTGTTCGAACAGCCGACCCTCAACCAACTTGCCGCCTGGCTGCTCAAGCAACTGAGCCCCGAGGTTCAAGCCGAACCCACGACACTGCGTGAGCAACCACCCGCCGCTCCCCAGGCGCCGATTGCGATCATCGGCATGGCTTTCCGTTTGCCCGGTGCCAATGGCCAAGACGCCAACACCGACGAGGCCTTCTGGAACCTGCTGCACACCGCTGGCTGCGCGATCCGCCCGATGCCCTCCGAACGCTTTCGCACGCCCACGGACATTCCCGGCTTCGGCGCCTATCTCAATGCAGTCGACCAGTTTGATGCGGCGTTCTTTGGCATGTCCCCGCGAGAGTCGATGAACACCGACCCGCAGCAGCGCCTGTTGCTGGAAACCGCCTGGCATGCGCTGGAAGACGCCGGTTTGCGCCCCACCCGCTTGCGCAGCAGCGACAGCGCGGTGTTTGTGGGCATCGGCACCGGCGACTACGGGCATATCCCGTTTATCAGCGGCGAGGACAGCCACTTCGACGCCTATTGGGGCACCGGCACCTCGTTTGCCGCGGCCTGCGGGCGGTTGTCGTACACCTTCGGTTGGGAAGGCCCGTCGATGGCGGTGGACACGGCGTGCTCGGCCTCCCACAGCGCCTTGCACCTGGCGGTGCAGAGCCTGCGTGCCGGCGAGTGCGGCATGGCCTTGTCGGCCGGGGTCAAGCTGCAACTGCTTCCGGAAGTCGACCACGTGCTGCACAAGGCTGGCATGCTCGCCCTGGACGGCCGCTGCAAGACCCTCGACGCCAGCGCCGACGGTTATGTGCGCGGCGAAGGCTGCGTGGTGCTGGTGCTCAAGCGCCTCAGCGACGCCCTGGCCGACGGCGATGAAGTGCGTGCGGTGATCCGTGGCACCACGGTGCGCCAGGACGGCGCCGGCAGCAGCCTGTCGGCACCCAATGGCGATGCCCAGCGACGCCTGCTGCAACGGGCGCTGAGCAGCGCCAACCTGGTGCCCGACGACATCGACTATGTAGAACTGCACGGCACCGGCACGCGCCTGGGTGACCCGATCGAGTACCAATCGGTGGCCGATGTGTTCAAGGGCCGTGCCGAGGATGACCCGCTGTGGCTCGGCTCGGTCAAGACCAATATCGGCCACTTGGAAGCCGCCGCCGGTGCTGCCGGGATCGTCAAGACCGTGCTGGCCCTGGAGCACGGCTTGATTCCCGCAGCCGTGGCGTTGCAGCAGATCAACCCGCTGGTCAACCTCGCGACGATCCCCGCGCATGTGCCTACCACCTTGTCGCCGTGGCCGCTGCGCCAGGCCATTCGCCGCGCCGGGGTGACCTCCTACGGTTTTGCCGGGACCATCTCGCACATCATCCTCGAACAGGCACCGGCCGCCGCTCCTGCGCCAACCGCCTCAGACAGCGAAGCCCCGGCCCTGTTTGTACTGTCGGCGCGCAGCGAAAAGTCCCTGCGCCAACTGGCCACGGCCTATCACAGCGCGTTGGCGCAACCGTGCAACCTTTCGGCGTTGGCCAATGCCATGGCTCACCGCCGCGATGCCCACGAATACCGCATCGCCCTGGTCGCCAGCCACGCCTCTGAGCTGCGCGAAGCCCTGCACCGCGTGGCCAGTGCGCCGCAACTGGACGAGCCGGTAGCGCGTGCGCCGCGAGTCGGCTTCCTGTTCACCGGCCAAGGTTCGCAATACGCCGGGATGACCGCTGGTTTGTATGCGCGCCAACCGTTGTTCCGCCAGGCGCTGGAGGCGGTGGACGCTGCGCTCCAGCCCCACCTGGGTGAATCGATCATCGCGCTGATGCATGACGTCGACGCAGAAGAACGCCTGCGCCAGACCGCCATGGCCCAGCCCGCGCTGTTTGCCACCGGCTATGCCCTGGCGACGATGTGGCAAGGTTTGGGGGTGACGCCGGCGTTGATGGTCGGCCACTCCATTGGCGAGTTCGCGGCGATGGTCATCGCCGGTTCATTGACACTCGCCGACGCCGCCCGCCTGATCGTCCAGCGCGGTGCGCTGATGCAAGCGCTGCAAGAATCCGGGAGCATGCTCGCCGCCATGCTGCCCCAGGCCGAGGCAGAGGCGTGCCTGGCCAACCTGCCGCCTGCATTGGCCGAACAGGTGTCGATTGCCGCCATCAACGGCCCGCAGGATGTGGTGTTTTCCGGCAGTCGCGCCGCCATCGAACAGCTGCGCAGCGCGTTGGAAAGCCAGGGCCGGCATAGCCGCGAACTGGCGGTGTCCCACGCGTTTCACTCGCCGTTGCTGGTGCCGATGCTCGACGCGTGGCGTGAGGCGTGCAGCACAGTGCAAGGGCTGGCGCCGCAGGTTGCGGTGATTTCCACCCTCAGCGGCGAGCCCTTGCTGCAAGCGCCGGACGCGGACTACTGGGTCGCCCATGCGCGCCAGCCGGTGCGTTTTGCCCAGGCCCTGGAACGGGCAGCGGCAGATTGCGACGTGCTGTTGGAAATCGGCGCCCACGCGGTGCTGGGCGCCATGGCCCAGCGCAATCAGCAAAGCCAGCAATGGCCGCACCCCGTCAGTTGTGTCGCCAGCCTGCGGCGTGGCGGTGAAGACCTGCGCAGCGTGTTGGAAGCCTGCGCGAGCCTGTACCACAGCGGCCAGGCATTCGACCTCGATGCCCTGTGGCCCGGCGCTCAGGCATCCGCGCGCCAACTGCCGCGCTACCCATTCGATCGCCAGAGCTACTGGCTGGAATACGACGAAGACGCCCCGCGTATACCCCTGCCCCTGCAACCGCAGCCGCAACGTGCGGCGGCCCATCCGGTGGACCTGTACCGCCTGCAATGGGAGACGTTTGCCCCCCAATGTGACACAGCCACACCGGTGTGCTGGTTGGTCGCCGACGACGCCAGCCTGGGCAATCGGCTGATGGCTCAGCTGGAACACGCCGGGCACAGCGTGCACAACCTCTCGCCACAACAATGGCACGCAGAAGCGGCGCACGTGCAGGACCAGGACCTGCTGATTTACCTGTGTGGGGTTCGCGCCCAGGCCACGGACGCCGATGCCGTACTGGCTTCGCGGCACGTCTGGCACCTGACCGAATGCGTGCGCAGCCTGCAACGTGCGGGCAAGAAGCCGCGCATCGTGCTGCCGACCCTGGCCGCGCAAAGCCTCGATGGCCAGCCGTGCGACCCGTTGCAGGCAGCGCTGTCCGGTGCCTCGCGGCCGCTGTCCCTGGAGTACGCCGGGCCGCAATGGCTACAACTGGACCTGGCGGCGGCGCTTGACGACAACGCCCTGGTGGCGCAAATCGCTGCGGCCCTGCCGGTGCTGCTGAGCGTGTTCGGCAAGGAAGAAACCCTGGCCCTGCGCGACGGCCACTGGTCGCGCCCGCGACTCACGCCACAACCGGCCAGCGACCTGACCGCCAGCGCCAGCGTGCGCAATGACTGTGTGTACCTGGTTGCCGGCGCCTATGGCGCGCTGGGCCGACACACCACTGACTGGCTGGTGGCCAACGGCGCCCGCCATCTGCTGTTGCTGGCGCGGCGGGCGGCTCCCGCCGGTTGGCAGGCTCGCCTGCAACTGCTGCGCGCCCAAGGCGTGCGTATCGAGCATTTGGATTGCGATGTCGGCGACGCCGCGCAAGTGGCCAGTGCCTTTGCCCACATCGACCAAAACGGCGACACCCTGGCCGGTATCTTCCATTGCGCCGGCACCAGCCGTTTCAATGACCTGGCCAGCCTGACCGAAGAGGATTGCAGCACCGTCACCCACGCCAAAATTGCGGGCGCCTGGCACTTGCATCAGCACAGCCAACAACGTGCGCTGGACTGGTTTGTGTGCTTCACGTCGATCTCCGGGGTGTGGGGCTCGCGCCTGCAAGTGCCGTATGGCGGCGCCAATGCCTTCCAGGATGCGCTGATTCGCAACCGTCGCGCCCAGGGTTTGCCCGGCCTGGCGGTGGCCTGGGGGCCGTGGGGCGGCGGCGCCGGCATGTCAGAAGTCGATGACTCGCTGCTGCAACTGCTGCGCGCCGCCGGTATCAAGCGCCTGGCGCCGACGCGCTACCTGGCGACCCTCGGTCCGTTGCTTGCCCGCCCGCACCTGAGCGCCGATGGCACCTGGGTCGCGGTGGAAGTCGACTGGCAGCAATTTGTGCCGCTGTTTGCCCTCTACAACCCCAGCAGCACCTTTGAACGCTGCTTTGCGCAGTCAGCTAAAACGCTGTCAACCAGCGACTTGAGCACCGCCAGCTCCCTGGCGCAAATGAACCCGGCTGAGCGCCGCGAGGCGGTGCATGGGTTTGTCATTGCCGAACTGGCGCGCACCCTTCGGGTCGCCCCGGCACAGCTTGAAGACCATATTGAACTGCTCAAGCTGGGCATGGACTCGATCCTGGTGATGGACTTCTCGCGCCGCTGCGAAAGCGGCCTGGGCGTGCGTTGCGAACTCAAGGCGATTTTTGAACGCAATACCCCTGGCGGGCTGACCGACTACCTGTTGGAACAGTTGCAATCGAACGACGCCCAGGCGGCGCCGGCCACCGATGAAGTGATCGTCGCTGACCCGCTCAACGCCGCGCAGCCCTTTCGCCTCACCGAGTTGCAACACGCCTACTGGATCGGCCGCCAAGGCCATTACGCCTTGGGCGGCGTGGCCTGCCACGCCTACCTGGAAGCGGACGCCCAAGGCGGCCTTGACCTGGACCTGCTGGAGCGCTGCTGGAATACCCTGGTCAAGCGCCACGGCGCGTTGCGCATCGTCATCGGTGAAGACGGCCGCCAGCGCATCCTCAGCCAAGTGCCCGATTATCGACTGCGCATCGCCGACCTGCGCACGGCCGATGCAACCACGGTGCAGGCCCATTGCGCCGACTGGCGCGAGCACATGTCCCATCAGGTCATGGACGCCGCGAGCTGGCCGTTGTTCGACGTGCGCGTGACCCGTCTGCCGGATGCCAGCGTGCGCCTGCATATCGGCATCGACATGCTGATCAACGATGCCACCAGCGGCCAGATCATCTGGGAAGAGTTGGCCGCGCTCTACCGCGCCGGTAACGACAGCGCTGTTGCAGGCCTTGCGCCGTTCGACATCTCGTTCCGCGACTATGTGCTGGCCAAGTATGAAACCAGTCAGTCGCGACGTGCCGCGCGGGACACCGCCAAGGGGTTCTGGCTGCAAGCCATCGAAGCGCTGCCACCGGCCCCGCAATTGCCGCTGCGCACTGAAGCCCTGCACCAGGCCAGCCCGACCTTCAGCCGTCGCCAGCATCGTTTGAGCGCGCCGGTGTGGCAGCGCCTGCGTGACTTTGCGGCGAACGCTGGCTGCACGCCGGCCTCGTTGTTGATCAGCGTGTTTGGCGAGGTGTTGGCGGCGTGGAGCAGTGAGTCGCGCTTTACCCTCAACCTGACGATTTTCGACCGCCTGCCGTGGCACGCCGATGTTCCACGCCTGCTCGGTGACTTCACCGCCGTGACCCTGCTGCCGCTGGACTACAGCGCCCCGCTGGGCATGGCGCAACGTGCCGCCGAGGTCAACGGCACGGTACTCGACCACCTGCAACACCGCGCCTTTAGCGCCGTGGATGTGCTGCGCGAATGGAACCGAGGCCGCGAGCGCCAGGACAGCATCGCCATGCCGGTGGTGTTCACCAGCCAACTGGGCATGAGCGACCCCACCAAGGGCGCCGCCGAGGCCAGCGTATTGGGTACGGTCACCTATGGCATCAGCCAGACCCCGCAAGTGTGGCTCGATCACCAGGCGTGCGAGCTGGAAGGTGCATTGATCTACAACTGGGACGCCGTGGAAGCGCTGTTCCAGCCGGGGGTGCTGGATGCGATGTTCGAGGCCTACAACCACCTGCTGGAACGCCTGGCCGACGATGAACAGCTGTGGCAACAGCCCGTGGCCGCCTTGTTACCCGCAGCGCAAGTCGCCGTGCGCCAGCAGATCAACGCGACCGACGCCGAGGTCTCGCCACTGTGCCTGGACCAACTGTTCTTCACCCAGGCCGAGCGCAGCCCGCAGGCTATCGCGCTGATCACCCACAGCCAGCAATGGACCTACGCCGCGCTCGCCAGTTGGTCGCGCCGCCTGGCCCAAGGACTGTTGCAACATGGCGTGCAACGCGGTGACCGGGTGGCGGTGGTGATGCGCAAAGGCGCCGAACAGGTGGCGGCTTGCCTGGCGATTCAGGCAGCTGGCGGCGCCTATGTGCCGGTGGATGCCGACACGCCGGCAGCGCGCCTGGCGGCGATTGTGCAAGGCAGCCGCATCGCGCTGATCCTGACCCAGAGCGACTGCCTGCCGATTGTGCAAGAGATGACCGAACAACTCTCTGTGACGGTACTCGACGCCAGCCCCGAAGCCGCCCTGGCTTGGGATGACCAAACGCCGTATGTGTTCCGCGACCCGCTGGACCACGCCTATGTGATCTACACCTCGGGCTCCACCGGCACGCCCAAAGGCGTGCTGATCGATCATCGCGGCGCGGTCAACACCGTGCTCGACATCAATCGCCGCTTCGGCATCGACGCCAACGACCGCGTGCTGGGCCTCTCGGCGTTGTACTTCGACCTGTCGGTGTACGACATGTTTGGCCTGTTCGCCGTCGGCGGCGCACTGGTACTGCCACAACCGAGCGGCGTGCGCGACCCGGCGCACTGGCTCGACATGGCCCAGCGTCACGGCGTCAGTGTGTGGAACTCGGTGCCAGCCTTGCTGGAACTGTTCCTTGACGAAGCCGCCGCCAGCGGTGCTGCATTGAACAACCTCAAACAAGTAATGCTCAGCGGCGATTGGATTGCGCTGCACCTGCCGCCGCGCCTGCACGCCGCTGCCCCGCAAGCCCGCCTGGTTGCCATGGGCGGCGCCACCGAGGCCTCGATCTGGTCCAATTGGTTCAACGTCGAGGCGGTGGCTGAACACTGGTCTTCCATCCCGTACGGCTACCCGCTGACCAACCAACGTTATCGCGTGATCGACAGCCGCCTGCGCGACTGCCCGGACTACGTCACCGGCGACCTGTGCATCGCCGGTACCGGCTTGGCACTGGGCTATGAAAACGATCCGGCCAAGACCGCCGCCAGCTTTATCGAACACCCCGACGGCGAGCGCCTGTACCGCACCGGTGACCTGGCGCGTTATTGGGCCGACGGCACCCTGGAATTCCTCGGGCGCCGGGACTTCCAGGTGAAGATCGCTGGCAACCGTATCGAACTGGGGGAAATCGAAAGCGCGATGTTGCGCCACCCTGGCGTGCGCGATGCGGTGGTCGATGCAGTCGGCCCGGCGCGTGGCAACAAGCGCTTGGCCGCCTGGGTGGTGCCCCATGCCGGTGACAACCCACTGTTTGAAACCCTCGGCAGCGATGGTGAATACAACCGCCAGCGCTGGGCACACCTGACAGACGCCGCCCACAAGGTCATGGCTGGCGGCAATACCGACACGCTTGAAGCGTTCTGGGCCCTGATGGATCGCATGGGCCAACAGATGATGCGCGACACCTTGCAGGCAGCGGGCCCAAGCCTTGAGGCAGTACGGCCCAGCGCCGAGTTTGGCGCACTGGTGCAGTCCTGGGCGCAGACGCTGGCGCCGACCACGCCCGCCGACTGGGCCGAGTTGACCCCGGCCGGTGAGCGCTTCGGCCTGCCACGCAGCGTGTTGCTGCGTTTGCGCGGTGGTGCCGAGCAGCGCCTGGCGGTTTTGCGCGGTGAGTCGAGCGCGCTGGAACTGTTCTACGGCGCTGACCAGACCTTGGCGCCGGAGCAGATGACGCGCATGAACCCGTTGTCAGCCGCTACGCTGGCGGGCTTGGCCGAAGTCATCCGCACCTGTGGCGAACACTTGGGCCGTGCGGTACGCATCCTCGAAATCGGCGCCCGCAGTGGTGTCGCCGCCCGCGAGTTGCTTAACCAACTGCCCCTGACTGCGCTGGACTACACCCTGACTGACCCCGCCGCGCTGCTGGTGGATCAGGCCCGCAGCGAATTCGACAACGCCAGTTGGCAGGCCTGCCACAGCCTCAGCTGCCGGGTGTTCGATGCCGAACAGGCGGCCGCCAGCCAAGGCATGGCCGAACATGAGTTCGACCTGGTCATCGCCTTCAACGCCCTGCACCGCACCGACGATGTACCGGCGCTGCTGGCGCGCATCTCCAGCCTGTTGGCGCCTGGCGGTGTGCTCGTCGCACCGGAAATCACGCGTAACAGCGATTTCCAACTGGCCACCGTGGCCCTGCTGGAAGGCGGCTATACGCGCTTTGCCGACCAGCGCCGTGAAACCGGCTTGGCGTTGCTGGATGCCGAACAATGGTGCGCAGCCTTTGCTGCCGCCGGCTTTGCCCAAAGCGCAGCCCTGAGCGTGGACGCCGCCAACCCCGGCATGCACTTGCTGTTGGCGCGTCAGGTTGATCAGGTGTCGCGCTTTGCCCCGCGCCGCCTGATCGAGCACCTGGCGACCTTGCTGCCCGCCTATATGGTGCCGCAGAGCCTGATGCAACTGGACCGCCTGCCGCTGTCGGCCACCGGCAAAGTCATGCGCCAGCAACTGCCCCGCGCCGAAGCCGGCAGCCGCCGCCAAGGCAGCCGACGTCACACGCAACAGCGCTCAACCGGCCAAGTACCCGCTGCCCTTGTGGCGATCTGGGAAAAACTGTTGGGCATCGAAGGCCTGGACGCCAGCGATGAGTTCTTCGACCTGGGTGGCGACAGCCTGATCGCGGTGCGCCTGATCGAGCGGGTGCGCCATGAACTCAATGCCCACGTGTCACTGCCCGACCTGTTTGATCACCCGCAATTGGCGGCCTTCGCCGAGCGCGTGGCCCAGGCACCGGCCTATGAAGACGCCTTGCCGGCACTGGTGCCTGACCCGCAGAACCGGTATGCGCCGTTCCCGCTCACCGATGTACAGCAAGCCTATTGGATCGGGCGCGATGAGAGTTTCGAACTGGGCGGGGTCACCACCCACCTGTACGCCGAAATCGAGGTCGATGACGTGCCGTTCCAGTCCCTGGAAAGCGCTTGGCAACAGGTGGTGACGCGCCACGACATGCTGCGCGCGGTGATCGACGAGCACGGCATGCAACGGGTGCTCGAAGAAGTGCCGCCGTACGCCATCGCCTTCACAGACTTGCGCCAGGCTTCGTCGGGCAGCGTCAGTGACTGGCTGGGCGTGCTGCGCCTGGAGCTGTCTCATGAAGTTCCGGACACCACCACGTGGCCGCTGTTCACGGTGCGTGCGGCGCAGATGAGCGACACCCGCGTGCGCTTGTTTATCAGCCTCGACAACCTGGTCTGCGACGGGCGCTCCATGCGCACGTTGCTGGCCGAATGGTCGGCCCTCGCCCGTCGCCCCACTGAAACCCTGGCGCCGCTGAGCGCGAGCTTTCGTGACTACGTGCTGTTGGCCGAACAGCTTGAATTGCGCCCGTCCTACCAGCGCTCCCTGGAGTACTGGCAAGCCAAGCTGGCAAGCCTGCCCGCCGGCCCGGCCTTGCCGCAGGTCAGTGGCGCAGCGATCGCACCGCCGCATTTCACCCGCCGTGAAGCGCGTCTGGACGCCACCCAGTGGCAAGCCCTGCAGGCCCAGGCGAGTGCGCGTAACGTCACCGCCAACGCCTTGTTGCTGACGGCCTACGGTGAAGTGCTGAGCAACTGGTGCCGCGACCGGCGCTTTACCCTCAACCTGACGCTGTTCAATCGCCCCGCCGTGCACGCGGACATCGACAACCTGATCGGCGATTTCACCTCGCTGGTGCTGCTGGCGTTTGACGGCAATACCGAGCGGGCCTTTGAAGAGCAGGCGCTGACCCTGCAACGGCAGATCTGGGCCGACCTTGAGCACATGCAAGTCTCGGCAGTGCGCGTGCTGCGTGAAGCGGCACGCCGCAACCGACGCCTGGAAGCGGTGGCGATGCCGGTGGTGTTCACCAGCGGCCTGGGCGTGGCGAATCAGGGTGACGATGGCGAAAGTTGGCTCGGGCAATTCGTCTACGGCATCAGCCAGACCCCGCAGGTGTGGATCGACCAGCAAGTGGTCGAGCGCGATGGCGAGCTGGTGTTCAACTGGGACAGCGTGGATGCGCTGTTCCCCGACGGCTTGCTGGATGCGATGTTCGCCAGCTACCACGACCTGCTGCTGCGCCTGGCGAGCGATGAAAATGTTTGGCGCCAACCGGTACAAGGCAGCTTGCCGGCCAATCGCTGGGCGCACCAGGCGCGACCGCAACGGGCCAGCACGACAGCAACAGCAACGGTGGAACTGGCGGCGGACGATGCCTTGTTGCAACGCCTGAGCCAGATGCTCGGCGCACTGCTGGGCCGCGATGAATTACCGGTGCACACCAACTTCTTCGAACTGGGCGCTTCGTCCATGGACCTGATCCGCCTGCGTCGGCAGTTGATGGACCAGTTGCAGTTGGCGGTATCGGTCACTGACGTGTTCGACCACACCAGCCTCGCGGCCTTGGCGGCGCACTTGGGTTCACTGCAATCGGCCAACGGGCCGGCAACCGTCGAGTCACTGGACGTTGAACAGCGTCGCCGCACCCGCCTGGACAACGACCGCCGCCGCAAACGCGACCAGAAATCCGAACTTTGACCGATGGCCCGGCGCGGCGACCACGCCGCGCCCTGCCCCGCGCATTTTGACTCGACTTGACCACAGGCGATGCCATGACGCTTTCAACCCGCTTCAACCTGCAAGACCACTACGGCGACACCCTGCCCATCGCAGTGATCGCGGCCAGCTGCCGTATGCCCCGGGCCAACGACATCTTTGACTATTGGCGCCTGCTCGCCGACGGCGAAGAACAGATCGAGCGCTTCGACGCCGAGCGCCTTTCCAGCGTGGGTGTGGACCCGGCGCTGCTGCAACGCCCCGATTACGTCGCGGCCGCCGCCGTGGTGGCGGATGCCGACCGCTTTGACTGGTCGTTTTTCGGCTACTCCAAGCAAGAGGCGCAATTGATCGACCCGCAACAGCGGCTGTTCCTGATGTGCGCCTGGGAAGCATTGGAAATGGCCGGTTATCCGCCGGCAGTGCTGGAGCAACTGAGCGCACCGTTGAAAGTCGGGGTGATCGGCTCGTGCAAACTCAGCACCTACAGCGCTGCGCATTTTGACAAAGTGCAGGACATCGCTTCGCCGCTGACCTTTACGCGGCTGGTGGGCAATGACAAGGATTACCTGGCCACCCGCGTCTCCTACAAACTCGGCCTGACCGGTTCCAGTTTTACCGTGCAGACCGCGTGTTCCAGTTCGTTGGTGGGCATTCACCTGGCCTGCGAACAACTGGCCAGCGGCGAGTCCGATATGGTCCTGGCGGGCGGCGCGGGCATTGGCTTTGCCCAGGAATCGGGGTACTTCCACCGTGAGGGCATGATCTTTTCCGCCGATGGCCATTGCCGTCCGTTCGACGCCCAAGCCGGTGGCACCGCGATTGGCAATGGGGTTGGCGTGGTCTTGCTCAAGCGCCTGGACCAGGCCCTGGCCGATGGCGACTCGGTATTGGCGATTGTGCGCGGCTCGGCGGTGAACAACGACGGCAGCGGCAAGGCCGGCTACACCGCGCCGTCACCGGAAGGCCAGGCGCGGGTGATTGCCGAGGCGCTGTCGCTGGCCGAAGTCGACCCCGCCAGTATCCATCTGGTGGAAGCCCATGGCACCGCCACCGCCCTTGGCGACCCGATTGAAGTGCAGGCGCTGACCCGCGCCTGGCGTCGGCATACCCAGGCCAATCAGTACTGCGCGTTGGGGTCGGTGAAGAGCAACCTGGGTCACCTGGACACGGCGGCTGGGGTTGCGAGCTTCCTCAAGACTGCCCTCGCCCTGCACCACGGGCAGATTCCACCGAGCCTGCACTACACGCAGCCCAACCCGGCCATCGACTTCGACAGCAGCCCGTTCTACGTACCGCAGATGCTGCTGCCTTGGCCGGAAGTCAGCGGGCCGCGCCGTGCGGCGGTGAGCGCCTTTGCCATTGGCGGCACCAACTGCCACGCCGTGCTGGAACAAGCGCCCGAAACCGAGCCGCAGGCAGATGGCGACGAACCGTGCCTGCTGGTGCTCAGCGCCCGCAGTGAAAGTGCCTTGCGTGAATTGGCGCGCCGCCATGCCTGGTGCCTCGGGGAGTCGCAACAGAGCCTGGGGGATTACTGCGCCACCAGCGTGCATCACCGCAGCCTCTACCCGCACCGCCTGATCTGGGTCGGCAACCAACGCGGCGAGCTGATGGGCTTGCTGCACGGGTTTGCCGAAGGCCAGAACCAAGGCTTTATGCCGCAATCGGCCGAGACTGTGCGCCTGTGGGCCAGCCTGGATACCGATCAGCCCTTGCAACAGCTGGCGAGCGCCGTGCAACCGGACTGGCACGCGCACCCGCTGGGTCGCCGCGCACCGCAGCGCCGCGTGGTGCTGCCCACCTGCCCGTTTGAAGGCGAACGCTGCTGGTATGAACCACCACAGCGCACGCCGCTGCCGGCCACGCAGGATTCACCTTGGCAGGCCATGACCGCAGCAGCAGCCGATACCGCCGCGCGCCTGTCGGCACGCCTGGACCTGTCGGCATTGCCCCGCGAAGCCCAAGGCGTGGACGCGTTGCATGCCACCTACGTGGGCAATGCCTTCGATGCCCTGGGCCTGTTCCGAGATGAGCAGGATTGGCTGGATGTAGACGCCTGCTTGCAGCGGGCCAATGCACCGCGCGCCTTGCGCGGCTTGTTTGCGCGGTTGCTGCGTGACCTGGTGTCCAGCGGCGTGCTGTCGGTGCGCGACCAACGCTATGGCAGCCTGCAACGCCAGGCCTTCGCCGACCCGGCGCCGTGGCTGGTGACCATGCGTGACATGGGCTACGGGCAATTGGCCGATCTGGTGGAGCGCGCCGGGCCACGCCTGGGCGACATGCTGTGCGGGCGCGCCGATCCGGTCAGCGTGGTGTTCCCAGGCGCGGCCACCGATGACGTCGAGCATATGTACCAGGACCAGCCGTACTCGGTGTACCTCAACCAAGTCGCGGCGGCCGCCGTCGCGGGCCTGGCGCGCCAGCAGCAACCGCTGCGCATCCTGGAAGTCGGCGGCGGCACCGGCGGCACCACCCGCGATGTGCTTGCGCAGTTGCCGCCGCAGGCCTGCGCACGCTACACCTTTACCGATATCGGGCCGTTGTTCCTCAAGCGCGCAAAAGCCAAGTTCAGTGCTTACCCGTTTATGGAGTACCGCCCGTTCGACATGAACGCGCCGGTCGCTGACCAAGGCCTGGAAGCGGCTGGCTATGACCTGATCATCGCGGCCAACGTGCTGCATAACGCGCCGGACCTGACCCAGGTTTTGGGCAGCCTGGCCACCCTGCTCGCACCGGGCGGCGTGCTGCTGATGCGCGAAATCACCGAGCCGAAAAAGCTGTTCGATTTCGTCTTCGGCCCCATGGTCCCGCCGCTGCTGGACAGCGATGGACGCCACGGCGAATTGTTCGCAAGCCTGGGCGTCTGGCAAGCGGCGGCACGGGCTGCCGGGTTTGTGCGCTGCGAAGGCTTCCCCGGCGCGCAATTGCCGACCCATGCGCTGGGTGAGCAAATTATCCTGGCGCAACGGCCAGAGGTGGCCATTGCAGCCTCGGTGGACAGCCTGATCGAACAGCTCTTCAATGCCGTCGGCAATGGCCGCGACACCCTGACCTTGCACCGTAACCCACAGGGCTTTCGCATCGAGAATGCGGATGTACACGCGCAGGATACCGGCCTCTACCAATGGCGCTGGCAGCCGCTGGCCACGTCAACCCGTGCGGCGAACCTGCGCCGCGTGGTCTGGATCAGCGACAGCCAGGCTGATGACCTGCACGCGCTGTCGGATGGGTTTGATCGCCACGATATCCGCTGCGTATTCCGCAGTATCGAGGCACTCAGTGCAGGCCCTGAAGCGTTCCAAGCCTGGCTGGCAGAACGGGGCAACGTCGATGCTGTGTGCTTGCAGCTGACGGCCACTGCTGACGTCCCCGTCCCCGCGTTGCTCAACCTGCTACAGGCCGTGGCCGGCACCACCAATGCGCCGCGCCTGACGGTGCTGACCGAGCAGGGCTTCAATGTGAGCGGCAACGAGGCGACCCCGCACTGGCAAGCGCCGGGCGTCGCTGCGCTGCTGGGCGTTGCCCGCCAGGAATACCCGGCGCTGTCGCTGTTGCTATTGGACCGTGGCGAGGTATCGCCGCCGCACCTCACCGAAAGGCTGTTGCAGCTCTGGTCGGGTGAGCAAGACGGCTTGCGGGTGTGCGCCGTACGCGCGAGCGGCCTGTTCGAACAGATCCTGGTGCCGACCGCCATTCCCGCCGCCAAGCCGTTGCCGACGGGCCGCCATGTGCTGATTGGCGGCCTGTGTGATCTGGGCTTGAACGTCGCACGCTGGCTGGTGCAGCAAGGCGCACGGGATTTGGTCCTATTGACCCGCCGTCCGGCTTCGCAGGCCGGGGCGCAAGTACTGGATGCATTGCGTGCGCAAGGCGTGAACATCAGCGTGGATGCCGACGCCGATGCCGCTGACCCGAAGGCGTTCGACGCCGCCCTGGAGCGCCTGGCCGCAGGCCCGGCATTGGGTGTGGTCATGCACTTGGCCGGGGTCGTTGACGATGCACCGTTGGCGCGTTATTCGGCGCTCAGCTGGACCCGTACGCTGGCGACCAAGCTTACTCCAGCCCTGGCCTTGCAGCGTTTTGAAAGCCGCCTGAACCCGGCGCTGACCGTGTATTTCTCGTCTGCCGCCAGTGTGTTCGCCCCGGCAGGCCAAGGCGCCCATGCGTTCGCCAACGGCCAGCTGGAAGGGTTGGCGCAGCATCGCAGCCAGCAAGGGCATAAAACCGTGGCGCTGGCTTGGGGCTTCTGGGGTGAGATCGACCGTGAACGACGCCAGGGTCTCAAGGCCCAACTCGCCCAGCGCGGCATGCTTGGGCTGAGCACCGAACAAGGGCTGGCATTGCTGGGCGCGACCTTGGGCGGCAACGGCGCGATGTACATGCCGTGCCAGGTCGATTGGACGCGCGTGGTGCCCTCCGGCACCGGGCGGTTTGCCGCGTGCTTGCCTGCCGACTATCAGCCACCTGTAGCCGTGAGCATCGAAGCCACGCCGCCGCTGGCGCTGAGCGTGCGCGAACACATCGCCCAAGTACTCGGTTGTGCGCTGACGCAAATCCAGGGCGACACACGCCTGGTGCACCTGGGGCTAGATTCGCTGTTGATGCTGGATTTGGTCGAGCGCCTGAACAAAACCTTTGCGGTCAGCCTGTCGGCCCAGGACCTGTTCCAGGCCGACACCGCTGACGCGCTGTGTGCGGCGGTGCAGGCACACCTGGGTGGCGCACCAACGCCACCACCGTTGGACGTCACCGCCGCCCTGCTCGCCGCCAGCGCCAACCAAGCACGGCCCTTGGCCCAGGCGTACCTGCGTTCGCGCCTGGTGACCTTGCTGCACTGTGACGATGCCAGCCTCGACAACGAAGCCAACCTGGTACGCCTGGGCCTGGATTCGCTGTTGCTGCTGGACCTGTGCGAAACCCTCAAGCAGGAATTGCAGGTGCAGTTGTCTGCGCAAGCGGCGTTTGAGCTGAACACCTTCGGGCGTTTTGTCGACACCCTGGTGCAATCGCTGCACCCGGTTGAACAACCTGCGGTGAAATCCAACTGGTCCGGCTTGCGGGAGGCGTTGAATGAATTGCATCAACGCGACGGCCAGTGGCTCGCCGCCAATGGCGATGCGCTGCCCCGTGCTGGCGAAACCCAGGTCAGCGGCCTGCGCGCACGCCGTCGGCGCCTGGCCGTCAATGATCTGGGGCATCAGATGTATGTCGAATACGACAAACCGGCAGGCTTCGATGTGGCCGCGTTCGAACACGCCTGGAACCTCTTGATTGCCCGCCATCCGATGGCACGTGCCAGCCTCGACGAGCACGCCGAGCTGCAATGGCTGGCGCAGGGCACGCGCACCCACATCCCGGTGTACGACTGGCGCAATCAGCCGATCAGCGAACGCGACGCGGCCTTGGCCGAGTTGCGCGAACGTCTGTCCTACCCCGCTCAACCCGCTGCGCTGCCGTTCGAATGGCACGCAAGCCGCCTCGACGAACACACCCTGCGCCTGCACCTGCGCCTGGACACCACGCTGATCGACATCGAAAGCGTGCGCATCATCCTGCGTGAGATCAACCTGTGGATGAGCGACCCGCAACGGCGCTTCACCGCGCTGCAATTCAGCGCACAGGACTACTACAGCGTCGAGTCGGCCATTGCCGACACCCAGGCCCAAGCCGCGCAGTACCAAGCCTATGCCGCCGTGAGCGCGCAGTGGCCGACGGCGTTGGCGCTGCCGATCAAGGCCGCTACAGCACCAGCACGCTACCGGGTGTGGCGTGAAGCCTTGCCACGGGCGCAGTGGCTGGCGCTCAAGGAACACGGCCTGGGCGCCGGGCTGAGTGCCACGGCGGTATTGGCGGCGGTGTATGCGGTGGCGCTGATGCCGTGCACCGAGCGCGAGGCGTTCAGCCTGCGTCTGGACTACCCGGAGCGCAAACCCCTGCATGCCCAGGTCATGAATGTGGTGCTCGAGGCCAGCGACACGGCCTTGCTGCCCTTCCAGCGCCACAGCGCGAGTTTCATGGCCTTGGCCCGCGATGCAGGCGCCGCCCTGGAGCGGCGCCTGGAGGCCGAACTGCTGGACGGCGCAAGCTTGCTGTCAGCCCACGGTTACGACGACCTGCCGCGCATTGCCATGACCAGCCTGCTGGGGGTGCGCACCACCTATGCAATCCCGGAGACCTCTGACCCGCTGCTGGGCATGCCGTCCTATGAACTGGCCTCGCAACCCTCGACCGACCTGCACTTGCAGGTGCTGGAAGAAGAAAGCGCGTTGCTCTACAACCTCGATCTGCGCGTGGACCGGCTGGAGGAAGCCCAAGGCCTGCAAGTGATCCAGCGCTTCCAACGGTTGCTGGAGCGTTTGGCTGCCTCGCCCCAGGCGTGGGACTTAGGATTGGCCGAACTGCTCCAGGGAGACGGCCACCATGCATAAGCCGCTGAATGTCATCGTCTGCGGCACGCGCTTTGGCGAGCATTACCTCGCGGCACTCACGCAAGACGCGGGTAGCCGCTACCGCCTGGCCGGGATATTGGCCAGGGGCAGTGCGCGCTCCCGTGGCTTGGCCGAACGCCTGCACGTGCCGCTGTACCACAGCGTCGACCAATTGCCGGACAGCATCGATATCGCCTGCGTAGTGGTGCGCAGCGCGATTGTCGGTGGCGATGGTTCGAACCTGGCCAAGGCCTTGCTGGAACGTGGCATGCATGTGTTGCAGGAACACCCCGCGCACCCCACCGACATTGCGCGCCTGCAAGGCATCGCCGCGCTGCACGGCCGGCGTTATCACGTCAACAGCTTCTACCCGCACTTGCCGGCAGGACAGCGCTTTATTGATTACGCCCGACAAAGCGCGGCGCAACGTCGGCCGGCGTTTGTGGAGATCACCACCAGCCTGCAATTGCTGTATTCGAGCCTGGACATCGTGTTGCGCGCCCTCGGTGGGCCGGGCACTCAAGGGGCATTCAGTTGTTCTGCGCCCTTGCCGCTGCCTGAGCCTGAGGGGCAAGAGCCGTGGCCGTTTCGTTCGCTGCAAGGACGCATTGCCGGCGTGCCGTTTGTGCTGCACCTGCAAACCTACCTGGACCCGGCCGACCCGGACCATCACAGCCTGGTCATGCATCGCCTGTCGATGGGTGGCGCCGAAGGCCAGGTCACGCTGGTCAACAGCTATGGCCCGGTGGTGTGGAGCCATCCGATCTACGCGCCGGATTACGCCAAGGACGGCATTGAAGCCTCGTACCTGCTAAACCCCGAGGCCCATCAGGCCAGCCGCTTCAACCGCCAGCCCACCGCACTGACCTTTGGCCCGGCGCATGCGCCGAGCCTCGCCCAGGCCGTGACCCAGGACTTTACCCAGGCGATCCACGCCGCCCTCGACGAGTTGATGGACCCGCACGCCGCCGCCCACCAACCACAATGGTGGGAAGCCCATGGCCAGGCTTGGCTGGGCATCATGCGCGCGGTCGGCCAGCCATTGCTGGTCAGCCGCCCAGCACCGTCGGCGCCGTGTCCAGACCCCTTGACCTTTATGCAGGAGCAGATGCCATGAACGCGGTTTTTTCCCAAGCCGACGCGCCCCTACTCGAACGCAACCGCAGTGCCTATGCAGGCCTGGCCGATGTGCTGGAAGCGGCCGGGATGGCCGAACATGCGCTGTACCTCAATTGGGGCTATGTGCCGGTGGCGGGCGAAGCGGATTGGAGCGCCGACGGCCTCGGTAGCGCTGAAACTGGCGGCGCACACGCGCGGCTAATCCTGGAAACCCTCGCCGGGTTGCCCCTCGACGGCAAACAGGTGGTGGATATCGGCTGTGGTCGCGGCGGTGCGCTGGCGTTGATGGGGCGCTATTTCAGCCCTACGAGTTTGCTGGGTGTGGACCTGAGCGCGGCGAATATCGGCTACTGCCGCCAACGCCATGTGCACCCGCGCCTGCGTTTTCAAATCGCCGACGCCTGCCGTTTACCCCAGGCCAGCCAGAGTGCCGACCTGGTGTTCAACCTGGAATCCTCCGGCGCCTACTGGGACTTGCCGGCGTTCTTCGCCCATGTGTGGCGCCTGCTCAAGCCCGGTGGTTATTTCTGCTATGCCGATGTGTTCGATGGCCAGAGTGTCAGTTTGATCAAGCAGGCCCTGCTGCAATCGGGCTTTGTGCTGGAGCGCGAGCGTTCGATCAGCCGCCAGGTGCGGGCGGCACGGCGGGCGGCACCGGCCAGCGTGTGGCAACGGCTGGATGCGGCCTTGAAGACACTGGGCAAGCCTGAACTGCGCGAAGACTTGGAACGTTACCTGGCGACGCCGGACTCTTCGCTGTTCGATGCCTTGGAAAACGGTGCCGCTGACTACCGCATTTATCAGTGGCGCAAAGGCCCGATACAGGGCTTGGTCGAGCCGGCGGTGGCGCGCGGTTTGGTCGAGCGCTCCAAGCGTCTGGATGCGGCATTTACCAGCCAAGCGCCCGACCGCGAACGCTGGTTCCCGCTGGAGCAACCCGACGCCGCACGCGGCTATCAGGTATTCGCCCTGCCCTACGCCGGTGGCGGCGCTTCGGTGTATCGCCAATGGCAACTGCCTGGGCCGTGGCAGCTGTGCCCGGTGCAGTTGCCGGGGCGCGAAAGCCGCATCGCCGAACCGAGCATTCAGGACATGACGCAACTGGTGCACCAGCTCGTCGACGCGATCCGGCCCTACACTGACAAACCCTGGGCATTGCTGGGTTGCAGCCTGGGTTGCAAGGTCGCCTTCGAAGTAGCGCGGGCCTTGGCCCGCGAGGGCCGTCACGCGCAGTTGCTGTTCCTGATGGCATGCCCGGCGCCGAGTTTGCCGATCCAGCGCAAGGTGTCGGACTACAGCGAGGAGGATTTCGCCGCCGAAGTCCGGCACCTGGGCGGCACGCCGGAACAGATCCTCGCCGATGAACAGATGATGCGCACCCTCACCCCCATCCTGCGTAACGACAGTGCGTTGTCGGAAGGCTACTGCGTAGCCGCCGATACGACCCTGGCGGTGCCGATGGTGATGATTGCCGCCAGCGATGATCACCTGGTCACGGTGGAAGCCGCACGCCGCTGGAAACGGCATGCTGCGGCCGGTTTCGACTGGCGCCTGGTGGACGGCGGGCACTTTTTCCTGCGCCAGCAACGCACGCAGCTATTGGGCTGGCTGTCTGAAGCCCTGCAACACCCGCCGCGCTGAATAAGCCTTTAATTACCTGGATCGAGATTAGCCATGCCGTTGGATACTCACCGTTTTACCGTTCACGACATCAGCCACTTTCCGCTCTGCGTCATCCGCAACGACGTGGTCGTACCGGGCTACGGCGCACAGTGGCAAGCCGAAATCGAGGCCATCATGGCCCATGGCATACCCTTCGTGCTGATGTACCTGGAACCTGGGGACGACGAAGCCCACGCCGACCGCAAGCTGCGCAGCCTGTGGTTGAAGACGCACAAGGAGGCCTTTGGGCGTTTGTGTATCAGCTTGATCAGCGTGCTTGCCGATGAGGCGCGCCGTGGGCATTTCGATGCCATGGGCAAGATGGGCGAACAAGCCTTTGGCATTCGTTATGAAACCGCGGCGACGCAGGCTGAGGGTGAGGCGCTGGCACAGCGGCGCATTGCGCAGTACGGCGCGGGCCAGGCGGACAACTGACGAGCTATAGCGAGGCTGCGAAGCCGGTGGAATTGGCAAGTCGGGCCTGGGCCACCGCCATCGCATTCAGTTGCGGCGCAACCCCGCCACGTTCTGATCGATACGGGCTTGAATAGTGCGCAAGGTCTCTGGAGTAATAGCGTCTGGATAGAGGCTCACGGCGATGGTTGCAAACCGGCTCGCCACCTCACAACAGCCGTCAATCACTCGGCCAGCAACCTCCAAGGGCACCTCGGCCTCCTCGGCAAGCCGAAGCATTTGTGCGCGGGAAATCGCCAGGGCCTCACCCATCACATCCATCTGGTGATACCCGCCTGGTCCCTCACAGAAGGTCACGTCATAGGCGGGTGCCAGTTGCCACTGACCGTCCTGCGACATGATGTAGGCGAAATTTTTCGGATGATCGTCTCGGTTGTTGAACGCGACATTGAAGACGGCCCGTTCGAAAGCCAACGCCATTTCCCGTACGTCGTTGGTGCACATCTGCGTAGCCCGCAAGAAGTTGACGTAATCCAGTACCCCTGGCGATCGGTAGTTGGCTCCCGTAAAGGCTGCAAGACTTTGCATAGGTATGCGCAGCCCTCCCCGGCGGTCAAATCGCTTGCTGGCAAAAGCCGCCAGCCCATTGGGCAAACTGAAGTACTGCGTGTCAGGCGTGTGGATACCACACTTGCGCAGGCATTCGGCGTAGACCATTTCGATAGCACACACCTCAGGATGCTCTTCTCTCGCCGGGAACTTGACCAACCAAGGCTCAAAGCCTGGTGTGGCGACAGTGGTAAACGCGCTGGTTTCGGGATCGCGATAAACCAGCGCCTTAGGCCGCGCGCCTTGAGGCGAACCGCCCACCAGCAGCAACGTCTGCAGGAACTCGCCACCGTTCCCATGGAGCACTTCCTGCACTTCGAGGGCAAGCAGCTCCAGCGGGACATGGACTTCAGATGCCTGCCCTTCGGGTGCTACGGGTTCAAATGTCAGGGCTCCCATCGCATTGTTACCGATGTAGGCCAGCCGCTCCAATGCGCCGATGCGCGCGATGGAGAGACCGCGGCGCCTGAACAGACGGTCCATCAACAACATACCCCAGCCGTCCGGCAGCGCGTCATAGACCGGTCCCGGCAAGTACAGTTGGTGGTCTGGAAAATCTCGGCGCAGCTTTGCACCCTCCAGCGGCAACCTGTAGGAGGACAGTTCGAGACCTCTTTGCCTGGCCTCATTGCTGTACTCGAACACAATCAGCGGGCGACCCGTTAGGGCGGTGGTAGATACCAGCGTGCCCCACTGCCATCGCTCACCCCAGCCGTCGTAGAAGACGTTCACCTGCTCAAGCATTGTCGGGTTTCTTCTTTATGCGCAGGCGATTGGCACTGTGTTCGTAGCGACGAATATCCTCGATACTTTCCAGCTTCGGCAGAAAAAGCCCTTCGAGTTCCTTGGATCGGCCAAGGGCAATCGCCACCCGGACAACGCTCTCGAACCCGACATTGCGCCCGGCTTCAAGGTTGGACACGGTATTGGTGCCAATACCGGCACGTCCGGCCAAATCGGCCTGTGTCATGCCCAGCGCCAAACGCTCTGTGCGCAGGCGACCACAGAGGCGCTTGACGATCTCGCCCGGCTTGCTAAAGCTTAAATCCAACATAGCGTACGCCTAGCCCGTTTTTTACTAGTCAAGTCACAAAATTATAGAATTACGCGCCTATTTCATCAAGCAATGTAATTCTTTTATATTGTGGCTTATATCTGAAAAACGCACTGTAATTACTTTTTAGTGTGGCTTATCTTCCATAAACCCGTTTTCCACGGATTAATCAGGCCCGGCAAATGACCGGGCGCATCCAACCATCGCGGTTTCTGGTGCGCAACCACAGGTGCACCTGCGCGTGATCAGCGTGTTGTGGCTCGGCATCAACGGCAATCAGGCAGTTTCCGGCATCAATCGATTTGCCCATCAAAATATCGCGCTTGATCAGGACCGTGTCGCCATCGCCTGGTAGTTCGTAGCAACCGTCAAGGGTCGACACGAACCACTGGCGCTGGAACCGGGTGATGCCCAGAGGCTCAGCGGGTACTTGTGCGATGGTGCGGGTCACGTCACCCGCGACGCTGACCACCGAACCGCCCGCCGCAATGGCCCACAACTCCCCTCGCGGACCTTCGACACCGGCAATCATATTGATGAACGCTCCCGCCTCCCTCGGCCATGGTCCATCCATTCGCTGCCAGGTCCCGTCCACCGACCGACGCAGGATCAGGCCCGCATACCCTAGCGCGTATATCGCGTCTTGGGTCTGGACAATGTTGTTGATACCACCCAGCGTGCCGAGGATGTGATCATCGTGTTCAAGGCGAGCAACATCGCCCGATGTCCAACGATACAACCGGCGGCTGAACGTACCGATTAACAAGCCATCGCTCGCCCAACACAGGCATTCAGCAAGCTCGACTTTCTGGCCATCCGGGGCCAGATAACCGAGCGTGCGGGAGTACCACCCATCGCGCGCGTTGAGCTGTGGATGGGGCGCAACCTGCCGCCATCCAGCTACCTGCCCAAGGTCGGTGTTGGTGATCAGCTCATCTTCACTGGTGATCGCCCAGACTTGGCCGTCGCCATCACTGACGATGGCCTGGATGGCATCCGGTACCCAAACCTGTGGTTGCAGGCGTAAGTGCGCACCGTCCAGTTCCCCCCTGATAATCCAGGACGCTGTATGACCGCTTTCGTCCGACACGTGCACGGCAAACCAGGGAACTCCGGCGGCCATTGTCAGGTCGGCGAGCTGGTAGCGCCGGGCGCCATGGGCGAGCGTTAATTCGTTTAAGTTGTCGCTCATGTCACAGGCACCGGTTGTTGGGTCACTGTAGAAGGTACGTCGTAGAACAAAGGCAACTCCCTGTCCATGGTCCAGCCGGCCGCCGTGTAGAACTCACGCGCCTCAATCAGGAGCACCATGGCGACAGCGCGGCCGACGCTTTTGCGTTCATTCCACGTCATAAATCCTGCCTGCGCCAAGGCAAAGCCTTTAACGTTGAAACGTTTGAATTCATCCGAGTTGGCAAGGCCACTGTTCCTGACGGCCACGTCTACGCCCAGGTCGGCCGTGGTATAGACGTGGGTCATCCACTCAAGCACATGCTCCAGATACTCGCCGGTCGTTGGGTTTTTTGCAGGTAGGGTCGGGTCACCGCGTAGTAGTTTTCGTGTGTTTTTTTGAGCATCCGTCACAAACTTGTGCTGCGATCCTCGGTTCTGTGAATCCTGCATGAACGTCGCGTAGCTCTGGTCAAGGCTGAAAGACTGTCCCCTGTGCAGTGACCCTCGCAGTGCCTTGTCGGGGATCAAGTGATCGGCATCGTAGCCACGGTAGATATTCAATACGTGGGCGTTGGCCGCGGACTTGACCTGGGAAATGATTTTGTAGCCGCCCGCCAAGGTGGGCATGCGCAGCATTTCGCGCATCGCTTGCTTGGTGCTGGCATCGAGCGCGTCGGTGCGCCAGTCGAGCGCATTGATTTTATTGGCCAGCGCGACCGTGGCTTCGATTTCCGCACGCAGCACATCCGCCTGTAGTGGGTAAGCCGCTTCAATAACGCTGGGCCGCAGGTCCGATACGCTGTACGCCGGGTTGGACAGGATTCTGGAAATCACCTCGCGCGCTTCACGCTCACTCAATGTGTGCCCGTCAGTACGCGGGTAGGTAATGCCCGCGACGTCGAATGAGTCAACGAACGTGTGCTGTTGCGCTAGGTGCGCAGCGACGAACGCCGCCTGGGCAACCGCGTCGGTGGGGTCGCGCAATGCGGCCTCATAGGCGTTTCGCATCAAGGTCATGGCGGCAAAACTGCTATTCATCGGCACTGCCCTCCGCGCGCGGGGACGACGCATTGCCCCGTACCAGATCATCGATGTGCTTGCCGAATGTCGATGGCCGCCCGTGTCCACGCGCTTGCATCCACGCCAATAAATGATCGACGGTTGGCTCAAGCAGCGAGCGGGTGCGTATGCCGTGGTCTTGCACCAACACTTGCAAGCGAGGGCTTTGCGCATCGAGTACTGCCTCCATTTCTGCCGGTGCCCAATTGCGCGTGTGCGGGGCCAGGCCATCGGGGTCCAGCGCAAACCAACCGGGGTAGCTGCCCGGCTTTCCAGTTATCACCTCGACACCAATTTCAACCTGCCGGACAGCCGGTTTACCCGGCCACGTCAGGGGGTAAATCCGGCGCACAGTCTGAAACTGCCCATCGCGCAGGGAGGAGGCCAGCATCAGTTTGGACATCAGGTCGTAGAGTTGCTGCTGCCTCGGGGTGAGCGCGGCCATCTTGGGGCTGTCGGCCGCCAGGCCGATGTCCAGAGGCACCAGTGCGCCGTGGGCACCACTGCGGCCGCCGTCCGACACTGGATGGGCTTGCGCGCCAGGCGCAGGATCATCTTCGTGCTGCTCGACCTCAGCCGGTGAGGCTGAACCGGCAGGTGCCCCCCACGTATTCAGCTCGACGGCGGGCTGCTGGGAAAACAGCGCGACCTCAGCGCCTTGCGCATCGACCGTTGGTGCATGGGGGCCCGCAATCGGCTGCGCGCCGCACTGATCATCAAACTGCGCTGCCCAGGTGTGCACGAACGCAAGGTAGTCCGCCTCCCCGGCATCCGGCAATTGGGACAGGTAAGTCAGTGCATCGTCGAAGGCCATCAACAACGCATTGGCGCTGATTGTGTTCAGCCACGGGTTGTTCAGCACCTTATCTGCCTGGCGCCGTCCGATCTCGGTCAGGAACAGGCGCCCCTGAGCATCCAACGCAGCCCAACCCTTGTCGTTCGTTGCGGGCTCTGGCTCGTCCTGCCCCTCGCGCATCTCATACAATTTTTGCAACGTGCTCATGGTGCTCGACGGCATCCAGCCAAATCGCCTGAACGCCTCTTGCAGGACCAGGTTAGTGCCCAGATTCTGAGCAGGTGCCAGCAGCAAGTCCTCATGCTCAAGCAGGCAAGGTGTCGGCGAAACCTCCGCGTCGCTCAGTTGCTCGATCAAGGTGTGAACGCTCTCTTTGCGGTCACTGCCCCACGCGCGCCAGGCATCGCTGCCGCGCCGCACCATCAAGCGAGCCGGCACAAGGGTTTCGTTCACCTTCAGGTTTATCGCGACGCCCAGCCGTTTACCGGGTAATCCCGGGGAGTCACCATGGCCCGCCAGTACCCTGAGCAAGGGCCCCTTGACCCGTCCGCCCCCGACAATACCGTGACGCATGTAGACCGAGCCGATGAGGTTATCCAGCACCCGCTGGGCAATAGCCCCATACGCCAAGCCCATATTCAAGGCTTGGCAAGCGCTGGCGGCTCGTTCGTCGGCAGTGGCACCCACGACCTGCACACACCGGCCCTCCTCAAATGATCGGACCATTTCGGGTACGGTCAATGCATGAAACCTCACCCTACGCACCCGCTGGATATGCATGAACCACGGTGCGTCCTTGAGTACCTGGATCATGTGCCAGGCAATCGCCTCCCCTTGGGCATCATCGTCAGTCCCCAACACCAGCTCCGTGCATTGCAGTAAACGGCTGCCGGTATTGCGTAGGGACGCCGCCAGGTCACTGCCCTCGCGCTCGCTTAATTGCCAGTGCGGTTTGAGCCCATCACGCCAACTGATCGCACCAGGGCCTGGGAGGTCACGAATATGCCCGCCGCAGCCGAAGACCTGAGTACCATCGGGTACCAGTTCTTGAATGATTTTCGCCTTGTGCAAGGATTCGACAACCATCAGCGTGGCGGGACCGAGCTTGCACGCTGGCACACGCGGGGCGCAGGTAAGCCGCTCATGCTCTGGCTCACGCACACCGGCCAGGCATCGCCCCACCACCGCTGAAGGCAAATCGTTGTTCGGGTCCATCGCCTGCTGGGAAAAAAACAGGTCCGAATGGCCAAACAAAATGAAGCTTTTCTGCGCACGACTGATCGCCACGTTGAGCAGGCGCCCATCGTCACGGTCGATAAACACCCGCTCACGATGATTGGTGTCGGTTCGACGGCTGGCGCGGCTTTCCCGATTCACGGCACTGAACAGCACCACAGGTTTCTCCGCTCCTTGAAGGGTATGAACCGTACCGATGGTCAAGCGCTCACTCAGGTCAGCGTCACCAGGGTCGAGTTCTTCGCGCACCCGACGCTTTATCGCTTCGACCTGCCCTCGAAACGGTGTGACCACCGCGACAAGCTTTTCCAACCCTATCGGCTGCTCCGGATGGCCTTCGACCCTGGCGGCCCACTTCGCCAGGCGCGGTCCGTACTCTTTAAGCCAGTCCACGATGGCCTTGGCTTCTCCAGGGTTGGACCATGAGTCGCCTTTGCTGGGCTCATCGTTTGGGCCACCGGTCTGATAAAACCCAAGCGGCGGTAGCGGGAACGTTGCCTTCATGCGTTTGCGCACCTGCATTTCAGCGTCGCCCTCGAGCACGGGCAACTCGGCATCCGCGAACAGCCCTGCCTGCGGGTTGGGCACTTTGGGTTCCAACTCTTTGCTGAGCAACCCACCTTCGGCATCTCGGTCGTGATCGTGGTACAGCAAATCGATACACACGTTGATGATCGACTCTGCACAACGGTAGTGCTCCCGCAAGAGCAAGCCGTCCCGTAGCCGTCCATCCGGCATGGCCTCGGCAAAGGATGCCCCGGTTGAGGCCAGCCTCATGATTGAACCCGTGGCGGAGTCCGCGCCACGCACGCGCAAGGCGCCCAAAACCGACGGATCGGTCCAACGGTCCTGCACCTGGCGCGCATCGACCTCGGGTGTTACCGAAGACACGGGTGAGAGCTGCTTCATATCGCCGACCACCACGGCTTTTTTAGCCAGGCTAAGCACCGGCACACCCAGCTCCGGCGCAGCTTGCCCCGCCTCATCGATAATCAGCAAATCCAGGAACGCGAACAGCGGCCTGCGGCCCTCTCCCAGTAACCGCGGGGCGCTATGCAAGGTGGCGACAATGCACGGGAACAGCATGGCTGCGCGCCTGAGTGCGTTCTTGCGGCTGCCAGGCTCGGGGGTTGCGATCACACTGGCCAGCCAACGCGTCTCCCAGTAACGCGCGGCCAACTGGAAAATAATCGGCCGCCACACCACGTCCAGCAATTTCTGCTGCTGCGCCTGGCGCGCCTCGGGGGTGGAGGCAACACGCAACTGCGCAAGGATGTCGACGGCCCAGGAAGATGCCCATGCCTCACTGGGAAAGCGCGCAGCCAGTTCACCGGGCTCGATCAACGCGTCGATGTCAGCCTGGCGCTCGATTGCCGAGGCCAACCCACTGCGCAATACCTGGGTCAGCGTGTTCAAGTGCTCGCAGAGGGTCGACGCTGTAGGCATTGTCGTAGCACTCTTCTGCACGAGACGGATACAACGCGTGGTATCACTGACTTGGTGTTTTTGCTCAATGGTGAACAACGCATTGAACAGCTCTGGCAGCTGGCGGAAGGCATCTTCAAAGTGCCGCGCCAACGCAAGGGCTGCCGCAACACCATCTTCGTAGGATTGCTTGAGACTGGAGGACCCGACACCCAAGGTGCGCAACTGCTTTTGCCGGATCTCAAGCGTGGTGAACTTGCTGCGATGGGTTTTCCCCTTGGCCTTGGACGGTGCGCTGGCGGTGAAGCCCAATAACGGCTTGCCCGTAGGGTCCAACCAACGACGTGCCAGGGCATGCTTCCTGCCTACGGCACCGTTGAACGTGCCCATCACATTCTCGACACTCTGGTTGGTCGCCCCGCAGACAAACGTGACGGGGCAATCTTCGCGGTTATCGTAAGCCGCCAACACCCATTGGTTGGCGATCATCGCACGCAGCATGGCCGTCTTCCCGGTGCCCGGCGGTCCACTGACCGCTACCACCCCGGCCCGCTCACCCAACCGGCCGAGGGCGTGCAATGCGCGGCGTTGCGATTCGTTCAAGGGGTCTGCGCCACGATTGACGTCTGGGTTGTCGAGGTGTGTGGCCTTATCGACCATGGCTACGTGCCGGATCGTCACCTGCCGCGCTGCCATGCCACCTGCCTGGACAGCCGAACGGTGTCGTCCCGCGCCTACGAGCTGCTCCAATGCGCCGATGGACGGCGCATTGGGGATCGCTTCATACACGTTAGCGAGCGCACGTGTTGCATAGCCAGGCTGTCGCGGCACCGCAACCCATTGCCCCGTGATCGGCGCCATTCCCGTCTCGCCCCCATCCGCTTGAACGCGGGCGAACAAGGTAAAACAGGCCTCGACATAACTGCTCAGATTGGCGCTTTGGCTCAACGTCGCAAGAAATAGCTTGAGCTCGTCGCGATAGCAATCGAAGTGGCCAATGGCCGGCGGCAGGTCGTTGGCCGCCATCAGTGGCTGCGGTTCAAGCCATTGGCGGACCACACGCGGCCGGCAATCGTTGGGGTCGCGTGGCAGGCATATTTGGTTTTTGTCGTTCAGGTCGAAAGGAAACCAGAACGCGATATTCAGCCGCTCGGGCTTGAGGCGGTTTTTTTTCGCCCCCTGCGCAGGCTTTTTATCCGGGTCGGGCCACGTGACCTGGACCTCATCGCTTGATGATGTGGTTTGATGGAACACCAGCGCCATGGGAATGCGCGGATCGTCATCCGGTTCGTCCGCCTCCTGCGCACCCTCTACGTCGTCCTCTGACGCTTCAAGCGCCTGCGCGTGCTGTTTGCGCCGGGCCTCTGCGGCACGCTCGGTGAGAATGCCCAGCGCCAGCGCCGGGCGCGTGCCGAAACCAAGATTGAAGTCGGGCCAGGCCAGTCTCGCGTAATTTTTCAACGGAATGCGAACATCGGTGGCTTGCATGCCACCCAAGTCATCGGCAATCAGCGCTTTGTGCCAGTAGTCCAGCACATTCGCGGGCAAACTCGCGACGGGGCCTGTTTGAGGATCCACCGCCATCGGGCGCAGAACCTGTTCCTTGGAAACCGGTACAGCAGCAAAATCCTTGCGTAACCGCTTGCTCAAGTCCATGAGACGCCTAAACATTTCTTACACCCTATAAATCCGAACGGCATACGAAAAATGGCTCGTAGCGGCCAACGATGATGGCCTATTGCCTTGATCACTGCAATTCAAGCCGGATACGTATAGTTAACGAGTGACCAGTTCAATGCTATACAGCTCGTGTTTAGGTCAAACGCACCGTCAACCACCCGAGACTTTACCCGCCCATGCACGGACGCCCCCTCCTCATCGCCCTACTCCTCACCAGCACGGCCATGGCCGCAGAACCCTCCCGCTACACCTACGACGAAGCCCCCACCGATGGCTTCATGTACGCCGTGCGCTATCAACAAGCCAAATTGGCCTGTGGTTCGCTGCCCGAAGATCTCGAGGCGGACTATGCTAAAGCGATGCAGCTAACCGGCGAGGCCAGCCCCGCGTTTCAAGCCAGCTATGCACAGCGCTTGGCGACCCCACCAAAGTGGCACAAACCGGCGTCGCCAGAAGAGCAGGCACTTGAGTGCGAACAAAGCCAGCACACCTTGCGCGTAACGGTGCAGCTCGCCCGGCAATGGTTTCCCGGTGGCTGGTAGCTACGTGTTTTAACCCAGTGATAAAGCTCTGGCTCTGCTCTGCTCTGGCTTTTGATTTGGCTTTTGATCTTGATCTCAGGCGCCCCGTTAACCACGCTGGCCGAACGCAGGCTTGAATCCGTGGGTAACCCGGCAGGACGCCGGGTTAGCCGCGCTGGGCCAAGGATGGCCCATCGCGGCGGCCCACGGATTCAAGCCGGAGTGAGGGCACACCGAGCCTAGGCGAGGTGCCGAGTGGTGGGGCAAGAGCCCTTTGGTTACTTTGGGGCTCTTTTCCAAAGTGACCCGCCGTAAGGGCGGAACCCATATCAGCCGTTACCCAAATAACGGATATGTACACCGAAAGACCGCTATCGCAGGCAAGCCAGCTCCCACATTTTGGCGGTGTACACCCGATAAAACTCGGTCGTTTGATAGGCCCTCTTCGCGAGCAAGCCCGCTCCCACATGAGAGCGATGTACACCCAATAAAACTTAGTCGCACCGCCGCTCCCACAAGTCCGGCGCACCACTCAAAGTTGTCTAGACACCTACCCACAGACCGGAGGTCCAAGATGAACCCACACAGCACCGCCCTTGTCCTGATCGAGTTCCAAAACGACTTCACCACACCCGGTGGAGTGTTTCATGACGCGGTCAAAGACGTCATGCATACCGGCGACATCCTGGCCAACACCGCAACCACGGTGCAGCAGGCACGCAAGCTGGGCGTGAAGATCATCCATTTGCCGATCCAGTTCGCTGAGGGTTACCCGGAACTGACCACGCGCGACTATGGAATATTGAAGGGTGTGGCCGATGGCAGTGCTTTTCGCACCGGCAGTTGGGGGGCCGAGATCACCGAGGCTGTGGGCCGCGAGGCCGGCGATATCCTGGTAGAGGGCAAGCGTGGGCTGGATGGTTTTGCGACGACAGGCCTGGACCTGGTGCTGCGCAACAACGGCATCCAGAACCTGGTGGTGGCGGGTTTTCTGACCAATTGCTGCGTCGAAGGCACAGTGCGTTCAGGCTATGAGAAGGGCTACAACGTGGTGACCTTGTCCGACTGCACGGCAACCTTCACCAGCGAACAGCAGCAGGCCGCCGAGCAATTCACGCTGCCGATGTTTTCCCAGGTGCTGCAACACACACAGTTTCTGGAAAACCTCAGCCGTTAAGGGTGATTCCCGAATAGACCGGCGCAGGCACCTTGTGCCGGCGCGGTTGCTGTTGCCAGGCAAGCTGCGCTTGCACCCGGGCGACAGCTTCCAGGACTTTTTGCGCCCATTGCTCATCATCCGGACGCACGACAACCACGCGGAAACCGTGGTCGTAACCCTCGAGTTGCACGCCTTCGGAGTCGTCCACGTGCAGATCGATATCAAAGGCCGTCGGCAGCTTCGAAGGTGCGTTCGACAACCCGCGCGCCGCCAGTGCATGGCCATGGCGCACACTGTTGACCACGCCGTCGACGTGGATGCCGTACAGCAACAACCAACGGCGGATGTAGGCCGGTGTACGCCCGGAAGAGGTATACACCCAGATACTGCAATTTTGCCGACGCAGCTCGCGGATCAGGGCGCGGGTGCCATTGCGCAACGGCTCGCCCAGCCAGCGGTGCACGCATTCCGGCAGCTTGCTGTCTTCAGCGGCGCTGTGGTGCGGCTGGCAGGCCAGGGTGTCGTCGATATCAAACGAAATACGCACGCGCTGTGGGTTGAGCACGTTCTTTACGGTGTCGAGCACTGGATTGCTTCCCATCAGTGGCCACCCTGGTACACGGGCGCCGGTGTGTCCCTGAGGAAAAATTGCTCCGGGTCAGGCGCGTTATCTTCCAGGAACGCTGCGTATTTTTTCTTGATCTTGGGCAATTCGTACAAAGCCTTCACACCATGCTTGGCGGAGTTGCGAATAACCGAGGACGGGTTGAAGTAGCCCTCGGCGTTGTCCAGCGTCAGCACAAACGGTGGCAGCCCCGCACGCATCAACAAGTAGCTGACGATCAGCGACCCACTGCGGTGATTGCCTTCAATGAACAACTGCGGCTTGCTCAGGACGCGCACATAGACCCCGGCAGCGCGCTTCCACACCGACTCGGCGTGGTGCTTGCAGTACCAGTTGTGCAGATCCTTGATGCCGCCCTCGACATTGTTGAAAAAGTGCACTTCCGTCGCCGCCAGGTGCTGGGCGTATTCCAGGCGGCGCGCCGGGTCATTGCCGCACAGCACAGTGGCGTTGATCTCCAGCATCAGGTTCAGCTGCTGCAGGTCAAACAGGTCGACACCCCGCGCGACATACTCGTCAATCAGGGCATAGCCTTCAAGCACATTCTGCAACACCTCGTCGGTCAAGGGGTCGCGTGGCTCGTCAAAGTCTCGGCTCAGCGCGGCAAAACGGCTCTGCACCTCACGCAGTGCGCGCTCAATCGCGGTCAGGTCAAGGCGACGGGTTGCAGTCATTGGCAGTCCTGAAAAACGATGAATGGTTGCATCAGCTGAATTTGCCGCTGATGTAGTCCCCGGTCATTTGCTCACGTGGGTTTTCGAAGATCTGGGTGGTTGGGCCCATCTCCACCAGGTAACCGGTGCGGGTGCCCTGGGAAATATCCACCGAGAAAAACGCCGTGGTATCGGCCACACGGATCGCCTGCTGCATGTTGTGGGTCACCAGGGCGATGGTGTAGTCCTTTTTCAACTCCACCATCAGCTCTTCAACGCGGCGGGTGGCGATAGGGTCGAGTGCCGAGCAGGGTTCGTCGAGCAACAGCACTTCTGGCTCGGTGGCGATGGCGCGGGCGATGCACAGGCGTTGCTGCTGGCCACCGGACAGCGACAGGCCGCTGACCTTGAGCTTGTCTTTGACTTCATCCCACAGCGCAGCGCCTTGCAGGGCGTGCTTGACGCGGTCGCCCAGGTCGCCTTTGTAGCGGTTCAGGCGCAGGCCAAAGGCCACGTTATCGAAGATGCTCATCGAGAACGGGTTGGGCTGCTGGAACACCATGCCGATGTAGCGACGCACCACCACCGGGTCTACGCCCTTGCCGTACACGTCCTGGCCGAGGAAGTGCACATGGCCCTCGAAACGAAAGCCCTTCACCAGGTCATTCATGCGGTTGAGACTACGCAGCACGGTGGATTTGCCGCAACCGGACGGGCCGATGAAACCGGTGATCTTGTTCTTTTCAATCGGCACGTGGCTGTCACGCACGGCCATGAAGTTGCCGTAGAAAATCTTGTCCAGCTTGCAGTCCATGACCACAGGCGACTCGGTGATAAACGGAGCGGCTATTTGCGCAGTAGAGGCGTTCAAGATTCAGATGCTCCCTTCTTAGTACTTTGGCTTGCCGAAGATACGGCTCACGATATTCACGACCAGTACGATCATTACCAGCACCAACGAGGCCGCCCAGGCGAGCTCCAGCTGGTTGTCGAACGGCATGCCGGAAAAGTTGTAAATCAGCACGGCCAGTGACGCCGTCGGATTCATCACCGCCAGGCTGCCGTCGTGGTAGATCCAGTAGTTGCTGAACAACGCGGTGAACAACAACGGTGCGGTTTCGCCAGCGGCACGGGCCACGGCCAACATCACCCCGGTAAGGATTGCCGGCAGGCCGGTGGGCAGGATGATTTTCCAGATCACCTGGGAGCGTGTGCACCCCATGCCGTAGGCGGCGTCTTTCATGATCTTGGGCACCATGCGCATCGATTCTTCGGCAGTCAGCACCACGATTGGCAGCATCAGCACCGCCAGCGCCACACCACCGGCCGGGGCCGAGTAGGTGCCGGTGGTCATCACCACCAAGGCGTAAGCGAATACGCCCGCCAGGATCGACGGCAAGCCGGTGAGCATCTTGGCGGCAAAGCGCGCGGAATTGGCCAGCTTGCTGTCCGGGCCCAGTTCGGCGAGGAAGATCGCGGCCATGATGCCCACGGGTACGGCAATGGCAGCGGCGATGCCGACCATCACAAAGGTACCGGCCATGGCGTTACCGAAGCCGCCGCCGGTTTCGAAACCGGTCGGTGGCAGTTCGGTGAACACTTCCAGGCTCAGGCGTGCACCGCCTCGGGTGATCAGCATGTACAACACGGAAATCAGCGGCACGGCGGCCAGCAGCGCCCCGCCCCACACCAAGGTGGTCAGGACCAGACTGCGCAGGGCACGGCCTTCGAACTTGCGCTGCAAGCTCGGCATGGCTTTGATAGGGGACGTCAGGTTAGTCATGATTTTTGACCCCGTTGTGCATAGAGCATGATCATCGAGCCAAGGACGTTCACCAGCAGCGTGATAAACATCAGCACCAATGCGGCGTACATCAACACCTCGATCTCGGTCGGGCCGGCTTCGGGGAAGTTCAGCGCCAGCAAGGCCGCCAGGGTGTTGGCCGGTGCAAACAGCGACAGCGAGATGTTGTTCGCGTTGCCCACCAGCATGGCCAGGGCCATGGTTTCACCCAGTGCGCGCCCCAGGCCCAGGACCAGGGAGCCGAAGATGCCGGTGGCCGCAGACGGCACCATCACCTTGAGGATCGCTTCCCAGTGGGTGGTGCCCATGCCGTAGGCCGCTTGTTTGGTTTTCATCGGGACCGCCGTGAGGGCGTCCTGGGAAACGGCCGCAATGGTCGGCAGAATCATGATGGCCAGCACCAGCGCCGCCGGCAGTAAGCCCGGCCCGCTCAGGGATGTGCCAAAAAACGGAATCCAGCCCAGTTCAGTGTTCAGCCAAACGGTCAGCGGGCGGATGGCCGGGATGACAACATAAATGCCCCAGAGGCCGTAGACGACGCTGGGGATGGCTGCGAGCAATTCAACGATGGTGCGAAACACCGCCGCCAGTTTTGCCGGCAAAAAATCCTGGGTAAGAAAGATCGCCATGCTGACGCCGAAAAAACCTGCGATCAACAACGCGATAAAGGCACTGTAAAGGGTGCCCCAAATGGCCGGCAAAATGCCGTACTTGCCTTGGTTAACGTCCCAGACGCTACCGAAAATCACGTCCAGGCCGTGCTTCTCCATGCCTGGCAATGCCTTGCGCCCTACTTCGAAAACCAGCGCAAAGACCAGCGCCAACACCAGCACCACGCCAATGCGTGCAAGCCCACGGAAGGTGCGATCGACCAGGAAGTCTTTGGTAGACGGTGGCCGGCAAGCAGAGTCCGGGTTAACCGGTACGACAAAAGGTGTGTTCATGGGCTAATTCCGGAACAGGGGGGAAACTCATTCGGCGTGCCGTCAAGCACACGCCGAAGGAGGTCTCGCGAGCCTTACTGGATGTTGGCGGAAGCTTTGCGAACCTGGTCGACGACCGACTTAGGCAGCGGGATGTAGCCCATCGAGTCGGCGATTTTCTGACCTTCGGTCAGGCTGTACTCGACCATGTCACGCATGGCTTTGGCCTTAGCCGGGTTGCCGTTGTCCTTGCGGAAGATCATCCAGGTGTAGGTGGTGATCGGGTAGGACTTGGCACCGGCTGGGTCTGGCAGCCAGGCAATCAGGTTTTCCGGCATGGTCACGGCGGCCAGTGCTTCGGCACCGCTTTCGGCGTTAGGCACTACGTAGTGGCCAGCCTTGTTCTGCAGCTCGGCGAAGTCGACCTTGGCCAGTTTGGCGAAGCCGTACTCGATGTAACCGATGGCGCCTGGGGTCTGACGCACGGTGGCGGTTACGCCGTCGTTCTTAGGCGACTTGATGAATTTGTCAGTGGCAGGCCAGTTGACGGTATTGCCTTCACCCAGTGCAGTCTTGAACTCGGCGTTGATGGCTGCCAAGTGCTTGGTGAATACGGCGGTGGTGCCGCTGGAGTCAGCACGTACGACCACGGTGATCGGCGTGTCGGTCAGCTTGATGCCTGGGTTGGCGGCGACGATTTGTGGGTCGTTCCACTTGGTGATCTTGCCCAGGAAGATGTTGGAGTACACATCACGCGGCAGTTTCAGACCCTTCGGGTTACCCGGCAGGTTGTAGGCCAGCACGATTTCGCCAGCAGTCATTGGCAGCAGTTGAGCGCCTTCGGCCACTTTGGCGATGTCTTCGTCTTTCATGGCCGAGTCGCTGGCCGCGAAATCAACGGTCTTGTTCAGGAAGTCCTGCACGCCTGCGCCACTACCCTTGGACTGGTAGTCAACGGTGACACCTTCGGTTTTCTTGCTGAAATCCTTGAACCAGGTGAGGTAGATAGGTGCAGGGAAACTAGCACCTGAACCGGTCAGGCGGATGCTCTCGGCAGCAAACACAGAGGAGGCACTAAGAGAAACCGCAACGGCGAGTGCAGCAGACTTCATCAGACGTTTCATTCAGGAAAATCCTTGTGAATTTCGGGCTCGGGCACTCTGCAACATTCTTGTTACGCTTTTATGAACGTGGAATGGCAAATCGCCGTGTTGTCCCCCTCTCCCAGCGCAAACAGGCCTTTTGATGTCATTGGTTCGTAACAAATTGCGACTAAGACTTTGCCATCTCCCCCCACGTGAGCTACGCCCATGTCCTCCGTAGAAGACGCCTTGATGCAGCGCATACACCGCGAATTGCTGGATCACAGCGACGAAGAGTTGGAACTGGAACTGTCTGAAGACGGGCATGACCTCAACGCACTGTTTGATGAACACGTCGGTGAAAGCAGTGAAAAAGCGGCGCGCAGGATTTATTTCAGCGAGCTGTTCCGTTTGCAGGGCGAACTGGTGAAGTTGCAGAGCTGGGTGGTGAAAACCGGCCACAAAGTGGTGATCCTGTTCGAAGGCCGCGATGCGGCGGGCAAAGGCGGTGTGATCAAGCGCATAACCCAGCGCCTCAACCCCCGCGTATGCCGCGTGGCCGCCCTGCCCGCTCCCAATGACCGTGAACAGACCCAGTGGTACTTCCAGCGTTACGTCTCGCACCTGCCCGCTGCCGGTGAAATCGTGCTGTTCGACCGCAGCTGGTACAACCGCGCGGGCGTCGAGCAGGTCATGGGCTTTTGCAATGACGACCAGTACGAAGAGTTCTTCCGCACCGTGCCGGAGTTTGAGCGGATGCTGGCCCGCTCCGGTATCCAGTTGATCAAGTATTGGTTCTCCATTTCCGACCAGGAACAGCACTTGCGGTTTCTCAGCCGCATCCACGACCCACTCAAGCAGTGGAAACTCAGCCCCATGGACCTGGAGTCCCGCCGCCGCTGGGAGGCCTACACCAAGGCCAAGGAAATCATGCTCGACCGTACCCACATCGCCGAAGCGCCATGGTGGGTGGTGCAGGCCGATGATAAGAAGAAGGCTCGACTCAATTGCATCAGCCACTTGTTGGCGCAGATGCCCTATGAAGAAGTTGAATTGCCGGTGATTGAACTTCCACAACGCGTGCGGCACGAGGAATACTCCCGCAGCCCGACGCCGCCGGAATTGATCGTGCCGCAGCTTTACTGAGCCCCCATTTCAAAGGACGAACGCGGTCAACTGTGGGAGCTGTCGAGCTTTAGCGAGGCTGCGAAGGCGGTGGTACTGCTGGCAGATATCCTGCGCCTGTACCACCGCTTTCGCGGGCAAGCCCGCTCCCACAATAGATTGCATTTCAAGGGACTAACTCGGTTAGGCTTTCGAGCCAATCAGCACAACCACTCCACCCCATTGCCGCACCGTGATCGGTAAGCTTTGCTCCAAGGCTTCAAGGGTCTGCCTGGCATCATCCAACGGAAACCGCCCTGTCACCCGTAACCCCGCCACCTTGGCATCCAACCGCACGATACCGCTGCGATACGGCCGGATCGCGTCCACCACCGTGGCCAACGTCTGATTTCGCACCACCAGCCAGCCGTCCAGCCAAGCGGTTTCCGTTGCGGCCATGGGCACTTGGGTGAGGATGCGCTGGTGATCGAACAGCGTGCTCTGATGCATGGCGATCCGTTGCTGGGCGCCGCCGTCAAAATGCAGCATCGCATCAGCATCCAGGGTGACCAAGCGCATGGCACTGCCCTGCTCGCTCAGCATCAGCCGGCCGCTGCTGGCGCTGACCCGACCAGCACGGGTGTTGACCTGCAACGGGCGCAGCACGTCCACCAGCATTTCACCTGCACGCAATTCAAGGCTGCGCGGTTCACCGGTCAGCCTTGAGAGCACTTGGCTGCGAGCATTGAGCTTAAGGGTGCTGCCATCCGCCAATTGCCAGGTGCGCCGCTCGGCGGTGCCGGTTGCATAGGTCTGCCCTGCCTCTTCGAAGCGCGACACCCAGCCCACCCCTGCCGCCAACCCCACCGCACACAGGCTGGTACGCAGGAACGCACGGCGGCTGTTGGGCTGTTCCAGGCTGCGCAGCAACTGCGCGCTGGAGCGCCCGCGCCATGGCGAGGCCTTGAGTTGGTCCAAACCGGCGATGAGCTGCTGATACACCTGGCGGTGATGGGCCGAGGTGCTGCGCCAGTCATCCAGCGCTTGTTGCTGCGCAGGGGTGAACTCGCCGGACTGGATCTGCACCAGCCAACCGATGGCCTCCTCGGCCACCGGGTCGTTCAACGGGTGTTTGCTCACTCGCTCAACCCCAGGTAACAGGCGCGCAGGGCCTGGGTCATCAATTGGTGGATGCGCCCCAGGGACAACCCCAGCCGTTCGCTGATCTGGGTGTAGGTCATGCCGTCCAACTGGCTGTGCACGAACACCGCCTTGGCTTGCCCCGACAGGCCGTCGAGCAGGCGGTCGATGGCCAGCAGGCTCTCGATCAGGATCAACTGTTCCTGGGGTGACGGGTGCACGTGCTCGGGCACTTCGGCGAGGATCTGCAAATAGGCCTTTTCCAGATCACGTCGACGCCAACTCTCGTACATCAGGCGTTGGGCGATGGTGGTCAGCAGCGCGCGCGGTTCGCGAATAGCGGTCGGATCGGGCAGCATCCACACCTTGAGAAAGGTCTCGGCAGCAATGTCCTCGGCGCTATGACTGCAACCGGTGCGGTACGACAACCGTGCGCACAGCCAGCTGTAGTGCTGCTGGAAAATCTGCCCGATGAGTCGGGTCTTGAGCAAGGCATTCGGGTCCATAGGTCCATAGTCTTCATGGACTGCACACGCCAGCGGACAAGTGGTGGTGGGCCTGTCGGGTTGAGGTAGACCTGCATCCAGGCAGGTGGATCCAGTTTGCCCCAGTCGGCATCACCAGATAAAAGAATAAAAAAAGTTAACAAGCTGTGTTTTTTGCATAACCCTGCACGAACGTTCGGGCACGGCAAAGCACCGCCTGCGCTGCTGGCAGGCGGTGTTGCAACACCGTCAGTGGGCGGCCAATTGCGCCTCGGAACGCTCTTGCTGGCGCAGTGGTCGCACCAGCCAAGTCACCACCACGGTCAGCACCAGCAGGATCACCGCCAACGCCCACAGCACGCCGTGGAAGGCGCTGTCATAGCCGCCGATAAACAGGCTATGCACCGTGCCGGCCTGTTCAGTGCTGAGTGCTTGCAAGGAGCCGGTGAGATTGCCCGCCGCCACTTCGTCGATCCAGCGTTGCAGCGTGGAGGGATCCGGCGCCAGGCGGCTCAATGCATCGCGCAACTGGGTATCGAGCAACGTCGCCAACAGCGAGCCGTACAAGGCCACCGCAATCGCCTCGCTGCCCAGGCGGAAGGTATTGAGCAAACCGGCGGCCATGCCGGCTTTCTGCTCAGGCACCGTCTTCAACGCCAAGCCATCCACCAGCCCGGCCGACAAGCCCATGCCAATGCCCACCAGTAACAACGGCAGCGCCAATTGCCACAGCTGCACACCCACGTGGCTGACCAACGCCAGCGCTACCACGCCCACCAGCAACGCCACCAGGCTGGCCTTGAGAATGCCGATAGCCGACACCCCGCGTGCCGCCCATTTGCCCGCCAGAATCGGGCAAAACAACATCGGCACCGTCAGCAGCAACATCGCCAACCCCGCGTGGGTGGCGCTCAATTGCAGCACGCCAAACAGATAGCTCGGCAGGTAGGTCAGCAACGTCACAAAGCCAAACGACGCCGCCACCGTCACCAACGCCAGCCCCACAAACGGACCGCTCGACAGCAACGACAGGTCCAGCATCGGCTGCAAGTGACGACGTTCCTGCCAGGTAAACACCGCCAGCAACACCACTGCCACCGCCACCAGGCCCAACACGCCCTGGCTGGTCCAACCCCATTGCGAGCCCTGCACGATGGCCACCATCAGCGCCAGCAACGCCAACACAAACAGGGTTGCGCCCGGCACGTCGAAACGTGCGGTGCGCTGCGCCAGTTCGCCGTCACGGGTAATCAATGGGCTGCCCAGCAACACAATCACCAGGGTCACCGCATGGGCCCAGAAAATCGCACGCCAGCCCACGCTGTCCAGCAACAAGCCGGACAAGGTCGGGCCCAGGCTCACCCCCAGCCCGGCCACGGTGCCGAACAAGGCAAACGCCCGCAGCCGCGCCGGGCCGTCAAAGTGGGTGGACAAAATGGCGATGCCGCACGAGAAAATCGCCGCCGCCCCGATGCCCGCCAGCCCCCGCGCCGCATCCAGCAACCAAGCGCTCTCGGCCACCGCCGACAGCAGCGAAGCCACCACATACAGCGATGCGCCCGCCACGAAGCAACGCTTGCGCCCCAACCGGTCCGCCAGCGCGCCCCAGGCCAGGGTGAAACAGGCAAACGCCAGGTTGAAGGCGTTGACCACCCATTGCAGGCTGGTCAACGGCGCCTGGATATCCGCGCCAATCGCCGGCAATGCCAAGGCCGTGCCGGAGATGGAGCTGGGCACGACGAAAATCGCCAGCAGGATAATGGTGAGTAGAGCCGTATCGGCAAACGAGTTTTTCATGGGTCCTTCCAGGGTCAGGTTGAAGTGAAGCCGTGCACCGGCAAGCGGGCAGGACGGCGCAGGATGATGCCGTCGACCCAGGGCACCTGGTCCGCCGGCACCGCCAGGCGCAAGTTGGGAAAGCGCTGCACCAGAATCTGCAGCACCGTGGTGATCTCCAGCCGGGCCAGGGCCGCACCCATGCAGTTGTGCATGCCGTAGCCGAACTGCAAATGCCGCGCATCGTTGCGGTCCAGGCGAATCGCCAAGGGCTCGGGGAACACCGCCGGATCACGGTTGGCGGCGAACGCATCGGCATAGATAATGCTGCCTTCGGGAATCAACCCCCACGGCCCTTCCAGATCGACACTGGCCAGGCGCGGAAAGGTCGAGATGGTGCCCAGGGGGATCACCCGCAGCAGTTCTTCCACCGCATTGGGGATCAGCGCCGGGTCGTCCACCAATTGCTGCCACAACTGCGGAGCGGCCAGCAGGGTGTACACCGACTTGGTCAGCACGGTGAGGATGTTCTGGTCGCCGCCGATCAACACGCCGAGCAAGATGCCCACCAGCTCCTTGTCATTGAGCGGTGGCTCGCTGTCGGCGCGCGTGGCGACGAAGCGTTGGATCAAACCGTCGGGGTACGTAGGGCGTGCGCCGGTCACCAGGTCGGTGAGGTAGTTGTACACGCCCCAGAACTGGTCGAGCAGGTCCGGCACATCGGCGTCCGAGGCTACTTGCACGGTGTGGCTCAGGGGCCGGTAGTACTCGCGGTCACTCAACGGAATGCCCAGCAACTGGCAGTCTACGGTCGCGGGAATATGGTCGAGCACTTGGGCAAACAGATCGGCACCGGGAGCCTGGCGTTGCAGCACATCGAGGCGGTCGTGGGTGGCTTGCTCGGTTTTTTCCCGCAGCACGGTTACGCCACTGGGGCTGAAATCCCGGGCGACCACTTTGCGCAGGCGGCCGTGGTCGGGGATGTCGTTGTTCAGCAGCAACTCCGGTGGCGTGATGGTGGGCAGGAAGCTCGCGCCGTCCTCTTCGTTGCACGGGGCGCGGATCGCGCGGTTGTCCAGCAACAACGCCTGCACGTGTTCGTAACGGGTCAGGTGGAACGCCAGATGGCCGCTGGGCAGCAGGATCCTGGGCAGGCCATTGGCCGGGCTGGCGGGTTGATAAGCGGGCGGCGCATCCAGGTTGGGGATGCGGGCAACGGTCACCTGGGGTTCGGCAATCACGGCGCTATTCATCAGGCAGGCTCCACGGCAGGTTGCAACAGGCTGACGCCCGTCAGGCGCTGTAGCTGGGTGAGGGCCTGGTGGTTGTCGATAAAATGCAGCACTTGCCAGCCCAATGCGGCGGCGGCTTCGATGTTTTCGGCCACGTCATCAATCAACAGGCTGTGCTCAGGCGCTACACCTGCGCGCTCGGTGGCCACCTGGAAAAACGCCGCCTCGGGCTTGCGGGTGCGTTCCGCGCTGGAGTCCACGATCAGGTCGACCACTTCGTCCAAGCCCAGCATGGCGCGCCAATGCGGCGACCACTCCACCACGTTATTGGTGAGGATGCCCACGCGAAAACCGGCGCGTTTCAGCGCCCGTACAGCGCCCACCAACGGCGCATTGGCGGGCACGCCGGCAAACCAATGCTCGCCAAAGGTTTGCAGGCGCGCACGGCTCAAATCGATCTGCGGATCACGGCGGCGCAACGCGTGCTCCAAACGCAGCCCCCACTCCTGCTCGGTGAGCAAAGCGTTTTCCACTGGCGCCAGCATCGGTACGCCCAAGTCATCGGCCACATCAGTCATGGCCTGCTGTAAAACCCGTGGCGCCAGGCCGGTCTTGACCTGGTACTGCTCGAACAGCGCCGGGATCGGCGGCGACAGCACGCCACCAAAATCGAACCAGATAAACTGTAAATCGCTCATCGCACACCCCCGGCCACCAGTGTCAACGGCTGGCTGACGGCCACGGGCAGCAATTCAAGCTCGGCGGTGGCGATCACCGTTGCGCCCTGCTCCACTTCAAGTGCCAGGGTGATGCGGCCGTGTTCGTCGCGGGCCAGTGAATTGAGATCGGCCCGTACGCGCGTCGGCAGGCCAAACTCACCAAAGCGGGTGAACACCACATGGCAACTGGAAAGCAACAGTTGCTCGGGCCCGGCCTGCAGCTGCCGATCCGCCACCACCAACGCCACTTGGCGGAACCCTTCCAGCAACAACATGCCGGGGATATGGTCCAGCGGGTGATCGAAGATCGCCGGGTTATTCAAGTCGACGATCAGCGGCGCCACCAGGCTGTGTGCGTTCTGCTCCAGGTCGCGGCCCAGCACCACGTTATTCAACCAATGGCGGCCCACGGCGGAGGGGCTCAGGGGCGGTGGCAACTGCGCCAATGGGTCGGCATCAGCAGGGATCGCCGCCAAGCCACGGGCGCGCATCTTGTTCCACGCCGCGCCACTCATCCAACGGATGCTCATGCGCTCATGGCGGGCAGCCACTTCACCATTGATGCTCAACGACATATTCAAAGTGACGCCACTGCGTTCGCCATGGCGCAGGTATTCATCCACCACATACACATCGATCTCTGCCGACGCCGGGCGATCGCCAACTACCAGTAAACTTCGCTCCGTCACGCGGGTGACACTGTCCAAGTAGATAAACTTGTCTTGGGCACTCACATCGAGAAACGCATGGGAAATATAGATCGAGGCCTGGCGGAACACTTCGAGCAATAACAACATGTCGTAGTGCGCGGCACGGTGAGTATGTTCGCTGAAGTAACTGTGGGTGCGCGGGAGTTGGGCGCTGCAACGAAAGTGTCCGTCTTTCACAAACTCGGCACCGGTCAGGAATACTTCGCTGACGGCCGCGCGATGCACCATGCTGCGCGGCACGGTGTTCTCACAACGAATAGCCAGGGCTTCAGACATAGCAATCTCCTCCTTTGATTACGGCAGGCAGGCTACGCTGAAACGTTTTTTTGCCGCTACTGACCGAACGGCTAGGTAACTGTAGAACTGGCATTCCAGACATGGGCATCTGTCTCCTGATGAGCTTTTCCGTAAGCGTGCAGACCGCTCTGCGAGTTCGTCACTGCGAACTAAGCAGGCTTTGCGCGGACAACCGATGCTGGCTGTCAGTACCCTTGTGCAGATAGTCCCTTATATTTTCACTGCGCACTTAGATCAGTTTGTTCGAAGCTTATGCGAACAACAAAATCATCTAGACACCCAACTAATAGTTCTAACTCAACACTGAAAATCTGCCTGCGAAGTTGCTCAAGGTCGTAAAGAACATCACGACCCGGAGCAGATTGGCATGTTGAAAACACGATTCACCCTGGCGCCGCTGGCCTGCGCGTTGGCCTTGGGCGGCCTGGCGCTGCCGACACTGGCGCTGGCCCAGAATGACGCGGCGTCGGTACACAGCGTCATCGACTTCAACATTCCTGCCGGCCCTTTGGATGAGGTGCTGCTGAGCATCTCTCAACAGAGCGGCCACCCGATTGCCTTTGACCCGCCCCTGGTAGAGGGCCGGGCGAGCCGTTCGATCCAGGGGCGCTTGAGCCAGGAACAGGCATTGGGGATTGCCTTGAGCGGCTCACAGTTGGGGTTCAGCCAGACGGCCAGCGGCGCCGTGTTGATTCACCGGCTTGCCAACCCCCCTGCACCGGCGGCGGTGCTTAACAGCGAACCGCAGGCGCCACGGCTTAAATCCGTCGAAGTGATCGGCACCCGGCGCAGCGACGTCACCGCCCTGCAAAGTGCGGCGCCGGTGGACGTGATCAGCAGCCAACAGTTGGAACGCGCCGGCACCGACAACCTGGCCAAGGCCCTGGAAACCCTGGTGCCTTCGGTGAACTACCCGCAGGTCAACGGCACCGATGGCGTGTCATCGCAACGGCCGGTGTCGTTGCGCGGGCTGGCGGCCGACCAGGTGCTGGTGCTGGTCAACGGCAAGCGCCGGCATGCCTCGGCCTTCGTCAACACCAAGGCCACCATCGGGCGTGGTTCGCAAGCGGTGGATTTGTCGACCATCCCCATCAGCGCCGTGGACCATATCGAAGTACTGCGCGACGGCGCGTCGGCCCAATACGGCTCGGATGCGATTGCCGGGGTGATCAACATCGTGCTCAAGGAGCAGGACCACGGCGGCGCCGTGCAAAGCACCTTCGGCAAGTACACCAAGGGTGACGGGTTTCGCCGGTCGGTCGGCGGCTGGACCGGCTTTACCTTGCCCGGCGATGGCTTTCTCACCCTCAGCGGCGAAGGCCTGCGCAGCGAACGTACCTCCACCGGCGGCACCGATGGGCGCCAGTTCTACCCCACGGGCGATGCCCGCGAAGCGGATGCCGACCGGCACTGGCGCTACGGTTCACCGGGGCTTGAGGACTGGAACCTGGCGCTCAATACCGGCTTGTCGTTGAACGACAACGTGGACCTGTACGGCTTCGCCACGTACCAGGATCGCACCGGCGAGTCCCAGGCCACCTTCCGCCGCCCCATCGACGCCAACAACCTCACCGACGTCTACCCCAACGGCTTTCTGCCGCTACTGGACGTGCGCTCGCGGGACGCCTCGGTCACCGGCGGCGTGAAGATCCGCGATGACAGCCTCGGCAGCTTCGACCTGAGCGCCAACTTCGGGCGCAACCGCATCGACTACCACCTCAGTGATTCACTCAATGCCAGCCTCGGCCCCAGCAGCCCCACCAGCTTCAATGCCGGCGCGCTGGTCAATGAACAGACCAACGTCGGCCTGGACCATGTCAAGGAATTCAAGGTCGGCTGGGGCACCGGTCCCCTGGTGTTTTCCAGCGGGCTGGCGTGGCGCAACGAGTCCTATGAAGTGATCGCCGGCGACCTGGCCTCCTGGGTCCACGGCACCGCCCTGCCCACCCGCGCCGGCGGCGCCCAAGGTTTCCCTGGCACCCAGGACAGTGACGAAGGCCGTTACTCGCGGCACGTATTCGGCGGTTACCTGGGCCTGGAGCAACAAGTCACCGAGCAACTGCAACTGGGCCTGGCCGGGCGCAGCGAGCACTACGATGACTTCGGCACCACCACCACCGGCAAGTTTTCTGCGCGCTATGACTTCACCCCGCAGTGGGGCCTGCGCTCGACCCTAAGCAGCGGCTACCGCGCCCCCACATTGGGCCAGATCGGCACCTCGGCGACCCAGACCGAGTTCAAGGCCGGCGACCCCACTGCGTATCAGGTCGGCACCGTCAGCGTGAACACCCCGGTGGCGCGCGCCCTGGGCGCTAGTGACTTGAAACCGGAGAAATCCACCAGCCTGTCCCTGGGCCTGGTATGGCAACCGACTGAACGCGGCAGCGTCAGCGTGGACGCGTACCACATCCGCATCAAGGACCGCATTGCGCTGTCCGAAACCTTGAGCGGCACCCAGGTCAGCCAGATCCTCGCCAATCAAGGCTATGGCAACTATTCCGGCGTGAGCTTTTTCACCAACGCCCTGAACACCAAGACCAGCGGCGTCGACGTGGCCGCCCACTATCGCCTGGACCTGGCCGACGCCAGCCAACTGACCCTCAACGGCGCCTTCAACTACAGCAAGACCCAAGTCACCGACATCAAGGACAACCCCGGCCCACTGGCCGGCACCGGCATCACCTTGATCAACCGCGAAGCCCTGAGCTACGTGGAAAGCGCCTCGCCCAACAGCAAGCTGATCCTCGGTGCCGACTGGCGCAAAGGTGCGTGGCAGGCCAGCTGGAACACCATTCGCTACGGCACCTACACCCTCGATTCCAACCTCGGTGAAGCCCGCGACCAGACCTTTTCGGCGCAATGGGTGAGCAATGCCAGCGTGTCCTACGACTTCACCCAGGCGCTGACCCTGACCTTGGGCGGCAACAATATTTTCGACAGCTACCCAGACAAGATCGACGTGGCCAACCGCTTTGTCGGCGGGCGCGTGGCCTACCAGAGCATCTCGCCAGCCGGTGCCGAAGGCGCCTTCTGCTACGTGAAAGCCGACTACCGCTTCTGAGGATTTCCCATGAGTTTTGATCCCGTGCGTTTTACCCAAGTGTTCGAACACGACTTTGCCCACGCCAAGCAGTTGCTGATCAAGCATCAGGTGTTGTCGGCCAATGAGGCGGGCAATATCAGCCTGCGTATTCCCGGTGAACAACGGTTGGTGATTGCTTCGCTGAGCGGTGCCGACAGTGGTGTGGCGGCGATTGTGGATTTCGATTTGCAGCACAGCCAGGGCAGCCTGACCGACAACCTCAAGGAAGTGGCGGCGCTGCATGTGGCGATCTACCGCGAGCGGCCACAGGTGAATGCGGTGATTCACACCCACTCGCCGTATCTGACCGCCTTCGCCATTGCCGGGCGCCCATTGCGCGCCCACGCCTCGCAGTTGCTGGGGGTGTTGGACGAGGACCAGGAAATCCCATTGACCGCTTGGGGCCCACGCTACGCGCCGCAGCCGGTGGTGGAAGCCTTGCGTGAACACCCACGGGCGCCGGCGGCGTTGTTGGCCAATCACGGGCCGTTTGCCTGGTCGGAGCGCGATGTGTTGGCGGCGACGCGGTTGCTGATCAATCTGGAAGAAGCGGCGTACCTGACGTTCCTGGCCGCCCAACTGGGCACACCCCAGCCGTTCCCCCAAGGCGCGGCGCAGCGTTCACGCCTGGGTTGGAGCGCGACATGAAAGCCACACCACAAATCAAATGTGGGAGGGGGCTTGCCCCCGATGGCGATCTAGCGGCCAACCCAATGCCATCAACTGCAACTCGGTCTAAATGTGGGAGCGGGCTTGCTCGCGAAGGCGCCCTCACAGGCGACCTTTGTATTGGATCATTTCGAGTACATATCCATTTCCTCGGTCACGACCGCCATGGGTTCCGCCCTTACGGCGGGTCACTTTGGAAAAGCCCCAAAGTAACCAAAGGGCTCTTGCCCCACCACTCGGCACCTCGCCTAGGCTCGGTGTGCCCTCACTCCGGCTTGAATCCGTGGGCCGCCGCAATGGGCCATCCATGGCCCAGTGCGGCTAACCCGGCGTCCTGCCGGGTTACCCACGGATTCAAGCCTGCGTTCGGCCAGCGTGGTTTAACGGGGCGCCTAGATCAAAAGCCAAGCGCGGCGGCCTTAGAGCCGACCGGTAGTTTGGCGCCGACGCGTTCGCAACACACAGGGTTAGAGCCCAATCTGACTCACACGCAATCCAACTGTGGGAGGGGGCTTGCCCCCGATGGCGGCCTTCAAACCGCCGAGTCCCTTGGATCAGCCCGAGGGCATCTCTTCTTCTCCTTGACCTTGGCAGCATTGTTAGCAGTGAGCGCACTTCCCGCTTTCGCCGAACCCCTCCTGGAACGCGCCCAATCCCGCGGCACCTTGAACGTCTGCACCAGCGACGAATTCCCGCCGTTCAAAACCCTGGACGCAAACGGCAAACCCTCGGGCCTGATCATGGATTTAATCGTCGACCTGCAACACCAACTCTCCACCCATGTCGGCCAGCCGCTGAAGCTTTCGCTGGTGCAGGTCAATCCCCTCAACCGCCTGCTATTCCTCGACCAAGGCCGCTGCGAAGTGCTGGTCACCTCCCTGCTCGACACCCCGGCCCGGCGCCGTGAGGTGGATTTCGCCAGCCCCGGTTTCTACAGTTCTGCGGCAACGGTGTTCGCCCCCAAATCCACCGCCGTGCCGACCTGGGAAAGCCTGCGCGGCAAGACCCTGTGCGCGCCCGCAACCAGTGTGTGGGTGCGCCCGTTTGAGAGCCGCTACGGCGTACAGTTCGCCTCGTTCAATGGCACGGCGGAGGTGCGTAAAGCCGTGGCGGACAGCCGTTGCTTGGGCGCCATGGGCGATGATGCGTTGTACAGCGCCCTAGCCCGCCAACCGGAATGGGCCGATTACGAGGTGAAGTTGCCGGGCCAGGAACCGGCGCCGTGGGGCATCGCGCTGCGCAAGGGCCAACCGGCGCTGCTGGCGGCGGTGTCGAGCATTGTCGAGGGTTGGCATGCCAATGGGTTGATCATCCAATTGGAACAGCGTTACGGCCTGGCGCCCAATGCCTGGGTGGCGCAGCAGCATGTGCAGGCACGGCATGAGTGAAGTCAGCCTGCGTCTGTGGCTGGAACAGCATGGCTTGCTGTTGAGCATCCTGTGGGACCCGATGGACCGTGAGCGGTTCCTGCTGGGGCTGGGCCTGACCCTGGGGTTGTCCGTGGCGAGCATCCTGCTATCACTGATCCTGGGGGTATTCGGCGCGGCGGGCTTGGGTTCAAACCACACGCTGTGGCGCGCCATCAGCAGCGCTTACGTGGCGCTCTTTCGCAATACGCCGTTGCTGGTGCAACTGTTCTTTTTTTACTTCGGCGTCGGCGCGCTGCTGCCGCTGGTGGACGGCGTGCGCGTGCTCAACGGCACCCAGTGGGCGATCATCGTGATCGGCCTGCACAACGGTGCATTCCAAGCGCAAAACCTGCGCGCTGGCATCGATGCCGTGCCCCGCTCAACCCTCCAGGCCGCAGCCGCCTTGGGGATGCACGGGCGCACGGTGCTGCTGCATATCGTGCTGCCGCTGGCGCTGCGCAATAGCCTGCCGGCCATGGGCAACACGGTGGTGCAGACCATCAAGTCCACCTCGATTGCCTACGCGATTGCCGTGCCGGAATTGCTCTATGCGAGTAACCGCATCTGGTCTGACAATTTCAATGTGGCCGAGATGATGCAGGTGCTGTTGCTGGTGTGGCTACTGCTGATCGGTGCCTGCAGTTGGTTGCTGCGTCGCCTGGAGGCGCGCCTGCGCCTGCCCGGCCAGGAGCTGCCCAATGCTGCCTGAACCCGTGCAGTTGCTGTGGCAGTGGGCACCCGCGCTGCTGCAAGGCTTTGGCCTGAACATTCTGATGGGCGTCACCGCGATGCTGGTGGCGACCGTCGCCGGTGTATTACTCGGCAGCGTGCAGGTTAGCGCCCACGCCACTCTGCGCCGGGCTGCCGGGCTTTTAAGCCGCTTGCTGCGCAATCTGCCGTGGCTGGTGGTGATGTTCTACGTGGCCTACCTGCTGCCCTACGAGGTGCACTGGGCCGGGCGTTGGTGGCAATTGCCAGACTGGCTCAAGGTGGCGTTGGGCCTGGCGTTGCCGGCCATCGGCTACGTCTCGGAGATCGTGCGCGGCGCGGTGCGTGCGGTGCCGATCGGCCAGTGGGAAGCGGCCCAAGCCCTGGGTTTGCGCCACGGCCAGGCGCTGCGCTACGTGATCATCCCGCAGACCCTGCCGAGCCTGGTGGCGCCGTGGGTGAACCTGTATTGCGCGGTGACCATGTCCACCTCCCTGGCCAACCTGCTGGGGGTGGAAGAATTGATGACCACTGTTCAATCCCACCTCTCCACGCAGTTGCGCAGCGACCTGCTGCTGCCGGCCTACGGCTTGGTCTTCATCGCCTTCTTTCTCTACATCTACCCCCTTTCACGTTGGGCCAAGCGGCTGGAGCGGCAATAAGCATGCGCGACGATACCTTACTGACCCATCTGGGCCGCGACCCTGCCAACCACGCAGGCACTGTGAATACGCCGGTGTATCGTAGCTCGACCTTTATCTGGCCCGACACCAGCACCCTGGGCAACCACCTGGCCAATGCCGACGACCCGCACTATCGCGGGCATATCTACGGGCGCAACGGCAACCCCACCACCGCTGCGTTCGAAGATGCAGTGGCGCAGTTGGAGGGCGGCTTTCGCGGGCTGATCATGCCCAGCGGGCTCGCGGCGATCGTCGGCGCGGTGCTGGCGGTGGCGCGGGCCGGCGACCACATCCTGGTGACCGACAACTGCTATTGGCACGCACGCCAGGTGTTCGACCAGATCCTGCCGCGCTACGGCATCCAGGCTTCGTATTTTGCACCGATGCTGGGGACAGACATCGCCGGGTTGATCCAGCCCAACACCCGCCTGGTGTACGCCGAAGCCCCCGGTTCCAGCACGTTTGAAGTGCAAGATATTCCCGCCCTCGCCCGCGTAGCCCACGCCCATGGCGCGCTGTTGATGCTGGATAACACCTGGGCCACGCCGCTGTTTTTCAAGGCGTTCGAACACGGCGTAGACATTTCGATCCATGCCGCCACCAAGTACCTGGTGGGCCATAGCGATGCCATGCTCGGCGTGATCGTCACCACTGAGCCCCTATATGCCGGTGTGCGCGAAAGCGTGCGCCAACTGGGCTATATCGCCAGTGCCGATGACGCCTACCTCGGCCTGCGTGGCCTGCGCACCCTCGGCGTGCGCCTGCGCCAGCACGAGCGTTCGGCCCTGATCGTGGCGCAGTGGTTGCAACAACGCCCGGAAGTTGCCGAGGTGCTGCACCCCGCGCTACCGGTGGCAACGGGGCATGACGTCTTCAAGCGTGATTTTCTCGGTTCCACCGGGCTGTTCGGCGTCGTGCTCAAGCCTGTGCCCGAGGCTCTGATCAAGACCTTTCTCGACAGCCTGCACCTGTTCGCCATGGGCGCCAGTTGGGGCGGTTTCGAAAGCCTGATCCGCACCCAGCAACGCCACCCTTCGGCGCAGATCGCCCCCGGCGTATTGCTGCGCCTGCATGTGGGCCTGGAAGCGGTCGAGGACCTGATCGCCGACCTGCAACAAGGCTTTGAACACCTGAGTTTCTCCCAACCCTCACTAAGGAATCTGCCATGAGCCAAGCCCTGCCCACCCACTACAGCATCTGCCCGCTGCTGGTCGCCTCCAATATCGCCGTTGAGCTCGGCTGGTTGGATGAGGAATACCAGCGCGTCGGCGCCGATCCGATCTACCTGCGCTCACTGGCCGACAACCAGGGCTGGCTGCCGCACTTCACCCATGGCGAGTCACGCCTGATCCGCGACGGCGGCGCAGTACCGGCGCTGTGGGCGCGTGCCGATCAGGCCGATACGTTGCTGGTGGCGACCACCGCGACCCAGCGTGCCGGGCAGGTGCTGGTGCGCGCCGACGGGCGCATCCGCCAGGTCGCCGACTTGTTCGGCAAGCGCATCGGCGTGCCGGTGAGCCGCAACAAGGCGCGGGTGGATGTGCTCAAGGCGCTGGCCGAGCATGGCCTGTTTAACGCCCTGCAACTGGCGGGGCTGGAGCCGTCGCAAGTGCGGCTGATCGAGCTTGAGGACGAAGGCGATCCCCATACCTTGCAGCCCGCCGCAAGGCCTTCGGCGTTCTGGTCCCAACTGCATGGCCTGCACGGCAAACCGGGGCATGAAGTGCGCGCGTTGGCCGAGGGCCGGGTGGATGCGGTGCATATCGGTGCCGGCCATGTGCCGACGTTGCTCGCCAGCGGTGAATTCACCGTGATCGAGGACCTGGAACGCTACCCGGACTGGACCCTCAAGAACCACAACGGCCCCTACGCCACCACGGTCAATCGCGCCTTTGCCGAGGAACACCCGCAGGTGGTGGTGGCGTTCCTGCGCGCCGCGATACGTGCCGGGCGCTGGATCAACAGGCACCGCGATGCCGCTGCCGAGCTGTTCACGCGGGTCACGTTTCTGCCAAACGCGGCGTTTATCCGCAGCGCCATCGCCGAACTGGATTTTGTCCCCCAACTGGGTCCGCAAAACCTCGCGGCGCTGGAGCTGAAAAAGGACTTCCTGGTGCAGCGCGGCTTCTTGCAGAACGACTTCAGCGTGCACGAATGGGCCCAGCCCGACTTTCTCGCCCAGGCCCACGCCGGGCTCTGAACCTCTTCATCTGTAGGAGCGAGCTTGCTCGCGAAAAACCTGAGGACGCCGCGTTGCATCTGGTTTACCGCGTCATCGTTGGCGTTTTTCGCGAGCCAGCTCGCTCCTACAAGAGCGCATACCAAGGACCGACAATGATTGCTCAGTACCGCAAGACCCTGCTCGCCAGCCTGCTGCTGGCCGATACCACCTGGGCGGCACAGGCCGCCAGTTCCACCGAACCGCAACTGAGCAAAGTCGAGGTGGTAGGCGCACGGGTGACCGAAGCCAGCGCCGCCATCGGCGAAGACAAGATCAGCAATACCCTGGCCATCTCCCACCAGGCGCTGCAATCGGCACCGGCCGGCACCTCGGGGCTGAAAATGCTCGAAGCGCTGCCCGGCTTCAACGTGCAGGTCAACGATGCGTTGGGTTTGTATGAGTTCGGCAACTCGGTGTTTGTGCGCGCGTTCAACCTGCAACAGATCGGGTTTTCCATCGACGGCGTGCCCTTGGGTCGTACTGACCAATTTGGTGGCAGCCCGATCTACCGCTACGTCGACAATGAAAATACCGAGCGCGTGACCGCCTCCACCGGCGCCGGTGATGTGTCGCAATCGGGCTACGCGTCGTTGGGGCCGTATGTGGATTACCAGACCAGCAACCCTACGCTGGAGCCTGGCGCGAGCCTTTCTTACACCTTGGGCAGCGACAGCCTGCGGCGCAGTTTTGTGAAATTGCAGACTGGCGAACACCAAGGCCTGTCGGCGTATTTCAGCCGCTCGAAAATCGACGGCGACCTGTGGCGCGGCCCCGGCACCATCGACCGCGAGCACCTGGAAGCCAAGGTGCGCTATCGCTTTGGTGATCGCGACGAAGTGTGGCTGCGTGCGGTGCACAACTCGTTCTATGACTATGACTCACCCTACGTGAGCATCGCCCAGTACGAAGGCACCGCCAACGACCCGTTCGGGCGCTCCGGCCGAGACTTTGCTTACCTGGGCAGCCTGCCGAACCTGCCCGAGACCGTACCGGGGGTGCGCTACAGCAACACCAACTACAACCAGTACTACAAACAGGCTGTGAACCAGCGGCGCGATACGTTGTACAGCCTGGGCGGCCAGTTCCAGATCCGCCCCGACCTGCTCAACTACAGCACGGTGTACTACGAGGCCAAGAAGGGTTTTGGCGTGTCCCCCGAGGCCTACGCCACCTCGCTGGCGCTGCACAATGCCGAAAGCAATGTGGACGGCCTGGTGGCGCCACGCGGCGTGCAATACGGTTTGTCATCCCTCAGCGGCCATCGTTTTGGCGGGCGCACCGGGCTGCAATGGGAAGTCGGCCAGCACCAGATCGACACCGGGCTGTGGGCCGAGACCGATGTGTTCAACCGCCAGCAGGCGCGCTACAACCTCACCGATGGCAGCCCGGATGGCACGCCGCTGTTCAATGAACCGGTACACCGACAAGGGGATTTCAGCTCCACGCGCAACTCGCTGCAATACCACCTCAAAGACACCTGGACCCTGCTGGATGACCGCCTGCGTTTGCAGTTCGGCTTCAAGAGCCTGAACCTCAAATACCGCATCGAGGGCTACCGCAACGCGGGTGACTACATCAACAACCGCCAGCCGCGCATCAGCACCCAGTGGAACGACGCGTTCCTGCCGCAAGCCGGGCTGGTCTACAACCTCACCGACGACACCCAGGTGTTCGCCTCCTACTCAGAGAACATGGCCCTGCCCCGTGGCGCCGACGATATCTTCCGCGCCGCCAGCCCCAGCGCACCACCGCCAGAGGCCGAACGGGCGAAGAACTACGAGGTGGGCTATCGCATCAATCGCCCGACCTTCAACGCTTCCTGGGCCCTGTACCGCACCGACTTTGACAACCGCCTGCAAGCCTTCGCCTCGCCGGTACCGGGCAGCAGCCAGGTGGAAACCTACTACCAGAACGTCGGCAAGGTGCAGGCCTACGGCACTGAGTTGAGCGGGCAATGGAAGCCACCGGTGCTGGCCGACAAGATCGTGCTCAACGGCAACCTGACCTACAACAAGTCCACGTTCCAGAACGATGCTGCCGGCTTGTCGATCCGCGACAACGACGTACCCGACAGCCCGCGCTGGCTGGCCCAAGCCGGGGCCACCTATGAACTGGCGCCATGGGCGTTGCTGAACTTCTCGGCACGCTACATCGGCGAGCGCTACAGCAACTTCACCAACAGCGAATCGGTGCCCGGCTACACCCTGTACAACGCCTACCTGGACCTGGGTGGCGAGCAACTGCATTACGGCCCGCTGAAAAACGTCAAGCTGCGCTTCAACATCGACAACCTTTTTGACAAGGACTACCTGGGCTACATCCTCACCAGCACCAGCGGCCCCGCCGTGTTCCGCCCAGGTTCGCCGCGCACCTTCCAAAGCACCTTGAGCATGGAGTTCTGAGCATGACCAAGCGCCTGCTATTACTTGCCCTGCTGCCGCTGCTGGGCCATGCCCAAACCAATGCCCAAACCAACGTCAGCCCCAGCACCCTGGCCCTGCACCAACGCCTGTTGGTGCTCGATAGCCACCTCGACACCCCGCTGAGCCTGACCCGCCCCGGCTGGAACATCACCGAGCGCCACGCCTACCGCCAGGACGGCAGCCAAGTGGACCTGCCGCGTATGCGCGAAGGCGGCCTGGATGGCGGGTTCTTTGCGGTCTACACGCCGCAAGGCCCGCGCACCGAGGAAGGCCGCGCCTACGCCAGCGCCTATGGGTTGGCCACCCTCACCCGCATCCGCGATGTGATTGACCGTAACCCCGACAGCTTCGCCCTGGCCCTCACCGCTGACGATGCCCGGCGCATTGCCGCCCAAGGCAAGCGCGTGGTGTTTATCAGCATGGAAAACGCGGACCCGCTGAGTTCCGACCCCGAGCTGCTGAACACCTACTACCGCCAAGGCTTGCGCATGCTCGGCCTGGTGCACTTCATGAACAACGACCTCGCCGACTCGGCCACTGCGCTGCCGGAATGGAAAGGCCTGAGCCCCAAGGGCCGCGACCTGGTGCAGCGGGCCAACCGCCTGGGCATTTTGCTGGACGTGTCCCACGCCAGCGATGCGGTGTTCGACCAGATGCTGGCGCTGTCCACAGCACCGATCATCGCGTCCCACTCCAGCAGCCGCTCGGTCAACCCGCACCCACGCAATTTGGACGACAACCGCGTACGCCAATTGGCGGCCAAGGGTGGGGTGATTCAGGTCAACGCCTACAGCGACTACCTGATCCCGCTCAAGCAGAATCCGGAGCGCAACAAGGCGATGGCGGCACTGGGTGCGCGCTTTCATAACCTGGCGGCGCTGAGCCCGGAGCAGCTCAAGGCTTTGTATGCGGAGCGCGACACGATCAATGAGCGCTTTGCCCAGCCCAAGGCCGACCTGGATGTGTTTATGAAGCACCTGCTGCATTTGCTGGAGGTGGCCGGGCCGGAGCATGTGGGGATTGGGGCGGATTGGGATGGTGGTGGGGGCCTGGCTGACCTTGAGGATGTGAGCCAGTTGCCGGTGATTACCCAGCGGTTGTTGGATGCGGGGTATACCGAGCAGCAGGTGGGGGATATCTGGGGCGGGAATTTGCTCAGGGTGCTACAGGCGGCGCAGTCGGCAGCCTTGTAAACCCAGACCAAAATGTGGGAGATTCTATGGTTGAGGGGAAGTCCCCAAAACCGCTTTTGACTTGTACTCACTCTGATTTTTCAGGAGTGAAAACGCGATCCGTGCCAGCTTGCGGGCGATCACAACCAAGGCCTGGGTCGTTTTCAGGCCTCGNTGTGGGAGATTCTATGGTTGAGGGGAAGTCCCCAAAACCGCTTTTGACTTGTACTCACTCTGATTTTTCAGGAGTGAAAACGCGATCCGTGCCAGCTTGCGGGCGATCACAACCAAGGCCTGGGTCGTTTTCAGGCCTCGGGCCAGGTAGCCCTCGTAAAGAGGCTTCCAAGCAGGGCACCTGATACCCGCTGACGCAGCGTTATGAAGTAGGCGACGGATCTCGCCGTCGCCTTTCTTACTCAACGACCGACGTCCGTTCATTTGCCCTGAGTCG